>CALUSN010000039.1 GCA_944323435.1 Candidatus Gastranaerophilales bacterium | reverse complement strand
GGTGACAGAATAAAAATGATGGGGGGGAAAGTTTCATCTTCTGTTTCTAAAAAGACCTCTTATGTAGTAGCAGGCGATAATCCGGGTTCAAAATTAGACAAAGCACAAAATTTAGGTGTTATAATATTGAATGAGGATGAGTTTCTCAAAATGATTAACAACAAAATCTAAATAAAAGTTTTGATAGAGGTATGAATGAAAAAGAATTTAAATGTAATACAAATCAGGGGAATAAAGGGACTGATTATACTGGGAATGGCATTATGCTGCCTGTTTGTCGGATTTATAGTTTTTCCGGGATGGCTGGCTATGCATCTTTGGAATTTTCTTTCTTTAATCTGTAATAATGCAATACCTTCCATTGGTATTATTCAGGGAGTATTACTATGGGGAATTATAATTGCTTCATACTTTATATTTAAAAAAGAAAAAATCGTTGTTTGTGTAAAAAGCCCGAAAGGTCTCAGCGAAGAAGAATTAAAAACGGTTTTTGCTGATATAAAGAAAAAAGATGATAAAATTGTTCAGGCTATGTTAAAAGCTAGAGAAACAGAATTACAAATACAAGAGCTTGAACAAGAAAAAACAGAAATTCAGACAAATGAGCAGCAATCGGATGAGATAAATAAACATCCGAATTTGTAACCTCAAGCCTGTTTTGTTCATATTTTTCATAAGATATTAATTTATTCAACCACTCATCTTCAACAAATCTAAGGAGCACAATGAATTTTTATTTTTCATTAATACTTGCAAGAATTATAAGTTGTTTTTTACGTATAACAAAACTTTCTTCCGGAACCTCGATTATAGGGCGGATTGTGCTGAAAATCTCACCGGATTTTCTTAAAAAATGCAATAAATATATAAAAACAAAGATTAATGTAACCGGAACTAACGGTAAAACTACCACCTCCGGGCTTATAACGCACTTAATCAAAAAAAGCGGAGCTTCTGTTATCAATAACGCAATGGGTGCAAATATGCTTACGGGTGTAGTTAACGCTCTCTCGGTTTCCTTAAATCCTTTTGGCAAAACGGATTATTCTGTAATAGAATCTGATGAAGCTTATTTATCAAAGATTTACGACCAATTTGATGCGGATTATCTTGTTGTAACAAACCTTTTCCGTGACCAGCTTGACAGGTACGGAGAACTTGCGACAACAAAACGTTTAATACAGGACGGTATTAATAAGAAACCGGATATAAAACTTTTATTGAATGCGGACGATCCGCTTGTAGCTTCTTTTGAGGGCAAAAACAAGATTTTTTACGGAATAGAAAATGTTTACTATGCGGATGAAAGCTTAAAGTCTAAATCTTCTACAGAAGAAACCTTCAATTGTCCTTGCGGAAAGGCTTTAAAATACGAAAAGAAATTTTTTGCCCAGCAGGGGCATTATTACTGCGAGTGCGGATACAGAAGACCTGAGCCTAACTACAAGGCGGATGTTATTTTGTATAAAGATTACTCAATATTAAATATAGCCTGCCCTTCGGAGACTGATAAAACTTATGAAATTCCTCTTGTCGGACTTTATAACGCATATAACGCTCTTGCGGCTATAGCGCTCTGTCTTGAGTTGGGAATTGAAGATATTGAAAAGCATTTGAGTTCATTTAAAGTCGCTTTCGGAAGAAGCGAGGTTAAGTATTTGAACGGAAAAAGGACTCTTATTCAGCTTATAAAAAATCCTATCGGCGCAAACGAAGTATTAAAAACCGTCAGCAAAGATTCTAATCTGTTAATTATAATTAATGACAACTATGCTGACGGACGCGATGTTTCATGGCTCTGGGATGCGGAATTTGAACGGGTAAATACTAATAAAAATGAGATTGTTGTCTCCGGTATAAGAGCAAATGATATGGCTTTGAGACTCAAATACGCGGGGATTCCGGAATGTCAGATTAAAATTATTCCGGAAATTAAAAAAGCGGTTGAATATATTTCCCAATCGGCGGATAATGAAATTACAATTCTGCCTACTTATACTGCATTATTAAAGATTAATAAAATCAAAGAATTAAGGAGCAAATAAAATGTTATTAGGTGTAAATATAGATCATGTTGCAACACTCAGAAACGCAAGGGGCGGAAACGAGCCGGATGTCCTTGCGGCTGCAAGAATTTGCAAGGACTGTAAGGTCGAATCAATCACCACTCATTTAAGAGAGGACAGGCGCCATATTAAAGATGCTGATGTTGAGGCAATCAGAATGCTTCCAAGAGTCCGCCTGAATCTGGAAATGGCAATGACAGATGAAATGCAGGAGATTGCGCTCCGTCTCAGACCGCATGCTGTCTGCATTGTACCGGAAAAAAGGCAGGAGCTTACAACAGAAGGCGGGCTGGATGTTGCGGGGCAATTAAACAGAGCAATAGATTTTGTAAAGCCGCTTATTGAAAAAAATATTGAAGTAAGTTTCTTTATTGATCCTGATATTGACCAGATTTCAGCAGTATCAAAAACCGGCGCTCCTTTTATAGAACTTCATACCGGCAGGTATTCAGAAGCTTTTGGAACGACAGAAGAAGAAAAAGCTTTTGAGGACTTGAAAGGTGCAGCTCTTTTTGCCCAAAATTTCGGATTAAAGGTTAACGCAGGTCACGGTCTGAATTACCGTAATGTGTATAGAATGCATGAAATTCCAAACCTTGTAGAATTAAATATCGGACATTCAATCATTGCACGCTCTATTTTTGTAGGTTTAGAGCAGGCTGTTAAAGAAATGAAGGAGCTTGTAGAATGAAAAACAGGGAAGAAGTTGTTCAAGAAATGCAGCTTGTTGTAGAACAAATGCGGCTTGATGATATAGAAGAAAATCCGGACTCGGAAAACGAGTTTTTTACCTGCGATGCCTGCGGAAGCACAAAGCCGCTTGCCGGCTCGGTTCAGTATGGAAATTACAGACTCTGCAATGACTGCGTCTTGTATGCGGAAGTAGGATTTGAACTCGGGCAGATTAAAAATATCGAAGAACTTATTGACGCAATGGAAGATAAAAGACTTGAAGCAGACTGCGAATTCTTGAGACAGGAACAGAAGCGGCTGGAGAATTAGTTGTCATTCTCTCTGACCCAATTGACATTTCGTTTCATGATTCTGGCAGGATTTCCGGCAAGTACAGTATTTTTTTCATAGCAACTCTTTGTAACAACAGACTTTGTACCAACAATACAGTTATCTGCAATTTCAACATTTTTGCAAATGGTTGCGCCGCACCCGAGCCAGACATGGTTTCCAATATTACAGAAATGCCCTTTGTTAATAATTTTATTGTTTTCCAGGGGTGTCATTATATGATGATCTCCGCTCATTATGTGTATATCCCAAGAAAACATGCAATCTTCACCAATATTTATTTTTGAGTTTTTAGATATACAACTAATTCTGCCGCCATTCGTTGTGGTATTTTTACCAATATTTATTTGAGCATTATTTACGGCATACAAAGAAGTGTTATTTAATGTTATTGATTCTCCAAGAATTATAACCGAATTATTTCCCTCAATTGTTACGCTGCAATTGTTAAATTTATAAGGTGAATTGACTATGATTTCATTGTTATTGCCTTTAATCTTTATTCCAAGCCCTGTGATACGTTTTTTACAGCTTTTTTTAACAGAATTTTCAACAACATAAATATTATTGTTTTTACCCTCCGGTTTATATCCGAGGGATTTCGAACATTTGAAGCCCAGAATCTTTACAATTTTATATTTAAAACCGCCAATGTAGCTATTTTTAACAGAAAAAATATCCTGAATGATTTCTTTTAATATTCCCATTGCTTATCCTTTAATATTGTTAGCATAATTTACTAATTTTATAACATGCATATAGCATATTAGCAACTTATTTTCAATTAATTAAGAAAGTAAGATTTATATTAAAGGGGTTAATATGCAAACGTTAAAAGAAAAATTAGGCGCAAGAATTAAATCCAGAAGGAAAGAGTTAGGGCTTTCGCAGGAAGAATTAGCTGAGCGGATAAATATGGATACCCCGAATCTCAGCAATATAGAGCGAGGGAAACGTTTTATGACTGCTGAAACATTAGAAAATATTGCAAGAGCTCTTGATACGACAGAGAGAGAACTTTTCGATTTTAGTGAGCATGAACCTCAAAGATATTATCGCAGTGATATTGATAAACTATTAGATAAATGCGATAAAGAGGATTTGAAATTTATTTTTGAGGTTATAAAAAGTTATTTTAATATAAAAAAATAAACCTTTGTCATGCTGAACTCGTTTCAACAACTGTCCATGATAATTTTAGGCATTAAAATTACAGACGTAATATCTGTATAACCCCCTCCCCGAAATCAAAGATTTCGACCCTCCCACAAGGGGAGGGTAGGCTGAACGCTAAGCGTGATATTTCCCTCGCCCCTTGCGGAAGAGCGGATCTGCGGACGGAGCGGGTGAAACAGCCAATACAGCCAGCCCTCCGGATGGCGCAACTCCGTAAGCGAGGAGCAAATCCAAGACAGGGAAGATTTTCAAGTTGAGCTAAGGCGAAACTTAGAAATTTTGGTGAGGGGTCTGTTTTTATATCCAGGAATATCTTTGTAGTGAGTTATTTGTATTTCCTTTTTGTAGTAAAATTATAGTGTTAAAATTCAACTATATAATAAGAGGGTAATACAATGTGGGAATATTCGGAGAAGGTTTTGGAGCACTATAGGAATCCGAGAAATGTCGGCAAGATTGAGGATGCGGACTTAATCGGAGAAGCCGGCTCTCTGGCTTGCGGGGACTCTTTAAAATTATATTTAAAACTTGACGGTAATATTATAAAAGACGCTAAATTCCAAACTTTTGGATGCGGTTCTGCCGTTGCTTCATCAAGTATTTTGACTGAAATGATTATCGGAAAAACTCTTGAAGAAGCAAAAAAGATTACAAATAAAGATATAGCAGAAGAGCTTGGCGGGCTTCCGCAGGAGAAAATGCACTGTTCTGTTATGGGGCAGGAAGCTTTAGAAGATGCGCTAAAAAAATATTACGGAAAAGAAGAGATTGAAGAGGAAGCAGGGCTTCCGAAAAGCGGCGACAAAATTGTCTGCACCTGTTTTAATGTAACAGAAAATCAAATTTGGGAAGCAATTAAAGTCAACGGCTTGAAGACGGTTGAAGAGGTTACAAATTATACAAAAGCAGGCGGTGCATGCGGACGATGCAAAGGGCTTATTAAAGATATAATTGATACTTATTACAAAAAAGAAGTTAAAGAAGAGGTGTTAACTCCAACTCAAAAAATCCTTAAAATAAGCAAAGTTATAGACCAGCAGATTTCACCGCAGCTTCAAAAAGACGGCGGAGATGTCGAGCTTATTGATGTTGAAGGCAACAAAGTTAAAGTAAAATTAACCGGCATGTGCAGCGGATGCAAAAATGCAACTATGACGCTTAAGTCATTTGTCGAGTCGGTTTTGAAAGACAAGGTTGATGCCAATTTGGAAGTCGAACAGGTATAGGCGGCGAGAATGCGTTCTGCCTGAGAGGTAAAAAAATGATTTATTTAGACAATAATGCAACTACAAAGATAGATGAAAGAGTTTTAGAAGAGATGCTTCCGTATTTAAAGGAAGATTATGCAAACCCTTCAAGCATGTACGATTTTGCAAAGAAGCCGGCTGCTGCAATAAGAGAGGCAAGGGTTAAAGTCAGAGATTTTCTGGGGGCAGCAAACGAGAAGGACATTTATTTCACCTCGTGCGGGTCAGAATCGGCAAATACTGCTATCAAGGGCGTTTTGAATTGTAACAGAGAAAAACGCCACATTATAACTACAAAAGTAGAGCATCCTGCCGTTTTGAATACGTATAAAGAGTTTGAAAAAAACGGATACGAGGTTGACTACATTGGAGTAAATTCTCAGGGCGAACTGGATATAGAAGAGCTTAAGTCAAAACTCAGAAAAGATACGGCACTTGTGTCTGTAATGTATGCCAATAACGAAACCGGTGTAATTTATCCGGTAGAAGAAATTGCGGAATATATTAAATCAAAATCTCCGGATACGAGGTTTTTTGTGGATGCGGTTCAGGCAGCAGGGAAAATTCCTATAAATGTAAAAGAAACAAAGATAGATTTGCTGGGAATATCCGGTCATAAATTTCACGCCCCTAAAGGTATAGGCGCCTTGTACGTAAAGCCTGATGTGAGATTCACTCCGCTCATAAACGGCGGACACCAGGAAAGAGGTATGAGAGCGGGTACGGAAAATGTTCCGTATATAGCTGCTATTGGAAAAGCCGCTGAGCTTGCTCAAGAAGCTTTAAGCTATGAATTAAAAGAAGTTACAAGACTTAGAGATAAGCTTGAAGAAGGGATTTTGAAAAATGTATTTAATGCAAGATTAAATACGGGTGTGAAAAACAGAGTCCCGAATACTTCAAATATCGGATTTGAGTATGTCGAAGGAGAATTAATACTTCTTCACCTCTCTGACCTTGGTATTTGCGCAAGCTCCGGAAGCGCCTGTACATCGGGTTCGCTGGAACCAAGCCATGTATTGAGGGCAATGGGAGTACCGTTTACAGCTTTACACGGTTCAATAAGATTCAGTCTTTCAAGATTTACAAAAGAAAGTGACATTAATTTTGTAATTGAAAAAATGCCTGATATAATGAAAAAGTTAACATCAATTTCTCCGTTTCAGGATGAATTAGAAGTATTAAGAAAAAGAAGAGGTTAATTTATGATTGACGCAGTTGCAGGAGCTGTTATAAAGTTCGCGGAAACTCACGCCAAGTTTATTATAGGTGTTATAGTTAATGTAATTTTAATCTGGGGATTTTGTAAACTTACAGATGTTTTTGGAAGAAATATTGTAAACCGCTTAAGAATGAGAAATTCTGATTCTCCGCTGTTAAATTTAATGCCTGTATTAAACAGAATTATAAAAGCTGTAATTATATTTATACTTCTTGCGGGATTTTTGCAGAGTTTTGGATATAATGTTGCTTCACTTATTGCAGGTTTCGGAATTACAGGTTTGGCTGTCGGTTTTGCGGCTAAAGAAGCTATCGGAAACATTTTCGGATCATTCGGACTTCTTGCGGACAGGGTTTATAAGATTGGAGAATACATAAAGTTTAACGGCTATGAAGGAACTGTTGAAAACATTAACCTCCGCTCTACAACAGTAAGAAGTCTGGAAGGATTTGCCATAAATGTTCCAAACAACCTGCTTGCAAATGAAGAAATTACAAATGTTTCGCAAACAGACAGAAGAAGAATCGATCTTTGTATTGATGTGGAGTACGGAACATCTAATGAAAAGCTCGACGAAGCCTGCCAAATTCTTCTTGATATAGCTTCAAAAGATGAGACAATTCTGGATGGCGCACTTGCTTTTATTGATAATTTGTCTGCAAGTTCAATTGTTATAAGGCTCGTCTGCTATACAAATCAGGCAAGCTGGGGTGATTATGTAATCGAAAAAAGCCGGGTTATAAGAGAGATTATACACAGATACCGCGAAGCGGGTATTGAATTTGCATTTCCGTCAACGAGTGTGTATATGGCTAAAGATTCATAGCATGAGCAAATAATTCATTCACTTTAGTATTATATGCCCGTCCGTCCTCTTTTGTAAACAAATTTTCCCAGTGGCTTAAAGGAGTTCCGTCTGACGAATAAGAAGGATTTGTCATCATAAGATGATGAGTATTTGTATCGTATCTTAGCGGAAACAAATCTTCCATTTGCATAAAACTCGGGAGCTTATCACTAGGATATTCATACGCAAAAAGAGAAGAATTAATCCGATTGAGCCTGTTTTCATAGCTTCTTCCGCCCTGATCATTATCGTTTGACACCTCAACTCCTGGAGCATAATTTTTGTTGTATTTGAGCTTTTCCGACCAACATTTAACTTTGTCGTAATTGTCTGGCGGAATAAATGCCGTACCTGTAGTCAGCCCTAAATTCTCATATCGCGCAAAATCTTCCGTACTTTTCTCCCCTACAAAACTTATTGAAGTTACACCGGAGCGGAGACGAATTTCATATAAAATATACTGCATCTGCTCATATCCCGGAAGAGCTCCGACTCCCGTATAATTTCCCATATCATATCCGCCTATATGCTTGGCAGAATCTATAAAAATTGCTTCAAAGCCCGTATTAATAAGTTTTACGTGTTCATTTATAAATAACTCCTGATGCTCAGGATTATTCCAATTAAAAGTCTCGTCATCTCTGTCTGGATATGCAATTTTTATTTGGTCAGCAGAAATTACAGTTCTAAATCCTGTTTTTAAACCGTGAATATGTGCTAAAGTATTAAATGCACAAAATTGCTCTTCTCCCGAAAGTTTTATGTCATAATCTATAATATTTCCACTGTAACCCGCATTGAGTTTAATTCCGTAAATAGAATTTTCTACACTCCCGCCCTTATTATATCCGTCACCGTAAATATTGGGAAAAATTTGGGATAGAATCACACAGTTTGCCCAACTCTTTGCAGAAGGCGGAATTGCCGGAAGAATTTTTATTGAACTTAATATTCCGTTTTTTGTTCTTTCGCCAAACATTTCTGCTATAGCACGGTTATTAATTTCGATATAATTTGCACTTCTTCCCCATAGATCGCTGTAGTTCGGTGTTTCTATATTGTCCGGAAAAACTTTATAAAACTCTCCGCTTTCATTTATCGTAACAAGAGACTCTACTGCTTGCTTAACTGTTCGTTTCAGGAGTTCTGCAGGCAAGATATTTGATATCCATTTTTTGTTTCCTGATTGAATTAATCGTTCTTCGCTCCATTTGTCCGGAGACAGATTTATATTTTCGCCTAAATCTTTTAGCAATTTATTTACACAATTTGTCATATACAGAATATAACAAATTATTCAATATAAAAAATCCGACAGATGTTTAAATAATAACAGGGCTTTACATAGAAAGACAGGTGAGAGCTTTTCTTATTACCTCCTCAGAATTAGAGTTATCTTCTATTGTCGGCAGAATC
This sequence comes from Candidatus Gastranaerophilales bacterium, assembly GCA_944323435.1. Taxonomy (GTDB): domain Bacteria; phylum Cyanobacteriota; class Vampirovibrionia; order Gastranaerophilales; family Gastranaerophilaceae; genus CAG-196. Next base: position 6,933 of record CALUSN010000039.1, on the reverse strand, counting down.
TTTGATAAAGTATCTTCAATTTCATTTTCTTCATAGCCGAGAGACAACAAAATTGCTCTTGTATCTTCAAATGACTGCGACGGTGGTATTAATTTGCCGGAAGTCTGCGGCAACGCCGTTTTCATTAATTTATCTTTAAGTTCAAGAATAATTTTCTGTGCAAGCTTTGGTCCTACTCCCTTTGCACGGGTAAGCTCTTTAAAATCACCATCAATAACAAGAGAGATTAAATCACAAGCATCAAATTCATTTAAAAGAGCAATTGCCATTTTTGCCCCTACTCCAGACACTGACAGCAAAATTTGGAAAATATCTCTTGTTTCCTTATTGGAAAAACCATACAGAGACATTGCATCCTCTCTGTGTGTAAGAAGCACATATAGTTTTTGAATATCTGCATCATTAATATTTGTATTAATAAAATCTCTCTCTACAACCTCAAGAAGATATCCAACACCTGATGTCTCAAGAGTTAAATAAGTTCCTTTAGCAGTTTTTCTTTTATCTGTAATATACCCTTTAAAATAATCAAACATCACAAATTCCCTTCTTAAAAATATTATACAATAGAATTAGAAAGGTATGAAGAGATTTATTTTATAAACTATGCCTGTATGTAAATAGTTTAAACATATTTTTATGTAAAAAAAAGAAGAGTTTCTTAAGAAAACTCTTCTTTTTTAAGAATAACTGATATATTATACTGCAGCTAATTTTGCTTCACTTTCTAACTGTAGTGTTATAGTTGTGATATCACAAACAGAAGAAGGTCCGAAATACTGAATAGCGCCAGGGAATAAATATCTGTCATTCATTGCCCAGTCTTCTCTGTTTTTTTCCAGCTTTTTGAATACAGGACCGTCAAGTTCTACAAGAGCCTTTTTAATAACCGGCTTCATTTCACCGTGACGTTTTTCCATATTCATCATCATTGTAAGAGGAACACCGCCTGCAATCCAATCATTAGCAGGTTCAGTAAGGTTTCTTACTGATGATAAATATCCTGTTAAACCGAAGTTAATCAATGCAAATGCGTTGAAACCCAATGAATAGCAATAATCAGCATCAAAGTTTGAAGGGAATGCACATCTGCCTTCATAACCGAAGAAATGAGCCTGAGCACTGAATTTACCGATATATGAACCTTCAAGTTTCATTTCCTCAAGTTTTTGTGAAATCATTTCAATCAAAAGCTTTTCAGTTTCAATTTTTGATACCTGAACGTTGCCGTGCGGGTCTCGGTCTGCAAGAAGCTGACCTTTGATTATAGCAGGAAGCGAGTTGTAAACTTTTGCATTTTCTTCTGACAATCTGTTTTCTACAATATCAAATTTTTCACGAATTGTAGGCGCGTTAACAAAAGCAGGATCGCTTTCCAGTTCTGCCATAATGTCATTCAAGTTTGCAATCATAGACTTCATCTCAGGTATAAATTCAATTAAACCTTCCGGAATAACCGCAATACCGAAGTTTTTGCCCATATCAGCACGTTTTACGATAATATCAACCATATAGTCAATAATGGAAGCTAATGACATTTTCTTTTGTTCAACTTCTTCAGAAATCAAAGTGATGTTAGGCTGGGTTTGAAGTGCAGCTTCCAAAGCAACATGAGAAGCGCTTCTTCCCATAATCTTAACAAAATGCCAGTATTTCTTAGCTGAATTTGCGTCTCTTTCAATGTTTCCGATAAGTTCTGCATAAGTTTTGGTTGCAGTATCAAACCCGAAGGAGATTTCTATTTGTTCGTTCTTCAAATCACCGTCAATTGTCTTAGGGCAGCCGATAACCTGAATGTCAGCGCCATTTGCAACAAACCATTCAGCAAGAAGAGCCGCATTTGTGTTTGAATCATCTCCGCCGATTATTACAACTGCAGAAATATTCAACTTTTTGCAAACCCCGAGAGCTTTCTGGAACTGGTCTTCTGTTTCAAGTTTAGTTCTGCCGGAGCCAATAATATCAAAACCGCCTGTATTTCTGTAATCGTTGATAAATTCGTCATTAAATTCAACGTATTTTCCGTCAATAATACCGGACGGACCGCCTAAAAATCCGTATAAATTGTTATTAGGATTAGCTTGCTTTAAAGCATCATAAAGACCTGCAATAACGTTATGTCCGCCGGGAGCCTGACCGCCTGATAAAATCACACCGACATTTCTCTGTTTGCTGGCAACTGATTCTGTTGAAGTCTGGAAAGTAACAGTCGGCTTTCCGTATGTGTTTTTAAATAAAGCTTTAATTTCTTCTTTGTTTGCAACAGCTTCTGTTGCGGAACCTTCTTGAGATACAAGGTGATTAATACCATTTGCCAGAGAAGAAGGTAACTTTGGCTGGTATTTTAATCTTTCGATTTGTAATGGTGATAAATTTGTCATAAAAAGTTCCCTTTCTTTTTGATTAAATTATACCTTAAAAACTTTTTTTATTCGACATGGCAAAAATTTAATTTACAGGTTTTTAAAAGAACAACAGGAGATTTTAAATGAATATTGCAAGTTTAAACAGCATAAATTTCAACGGAAAACTTATTCCCAAATCTGAATACAAAGGTGTTATTCTTAAACTTACCCCTGCAGAGAAGAAGAAAATAGAAGCTTATGAAAAGCAAATTACAGAATATACGCTTGAAGATATGAAGCTTATAAATTTGTTAAAAAAACACCGCAAAAATGAAAATCTTCAAAATTATTACGGAGAGCAGAGCAATATTATTGAATTCCGTATTCAACAACTCCTGGCAGCGATTGCGGAAATTAAAGCAAATCGTTTGCAAAAGCAGATAGAAAAGTCCAAGAAGATTGATACAAATATTTAATTGAATCTATTTTCTTCCCCAGATGATAACTCTTTTTGCAGTACACTTACCAATAGCTATTCCGTCAACATCAAACAAATAACAATCATTTACAGGTTCCCCCATATATTTTGCAGGATTCTCTACTTTTTCCCCGTTTAGGTCATATAAGTAATATACCGGTTTCCAGGGATCGTGTTTACAGGTACCAACTCTTTCGCCCTTGTAATTATGAATTCTATAAGAGACTGCAGCAAAACTCTGAAATGGTGTAGCTAAAATAAAAATTAATAATAACAAAACAAATTTTTTCATTGTCACAAATCCCTTTATTTTGAATAACGATATTTTTACTAAATATGTTCAAAATTAGTATCCGTTAAGGAATAAAAGACTTGCCCAGATAACAATTATTCCGGACATGACACCTGCAATTGCATAATGCCAGTCTCCGTATTCGTGTGATAAAGGAAGCAGGGTATCAAAAGATATGTAAATCATAATTCCGACAACTGCTGCCATAAAGAATCCTACAAACACCTGCGGCAAGAACCAGTGTAAAAGCGCAAGTCCGATTAAAGCTCCAATCGGCTCCGTCATTCCTGTCCAGAAAGAATACCAGATAGCCATTCTTTTTTTACCTGTTGCGTGGTATATAGGTAAAGCAACGGCAATACCTTCCGGAATATTATGAAGCGCAATAGCAAGGGCTACAGAAATACCGATTGTAAGATCCTGAGACGATACTAAGAATGTTCCTAGACCTTCCGGAAAGTTATGAATGGCAATTGCAATAGCGGTAAGGAGTCCTGCCCTTTTAATCTTATGCGTCCTGCTGCTGTTGTCACATCCGTCTGTCAAACTACCTTCAACGTGATCCGGTACAAATGTATCGATAAGTTTAGAGATAATAACACCTGCAATAAAGCCCCCAAACATTATCCAGTGGTAATCTACGGGATAATATTCTTTGAGTAAGCCTTCGGCAGTTGATAAAATTTCCGTAAATGAGACAAAAATCATCACACCGGCGGAGAATCCGAGTCCAAGCGAAAGAATTTTTAAATTATTTTTATTTACAAGAAAAGTTATAAACCCGCCGATAATAGTCGCAAGCCCTGCGAGCACAGTCATTAAAAGAGGTATTTGCCAGTTTTGAATCATAGATTAATATCCTTATTTAGTACGTTCATTTTATCATAAACAATAAAAAAAAGAGCCTAATCGGCTCTTGGAATTAAGAATAGCTGGAAGTATGAAAAAGATTTAATGATTATATTAAACGTAAAAAAGGCTTTGGGATAAATTCCCGAGAAGAGCAATTTTAGCATACCTAATCGGGTAATAAAAATAAGTGCTTGCAAAAAAAAATTCAGCGGGCTATATTAGTATACGTAGCCGAAAGGTTGCAATTGACAGAAAAATATGGGAGCGTAGCTCAGTTGCCCCGCGGCGAGCGGTAAGGCAAGGAGGGCGAAGCCCGACGGAGCGCAGTCAACGGTGTTGGCTTGCGGGAGCAAGACAAGCAGGTTGACGAGCGGAGCCGTTATTACAAGTTTTGACAATTAAATATGGGAGCGTAGCTCAGTTTGGTTAGAGCGCATGCCTGTCACGCATGAGGTCGCGAGTTCGAGCCTCGTCGTTCCCGCCATTAAAAAAAGCCGCCTTGTGTGGCTTTTTTTAATGGCTGAATGATAGTGGCAAGAAGCGCAAATTGCGAGTTCGGCGGATTTGCGGACGGACGACACGAACGATAGTGAGTTAGTCCGGATAGCGAACAGATTGAGCCGACTAAGCCGTTAGGCTTTAAGGCGAAACTCTGTGAGCGTGGAGCAAATCCAAGACAAGCCTCGTCGTTCCCGCCATTTAAATTAAGAGCCTTTTTAGAGGCTCTTTTTTGTTGCTCTGATTGAGTTTCAGGGAGTTCGAACCTTGCTTTTCCAGAAGCTTTTGCATTATTCATCTCAATAATGTCATAGAAAACGGGATATAGCGTTATATCTATATCTTTGCCTGTTGCTGTGAAGTTCGAACCTATTATTTCACAGATTGTGCGTTTTTCTGATGGAGTTGCTTTAAGAAAGAAATTGTGGGCATTCTTGCAGAAATTTAAAATAAGTTCTGATTGTTTGTAATATTTGTCATCTGCTTTATCAATTCTTGCCAGCTCTATTCTTAACTGTTCTTTTTCTGCTCTCCATTGCCTGTAGTTATTATTCCACAACTCTTCTTCCATTGGATTGTTGTTCTTCAACACACATTGATAGACTGCTTGTATTAATCTTTCATAATAAATATTTAGATTCCTGTTAAAATTTCACTATTCACAACATTATTACGTCACCTATTTACTTTCCAACGGGGTTCCTGTAAAATATGTACAAGAGCAGTTAGGGCATAGCAGAGCTCGAAGGACATTAGATATGTATGCGAGTGTTATGCGGGGTGTTAAATTTGAGACATTGAATTTACTGAAAATATACATAAAAAAGTAAAATTGAGCACAAATTGAGCACGAAAAACTGAAACTATTGAAAATACTAAGAGGGGTGTCCGAGCGGCTTAAGGTGCAATCTTGGAAAGGTTGTGTAGGAGCAATTCTACCGTGGGTTCGAATCCCATCCCCTCTGTATTTTAGTCCACGAAAAGAGAATTGGTGGAGATTAATTTTCCAAAAAACGCCCTTAATGGGTGTATTTGCTATTTGTATTAAACCAGATGTATTAAACCAGACATTTCAATCCTGTTGTAATTTAACGACCGGTTTTATTTGTACGGATACTTTGATTATTTTGGACAGCCCGCTCTGCGAGGGCGTTTTCAGGTCGGAAAATTAGGTTTACCAAAAAAATCAAACTGCCGAAATGGACTTTTTTCGGACTGTACGGATAGTTTGAGATTTTCGTAATATAGCTGAATTACGCACCGATTTTGAATTGTACGGATAAAATGATTATTTTGGTAAAGTCCAGTTCCGCAAATAATTAAATTTTTGGTTCCTCTTTTTTTAGAAATTTGTAAACTTTTTTTTACAAAAGCCAATTATTATTTTGAGGAATTTATCATTAAGTTTAATAAAAAAGCGGAACATTATTAGTTTTTATTAATACAAAAATACTGATAAACAATTTTTGAAATATCACTAATTATTTTAGAATTTTCGTCATCACTGAGAGGGGAATCTTTTATCATAATTGCAATATAATACAAATCTCCATTTGGTAATCTTACATATCCAGCATCATTATCTGCTATTTTTAGACCTTTTGGAGTGCGAGAGCCTGAACCAGTTTTATGATAAATTTTGGTATTTTTTGGAAGTCCTGCTTTAATTTTATTTTCTCCAGTGCTAGTCTTTAGCATGATATTTTCTAAAAAAGCAAAAGAACTGCTAGAAAGAATATTATTGTCTTTTACTCTTTTCATCATCAAGACAATGTCTTTAGGTGTTGAAGTATTAAGATATTGATTATAAATATCGCTATTCATATCTTTTTCATTTACTTTTATGCTTATATCATTGAAGCCCAATTCATGTATAAATTTTTCAAGCTCATTAATTCCTCCAGAGTAATCAATTAATATATCACAAGCATTATTATCACTTTGGGATATCATATATTCTAATAATTGAGCTAGTGTTATATCAAATGGATAATTTTTATAGTCTTTTATCATAGGGCTATGAGTTTGCATATCAAGCATATTTTGATTAATTGTAATCTTGGTATCCAATGATATGTGTTTTTGATCTATATATTTAAGCACTTTAATAGCAACGAAATATTTAAAAACACTTAATAGAGGATATTTCTTGTTGTTCACTACAACAAGATCCTTATCTTTTAAAGTTGCAATTCCTACATTCACATTATTGTTTATTAAGTATAGATTCAATCTAAAATTTAATGTTTTAGTGTAAAACCAAACAATTAAAATTATTGAAAATAGAAAAATTATAAACATTTTTATTTTAAGCATTGAACTTATGATAGCATAAAAATGATATTATAATGCTCTAGGTAAACTTTTTTACAAAATGAATTATTATTGTTTTATTTTATATAAGTCAAACTAATTTTTAATGATACGAAAACGACACAAAGCTCGGAAGTGATGTTCCAATACATTTA
>CALUSN010000038.1 GCA_944323435.1 Candidatus Gastranaerophilales bacterium | reverse complement strand
TTTCTGTTATAATTAAAATATGGAGCTAGTTAAAACTACTGATTTTAAAAATATTTATAACGATATGTTATCCCAGTTTCCGCCGGAGGAGTTAAAGAGTTTTGAAAATTTTCAAAAAATTACCGGCAAAAATTATTGTGCTTATGATGTAGTTAATAACGGAACTCCTGTCGGATACGTTATTTTGTTTGAAAGTCGGGATTTTATTTTTATTGATTATGTTGCAATATTTAAGGAATTTCATTCTAATGGTTTCGGGGGAATGGTTCTGGAGACGTTAAAAGAAAAATTTGCAGCGAAGAAAGGCTGCTTTTTAGAAGTGGAAAAGCCGGATGTGCGGGAGCCAAACACTTTAAGAAGAATAAAGTTTTATCAAAAACACGGCGCCGGAAAGCTCGGGGTAAATTATCTTTATCCCAATGAAAACGGGGCTTTGCCGATGGATTTGTATTATATTATGTATAGCGGGCAGCCAGTAAATCAGGAAATAAAAAATTTTATAACAGAACTGTTTCAGAATGTTCATGCTGATATAGTTCATTATGAAAACGTTCTGGAACAAATTTTTCCTAATTATTGATTTTGAATTTTTATTTTCCTCTTGAAATTTATTTTTGTTAGCAATATAAAAGTATTTGGTATAATTAATTTTGGGAATATAAATAGTTATGGGAATTTATTTTTTTTCGTTGGGAATGCTATTTTTGGGAGCACTGCTTTCCATCATTCTGAAAGATGAGAGTAAAAAAATTAAAGCTTGTTCCGTATGTTCGGTAATATCAACCCTTTTTATGCTGATACCGGCAATACAGGTCATAAAAACGGCAAAACATATTGAAACGGTTTTTTATACTTCTCCGCTTTTAGGATATATAGATATTTCAATAGATGCTCTTTCGGCATTCTTTTTAATAGTAATTTCAATAATGACATCTTTAGGTATAATTTATGCAAACGGGTATCTTAAGCCTTATTTAAACAAAGGAAAAAATATTTCTGCCCATTGCTTTTTCTTAATGATGCTTATTGCATCTATGATAATGGTAGTAACAGTTCAAAATGCTTTATTCTTTTTGATTGTATGGGAAATAATGTCGCTCTCGTCATTCTTCTTAGTAATATTTGAAGGAGAGAAAAAGGAAGTTATTAATGCCGGATTAAAATATTTGGTATATATGCATATTTCTATGATATTTATACTGGCTGCTTTTATTATTTTGAATGCCCATACAAACAGTTTGAGATTTGTCAATTTTGTTGATTATATGCAAAGCCCGAATGCTCCGGCAAATTGGGTCTTTTTACTCGCATTTATCGGTTTTGGGATTAAAGCAGGTTTTGTACCTTTTCATAATTGGCTTCCGGATGCTCATCCGGCAGCTCCGAGCCATGTGTCCGCTATAATGTCCGGTGTTATGATTAAGACAGGTATATATGGAATTTTAAGATTTTTATTATTTATCGGAACTCCTTCTAAGCTTATATCATACGGGGTTCTGGCTGTTGCGGTCGTTTCCGCTTTGTACGGTGTTTTATACGCAATAACGCAGCATGATATAAAAAGACTTCTGGCTTATCACAGTATTGAAAATATAGGCATAATCGGAATCGGAATCGGGGTCGGAATGCTCGGTATGGCTTATAATAATCAGTTTGCCGCTGTATTCGGGTTTGCAGGCGGAATGCTTCATATACTTAACCACTCGATTTTTAAAGAATTGTTATTCTGTGCGGCAGGAAGTGTTTACTTAAAAACACATACAAGAAATATAGAGCTTATGGGCGGTTTAATAAAGAAAATGCCGTTTACAGCATTGCTGTTTATAATCGGTTCAGTTGCCATTTGCGGAATTCCGCCATTTAATGGATTTATAAGTGAATTTTTGATATATGCAGGTATGATAAAAGCTGTTCCGGCAGCAGGTATGAAGCTATTTATTGTTTTAATAATGGCAATAGCTGCTCTTGCAATGGTTGGTACAATGGCAATGCTTTGTTTTACAAAAGCTTCCGGAATTATGTTTTTGGGAAATCCTCGGGAATTAGATACTGAAAATATTACAGATGCTCCGGTATCAATGATAATACCGATGTCAATTCTTGCATTTTTGACATTTGTTATTGGCATGTATTCACAATATTTTATATCTTATGCTTCAATTCCTGCCTCAATGTTCACTGATGGCGGAAATGCAGTTGCTGATTTGATGTTTCTGTATGATTTTACCGGTGTGATAAGCTGCTGTTTTATGATATTTATGGGAATTCTTCTGGTGTTATTTATTGCAAGATATATTCTTGGCCGCGGCAAAAAATCAGAAAAATATGTAACCTGGGGATGCGGTTACAACAGGGCTAATAACCATATGCAATATACAGCTTCTTCTTATGCGGATTTATTTATCTCAACATTAAAGCCGTTATTTAAGAGAGTATCCCATATCAAAAAACCAAAGGAACTATTCCCTAAAGAAGCATATTATGAACAGGAGATAGAGGATATTGAAGAGGCCTATATTGTAAAACCTCTTTTGAAACTTGATGAAAAATTCCTTACCAAATTTGAAAGAATACAAAATGGTAATATTCAACAGTACATTTTATTCGGGCTGGTGTTTTTAATACTGGCAATAATCGGTATGGTATATTTTGGGGGTTAAAGAATGACTATTTTATTTTTGAATATATTAATACTCTTAATTGCACCGTTTTTTATAATCGGTATTATTAAGAAAACCAAAGCTTTTTGGGCAGGGAGAAAAGGCGTAAGTATTATGCAGCCGCTCTGGGATTTTATAAGACTTATGAAAAAGGGAGAGGTCGTGAGTGAAACGACATCCTGGGTCTTTAGATATACTCCGGTTATTGCGCTTGCTTCAATACTTTTTGCAGCAATGTTCGTTCCTTTAATCACAGGAAAAGCCATAATAAATATTCCATTTGCTTTTGTTATTTTTTCTTATGTTTTAGGACTTGGCAAATTCTTTTCACTTCTTTCCGCGCTTGATACAGGAAGCAGTTTTGAAGGAATGGGAGCTTCTAGAGAAGCTTGTTTTTCAACTATTGTGGAACCTGCATTTTTTATAACTCTGGCATCTGTTGCAGCTTTATCCCAAAATTATAGTTTTGAAAGTTTGAAATTGATTTTAAAGAATGCAGGCGGTTACGGATATATTATAATAGCTCTTGCAGTTGTAACTCTATTCATAATGTTATTGATTGAATGCTGCAGGGTTCCGGTTGACGATCCGACCACACATCTGGAATTAACGATGATACATGAAGTTATGATACTTGATAATTCAGGTATTGATTTGGGCTTAATTACCTGGTCTGCGGCTATTAAAATGTTTATATTTGAGGCACTGATTGCCAATCTGCTTATTCCGCTTTCCTGGGCCTGGTGGATTTCAATACCGGCGTTTTTAGTAATTATTTGTATTTTGTCCGTTATTATCGGTACGGTAGAATCGTCAATGGCAAGATTTAGAATGACACACGTGTTTGAGTTTATATTTTTAATGTCAATTACGGCACTGTTAATTCTTGCTCTGGTGATTTACCGTATTTACGGCGGGGGGTAAATTTAGAAAGGGGTAAATTTTATATTCTCCAGTCACTACTCGCCACCATGAACAGAAAGGTAAAATAAGAAAGAAAAATGGAAAATATTTTTATAATTTTATTAGGTTTATCAATGGTATATATAGCGTCAACGAGCCGTTTAAGAGCGCATGTTAATATGCTTATTATTCAGGGGCTGCTGCTGTTTTTAATTTGTTTATCAGGATTTGAAAAAGAACCTTGGTTTAATTGGGCTATGTTAGCCGGATTTGATTCTATAAAAGAAAATATGTCACATATTATAGGGTTTTTGTTTGTAATTATTGAAACTCTGATTGTAAAGGCGGTTATAATACCTTTATTTTTGAGAAAAGTTGTTAATAAAACAAATGCACACAGAGATACAGATGCAAATATTCCGCATTTTTACTGCCTTGTTATTTCAAGTATTATTTTGTTTGCCGGATTTCTGATTGCAAATATTGATAATCAGGCATTTAAATTAGTTTCCCCAATGTATTTCGGAATATCAAGCGCAATAATTATTACAAGTTTGTGGCTTATTACAATTAAACATAAAGTTTTATCAAATGTGATTGGATTTATAACAATGGAGAACGGTATATTTTTGTTATCGCTTTCTGTTGCAAAGGAAATGCCGATTATTGTTAACCTTGGCGTATTGCTCGATATATTTATAGCAGTATTTATTCTGGGAATGCTGGTTAATGAAATCAGCAATGAATTTGAAGGTTTGGAAGTTTCACAGTTATCAGATTTGAAGGATTACGACTACAATGATTAATTTAATTTTAATTTTTCCGCTCATTGCGTGTTTAATATTGTTTATATTCAAGAAGAAATTTTTGAATAACCTGTTAATAATAATGTATTCGGTTATACATTTTATTGTTTCGCTGGCGCTGTGCTGTAATATTGATTTTTTGCCGATGGTAAAACCTTTTAAGTTTTTCGCGGTTGATGATACTAATAAAGTGTTTTTGATGGTAATGTCAATAGTTTTTTTAGCGGTTGCGGTTTATAATACAGGGTATTTAAAAGCAGAAAAATCTTTGACTAAAAAATTAAGACATTATACATATATGTTTTTATTTTTTGTTTTTTCAATGACAGGTGCAATATTAAGTTCAAATTTAGGTATTGCCTGGGTATTTATTGAAGGTACAACTTTAGCAAGTGCATATTTAATTTATTTCCATAAAACAAAACATTCCATAGAAGCAGCGTGGAAATATGTATTTATATGTTCAATCGGTATTGCTCTGGCTTTCGTTGGTATAATTTTATTAACGCTGGCAACCGGAGAGATTAATACGTTATTTTATAATGACTTGTATGCAAATGCAGCAATGTTTAATCATTTCTGGCTGAAACTTTCATTTGTATTTATTTTGTTTGGTATTGGTACAAAGATGGGTTTGGCCCCTGTTCATTTCTGGCTTCCGGATGCTCACTCGGAAGCACCGTCTCCTATATCGGCACTTTTATCGGCAACACTTTTAAATTCGGCATTTCTGATGATTTTAAATGTATTCAGGCTTATGGTGATGGCTGAGTGTGATGCCTATGCAAGGATTATGCTGATGACAATGGGCTTTTTGTCATTATTTGTAACAGCAGTATTTGTGTATCATATAAATAATTATAAAAGAATGCTTGCCTACTCTTCTATTGAAAATATGGGTATTCTGGCGCTTGGTACTGCATTGGGCGGAATAGGTACTATGGCTGCAATTATTCATATGATCGGGCATTCTTTGATTAAGGCTTCGTTCTTCTTAACCTCCGGAAATATTTTGGAAAGATTCGGAACAAAGAAAATTAAAGCTGTTACAGGACTTTTAAAGACGGACAGATTAAGCGGATGGTTATGGGTGATATCATTTCTGGGAATTGCGGCATTTCCTCCGTCAGTGTTGTTTATAAGTGAATTCCTAACTGTAAAAACGTTGTTTATAAAAAAATATTATATTTTATGTATACTGTTTTTACTTTTGCTTACAATCGTATTATATGGTTTGGCAAAAGCCGTTATTAAAATGGTATTTTCAGCTCCAAAAGAGGATTGTTCGCTAAGTATTTCACAGGCAAAATTCGACTGGACAATGTACACTCCTCAGATAATAATGCTTACTGCGGCATTTATAATTGGTATTTATATGCCGCTTGGAACAATTAAACTATTGATAGATGCGGTTAGAGGATTTTAGTTAATTTAAAGAGGATACTTATGAATTGGGTAATAACTGAAAATAATAAGAAAATAAATGCTTTTGATATTCCGGTAATATCAATTGATGAAATAAAATCTGATATAGAGAAGATGAAAATGCGTGTTATCGGATTTTTCGGAAAACAGGAGTTTGAGAATGTAAGATTATACGTTATTATGGCTGATGATAAAATAGGAAAACTTTATATTACCTCAGCTATCTTTACTCCTGATGTAAAATCTTACCAGTCATTTACTCAAACAATTCCGGCGTTTCATATATTTGAAAGAGAATTTTATGAAGAGTTTGGAATAGAACCGCTTAATCATCCTTGGTTAAAGCCGGTGCGTATAAATCAGGATAAATATCCGTTTTTTGAAATGAAAGGTGAGGATATTCATCAGGTGGCTGTCGGACCTATTCACGCAGGTGTAATTGAGCCGGGACATTTCAGATTTATGTGTATGGGTGAGAAAGTTTATGATTTAGAGATAATGCTCGGCTATCAGCACAGAGGGGTTGAAGAGTTATTTCTAAACGGGATGAAGTATAATAACCGTTTAGCGGAATCTGTTTGCGGTGATTCTGTTATTGCTTACAATATGGCTTATTCTCAGGCAATGGAAGAATTATCCGGCACACAAATTTCATCAAAGGCTCAGATAATAAGACGTATAGCTCTGGAAATGGAAAGAGCTGCAATTCATATCGGTGATATGGGCGCTATTGCAGGTGATATGGCTTACCTAATGGGCGCTTCAATATTTGGTATTACAAGAACTCTTGTAATTAATACAATGCTTGAAATCTCGGGAAGCAGATTCGGACGCGGATTGATTAATGTCGGCGGCGTAAATTTTGATATTGATGAGAAGATGGCTGAAAAGATTATCAAAACGCTTGATGAAGTTGAGAAAACAGTCGACAGAACAACAAAAGTTATGCTTAAAACTCCTTCCTGTATCTCAAGAATGGAAAGAACCGGTGTGGTTAGTACGGAAACTGCAAAAGCCTTGGGTGCAGTTGGTATGGCAGCACGCTCTTCCGGCGTTGAACTCGATTCAAGATTTGATTTCAATGACGGCTGGTATACATCTCTTGATGTTCAAAAACCGTTTAAGGCAACCGGAGACGTTCATTCCAGGTTTACTCTAAGGTATAAAGAAATTAAACAGTCAATACAGATTGTTAAAAAATTGCTTGATAAATTGAAAGAACATAAATCAGAGCCGGTTCTTGTTCAGCCAAACGCAACACTTGCACCTAATTCTCTGGTTGTATCAATCACGGAAGGCTGGAGAGGGGAAGTTGTTCATACGGCTGTTACCGAGGCAAACGGCGAGCTTTTAAGGTACAAAATAAAAGACCCGTCTTTTAATAACTGGTATATGCTTGCAATGGCAGTCAGAAATAACGGAGTTTCAGACTTCCCGCTCTGTAACAAGAGCTTCAATCTGTCATATTGCGGGAATGATTTATGATTTAGTGAATAGTGATTAGTGAGGAGTGAATAGAGAATATAACAACTCACTAGTCACTATTCACCGGTCACTATTCACTAAAAACAGAGGTAAAAAAATGCTATTAGATACAATAAAATTAAAATATTTTCAGGGAAATCAATTTATTCCGGATATTCCGAATGCACCGATGAGAAGCCAGTTTAGAGGGTTTCCTATTCTTAAACAAAACGGAGTAGTTGACGAAAGTGTTTGTCCGACAGGAGCTTTAAAGGCTGATCCTTTGTCTATAGATTTAGGTAAATGTACTTTGTGCGGCAATTGTAAAGGTGAATGTGTTGAATTTACCAATCATTACAAATTAGCTTCAACTTCCAGAGAAAAGCTTGTGATAACAGAGGGTATGACTCCCGAAGAGTTTGAAAAAACTGCGATTAAGGCAAGAGAAGAAATTAATAGAGTATTTTCCAGATCTTTAAAATTGAGACAGGTATCTGCAGCCGGCTGCAACGGATGTGAGATGGAACTTAACGCCTGCTCAAACTGCAACTTTGATATGGGAAGATTCGGTATTGATTTTGTCGCTTCTCCGCGCCACGCTGACGGGCTGGTTATTACCGGTCCGATTTCCGAAAATATGGCATACGCTCTTGAAGATTGCTATAAATCGACTCCGGATCCTAAAATTGTAATTTTAGCCGGAGCCTGCGCTATTTCAGGCGGTGTTTTCCAAAATTCTTCAAAATTGAACAGAGAATTCCTCGAAAAATACCCGATAGATTTATATATTCCGGGCTGCCCTGTTCATCCGCTAACATTCATAAACGGCGTTCTGGATTTTATTTCTACAAAGTAATCAAAGACCAAAATAGAGACGGTTAAGCTCTGCAACGGTCATAGCGCCTAAACGCGACTCTTCAAGCTGCGCTCTTTCTGTATTTTGCGTATCTTTTACACCCTCAAGCGGAGGTACCTGAATATCCTGTTTTTGTTCTTCCTGCTCGCGGGTTTGAATTTTTTGTATTAATTCAGCTTTAGCCTGCTCTAACTTCCCTTTATCAACCTGTTTGTTGCCGCTCGGCGCTATTCCAAGGCGCATTAATTCCTGAAGTATTCTTAAATACTCCGGATCAGAATAATGATTTATTGCGCTGATTGCCGCTACCAAATTTTACTCCTTTTTATATAAGTTGTTTATACTAAGTTAATTCCACTAAATGAATGATTTATAACACTAATTTGTAAAAATCTTTACAAAAATTTACAGATGAGTTAAAATAATAGATATTGTGTTAATATTTCGTAACAAACTGGCAACAAAAATTGTTTTGGAGTTTTAAATAAAATATAATGTCAGGTGTACAGTAATATTACAACCCAATAATTAAAATTAGGAATACGGAAATTATGAAGAAACAAATAGGCTTATTGTTAACAGTTTTGTGTTTATTGTCTGTAAATAAAGTATTTGCAGACCCGATGGCAGGAACTGTTTTGCCTGCACAAGCTCAGGCAGAACTCGGAGGATATAATCCGGGCGCATACAATACAACAGAATTACAAAACATTAATCATTATGAAATAGATAAAAGTTATATTCAATCTTTTGATGATGTAACCAAAGACGAACAGATTTATGACGCTACAATAGAAGAAAATCAGGCCAGAGAAGGTATGTTATACAATCCGCACTTTCTTTTGCAGAAAATAAATTTTGAAGGTAATACACAAATCCCGACAGAAGAGCTTGAAAAATTAGGGCTTGAAGTTCTGGGTGAAGATATTTTCTTTGATGAACTTCTTGAAGTTTGCCAGAAAGTAACAAACTATTACCGTGCAAAAGGTTATCTGACTTCATATGCAACAGTTCCGCCGCAGAGAATTGTAGACGGTGTTGCAACAATTAAGATTGTTGAAAGCAAAGTAGGCGAATTAAATATTGAAGGCGAAAAATGGACCAGAGAATGGTACCTCCGTCATATTATTATGGGAAAAGCTGGGCTTAGAGAGGGTGATGTATTTAACGCTAAAAACCTTCAAAGAGCAATGAAAGAAATTAACCGTGAAGATTATGTTCAGGTTCAAACAGAAGTTGAAAGACAGCAGGAAGGTGAAGAAAATACCGCAATTACCTTAAATGTCCGCGACAGATTCCCTGTAAACCTGAATTTCTCTTATGATGACTACGGTCGTTCTTATACCGGATCTCAAAGAGTTTCATTCCTGGTTGGTATGGATAACTTAACCGGTCTCGGTGATAAGATTTACGGCGGTACCATTTTATCATCAGGGGCAACCGGCTGGATGGCAGGTTATTCGCTTCCGGTATCTTCTTACGGAACAAGATTGTCCTTCGACTTTTCAGATTCTCACGTAAGACTGGGCGGGCCGTATAAAGGCTTGAACGTAAAAGGTAACGCACAAAGTTACTTCTTTAAATTAACACAACCGCTTATTCAAACAGCTAAGTCTGATTTGATTTTCTATACAGGTTATGATTATGTAAATGCAAATACTTCCGCCAATATTGCCGGAAATCCGTTAAGATTGTCTAACTACAACTTGCACGTATGGCGTTCGGGTTTATACGGTATGACAGATGATAACTACGGTCGTTGGATCGGAAACTTCGGATTTGACTTCGGTTTAACAGGAGACGGGCATGGCGCTGTTCAGGATACAACATTTGTTAAGTTAACAGCAGGTGCAACCCGTGTACAAAGACTGTTCGGCAGAAGCTTAGGTATTGTAAGAGTCGGCGGTCAGTATTCACCTAACAAATTGTTCGCCGCAGAACAGATGCAAATGGGCGGTCCTTACACATTAAGAGGCTACCAGCCGGCTGAGTTAATCGGTGACTATGGTGTAACAGGTACGGTTGAATACAGATTCCCGGTTCCGTTCCTGGACAGAGTTGCACCAAAAATTGATGAAAGACTTAAACTTGCCGTATTCTACGATTGGGGCTGGTTAGGCGAAAATGGCGGCATATACAATTATCCGCAGCAATTCTTGCATTCAGTCGGTTTCGGTACTTACGTAAACTTTACCGATTGGCTCACAGCTCAAATCGGTGTCGGTTTCCCTCTGGGAAGAGATTACAACGAAAATACCGCAAGATTCTACTTCAGTGTTAACTCAGACTTAGACAGATTAATTCCGCTGAGAAATCCTGAAAAATTGTAATAAATTTAAATTTAAACAAATATAAATAAAAAGGGCTAATATACTTTATTGAGCCCTTTTTTGTAACCTGATACAGCTTTTTTACTCCTAATAAAGATAGAAAAGAAAAGTTTCGTTAAGAATTATTACAATCAGGCAAATTTTATATGAAAATTGTTTTATTATATATAAGTGTAGTTTAAAGGTAAATGTGTCTGAATGGTAAATTCGTATTATTATAACGGAAATCAATATATTCCGAGTACATCGGATGACAGCACCAAAGGTTTTTTAATAGCCTCTGCGGCATCTTCCGCCATTATGGGAACATTGCCTTTATTTAGCAAGCCGTTTGAGAGACAGTTAGCAAAAGAACACACGAGAAACTATTTATATAAAGACGCATTTTTAAACTCACTCAAAGTTTCAGGGCTTGATAAGAAGGGAGTTCAAATTATCCCGATGGAACTGAGCCGTACGCTGAACGATTATGCTCTCGGGAAGAATGCCGCGTATTTTCCGAAAGAAAAAGTTGTCAGAATTAATACTGATAAAATCTCAATTGCAGGATTTCACGAACTCGGACACGCCATGAACGATATAACGGGGAAATTCGGAAAATTTTTGAGCAAACTCCGCTGGCCGGGAAGGATTATAGCCGGCTGGATGGGAACTATTGCCTTATTTTCCAGACCAAAACCCAAGGATGCGCCGAAAAGCGGATTTGATTATGTAAAAGACAACTGCGGAAAAATAGCTTTTGCCTGTATGCTTCCTACTGTTTTTGAAGAAGGTATTGCAAGTTATAAAGGAATAAAACTTGCAAGAAAATCGGGGCTTGCTGAATCTTTGATTAAAAATATGAAAAAACTATACGGAAAAGCGCTTTTGACATACATAGGACACGCTACTGCAACCGGACTTGCGGTTGGCGCGGCAAGCATGATTATGGATAAATTTACAAGACCGACTAAAGTTAAAGAACCGGATTTTACAAACTTCTTTTTCTAGTTTGATAGAATTTCTTCCAGCTCTCTGTTTTCATTATCAAAGATTTTGATTTTTACCCGTTTGCCGTCTTGATAAAAAGCCTGATATACATTTTTGACTCTGTAGTCGGAGGAATAAACGGTTTCTTTTATCTTTTCGCCGTTTTCAAACTGACTTACAATTATGACACTTTCGTCCGGATGTTCGGCATTATAGTACGTAAGCCTTGTAATATCGGGACCTTCGTAGTTTGCGGATATATTTAATTTAGTATTTCCATCCCCGTCATATACAAGATGTTCAATTCTCAAATTGCTTTCGTTATCCTGAATTTCTTTTCTTAGGGAGATTGTCTTTCCTTCTCCGTTTTTGAGTTCGTATTTAACCTGACTGTCAGGGGAATAGTTCCAGAATTCCGCATAAGAAATTTCTCCCTCTGAATCATAGTTAACATGCCTTAGCGGAAGCGTTGTTTCTTCGTCAAATTCCCAAACATCATTTTCACTGTTTTCGTCACTTGTATTTACAAGCGGGGTAATTTTTTCTTCACCGTTTTTTTGAATCTCCACAAAATCTATTCCGTGGCGCTTATAAGTCTCTTCATCCGAATCGGAAATTATCATGAAAATTCCGCCGTTATTATTGTTGTTTAAATAATAAATTGTTGCTTTTTCATTATATTTATTGAACTTCGCCCTGATTTTGCCGTCTGAATTTGCAACCTTAACTATTGTAGAAAGTGCAAGTTCGTTATTTTCAGGATACAAGTCGGCTTTTTTATGAATCTCTTCTTGCTGAACAGCCGGCGGAGCCTGAGGGGCAGAAGTCTGTTTAACAGGCGGGGCTTCTGTTTTTTGAACATTGGCAGGTACGGCAGTTTGTTTTTCTTCTTTTTCAGGAAGAAGACTGCAGCCTGAAACTAAAAATACACATATTGAACATATTGTTAAAAGTTTTTTCATAAAAACTCCAAATGTACAAACATAATTATAATCTTACGTTATAATTTAATCAACAGTTTTATTTTATGATAAAATCTATTTATGGAAATTTTAGAAAATTTGAAGGGAAAAGTTGTAGTATCATCTCAGGCAATGCCGGATGAGCCTTTGTATAAAGAGGACTGTATGCTTGCTATGATGCAGTCTGTTGTAAACGGAGGCGCGGCAGGACTCCGTGTTGCAGGCGCAAGAGATGTCAGGAATGCAAAAAAACATTTTGATATTCCGGTAATAGGACTTACAAAGCCGGACAGACTCCCTGAAAACTGGAGAGAAATTGTATATATCACTCCGGGACTTAAGGAAGTCAGAGAACTTATTGAAGCGGGCGCTGATATTATAGCTTTTGACGGAACATCGCGCCCTCATGACGGCTGTACAACAGAAGAAATTATAAATACAATACATAATGCCGGAAGGCTTGCAATGGCAGATATTTCTACCGTGGAAGAAGGCATAAATTGCGCGGGTCTCGGAGCAGACATAATTTCCACAACCCTTGCAGGTTATACGCTTGAATCCGGCGCGCCGACAGAAGGACCTGATTATGAATTGCTGGAAAAACTTGTAAAAACCGTTAACAGACCTGTAATTCTTGAAGGCAGAATATGGGAGCCGGCGGAAGTCAAAAAAGCATTTACGCTTGGCGCACACTCTGTTGTAATAGGTTCTGCAATCACCAGACCGCAGTTGATTACAAAAAGATTTGTTGAGGGAGTGTAAATGAAAAAAGCATTAGCATTTGATATAGGCGGAACAAAGATTTACAGCACAATAGTTGATGAAGACGGAAACATCATTGCTGAAATTGACAAATTCCATACCCCGAAAACAATTGAAGGCATTGAGGAAACTTTAAAAAATCAGATTTCTAAATTTGAAGATGAAGTTGATGTTATTGCAATATCAACCGCGGGTTCCGTAAACAACGAAAATACCGCCGTTATAGGTTCGACAGGGAATCTTGTTAAGGGATACAGGACTATTGATTTCCGGAATTTGAGTAAAAAAAGAGTTTTTCTGGAAAACGATGCAAACTGCGCTGCCTGGGCAGAGTATAAAATAGGAGCGTCCAAAGGAACAACTGTTTCTGTCATGCTGACTCTCGGGACAGGAGTCGGCGGAGGAATAATTATAAACGACCGGCTTCTTAAAGGAAAATCCGGAGCAGCAGGAGAGATGCATTTCAAGATGTATACGGACAAGCGACGAAAATGTACCTGCGGAAGCTGGGACTGCTTTGAAGCGTACGCTTCCGGAAACGCGTTGAAATGGGATGCCGAGGAAGCTTTGGGCAGAGAAGATGTAACAACTTATGATGTAATAGACGGAGTTAAAGCCGGAGACAAAAAAATGATTGAAATTTTTGAGCGCTGGCAAAACGATATTACACAGGGAATAATAGGGCTTGCAAATATTTTTGATCCGGATTGTTTTGTACTTTCAGGCTCAATGGCGCAATTTATAAATACAAAAAAAGTTGAAGAAGAAGTTAACCAAAATATCGTTACCCAGCCGACAACTGTAAGATTAGCGCAGGCAGGTAATTATTCAGGCATGATAGGAGCAGCACTCCTTGCACTAAAAGGAGGGGCTGATTAATGGGTAAAGCAAAAAGAAGAAGCCTCAATCTGGGTGTTCATGACAAATTTAAATACATGACAAGAGAATCAGCTCTGGATTCTGTTGTAAAAAATATTACCAACAAAGCCGAAGTAATTGACACAATTACCCTGTTCGGATTTACTGCCGAAGAAATGCTCGAAGCCGGAGCCGCTTATGAAGATGTTATGGCATTTGGCGGACTTGTTGAATAAATCCTTAATTAATCAAGCTCATAATGCAGCATAGAAGCAACTTTAACGCCGTTATTTTCTATTTTTTCACGACCTTTCAGCGGATCTAATTCTATTATAAATGCTGCCGCGACAACTTCTGCCCCTGTTCGTTTAACTAAATTGCAAGCAGCAACAGCAGTTCCGCCTGTCGCTAATAAATCATCTATTACAAGAACCCTGTCGCCTGTTTTTAGAGCATCTGCATGCATTTCTATTGTGTCAGTTCCGTATTCCAGAGAATATGTTTCTTTTATAGTTTCAGCAGGAAGTTTATTAGGCTTTCTTATCGGTATAAATCCAACATTTAATTTATGTGCAAGCGCGGCGCCGAAAATAAACCCTCTTGATTCAATCCCTGCTATATAATCTATTTTTTCGTTTTCAAAATTCTCTGCAAGATATTCTATACACAGGTTAAATGCCTTTGCATCCTTGACTATGGTTGTCACATCAAGAAATAAAATTCCCTTCTTAGGAAAATCCGGAACTTCTCTAACGTGTTCTCTTACATACTGAAATTTATCACTTTCCATCTATTTATACCTCATTAATGTTATTGTAAAATCTAAACGCTTATCACTTCCGGTTCTGCAGCTTCTTGAAGCGTATCTTCTTCCATCACTAAGCCGTGAGCTGTTTTGCCCCAGTTTAAATCTTTCTTGCAGAATAATATTTTACCACAAATAAAAAGCTCCATCGGAAACCAGATTATTAGAAAATAAACGGTTGTCTCGAGAGCCTGCTTAAGAGCCCTCATTCTCGGAACATGGTCATATTTCCGAAGGCTGTATCTTATTGCAAAAATGAAGCCTAAACCCACAACAGATGATACTACAAGAGATGACCACAAAACGTTATGGAGGCTGTACGGGTCAATTTTGTCTGTCAGAAGTTTAACAATCCTGAAAAACACTTCCATCATAAACCATAAAGGCATTATAAACTGGGTAATATAAATAGCCATATCAAGCCTTGCTCGAAGAGACATTTTTCTTGATTTCATTGCTTCAAAGAAATATTCCAAATACCTGCGGATTGTTCCTTCCAGCCATCTTCTCCGCTGCCTGAAAAGAGGTTTTAAGCAAACAATACCTTCTTCATACACAAGAGCATCGGGACAAAATCTAACGTCCCAGCCTTTTATATGCAGCCTTGTAGACATATCTAAATCGTCAGTAATAGTATAATTATTCCATCCGTCAATATCTTCAAGTGCTTGTCTTTTAATTAATTCACCGTTCCCTCTAAGCTCAACAGCCCCCTTTACGGCATCTCTTCCGACCTGTAAATATGTATCCAATGTGTATTCATTATTCTGGCATCTTGTCAAAAGGTTAACATCTTTATTTCTGATAATCTTTCTGGCTTGAACCGCTCCAACATCTGCCGGTTCAAGTTTGGGAACTAATTTGTTTAAGAAATCCGGCTCTACTGTTGCATCTGCGTCAAATACAAGAATAGCTTCCCCCTTTGCAATCTTAAATGCATCGTTTAAAACCGCTGATTTCCCGGGAAATGCCCCCAGTTCTCTTATAAGCGCCTTTACATTTTCATGTCCGGCTTCTAAGTCCTTAATAATTGAAGCCGTATTATCCGTACTTCTGTCATCAATTACAATAACTTCAAAAGCCGGATAATCCATTTTTAAAATGTTCTCAACAGTATTTGAAATAACATACTCTTCGTTATGTGCGGGTATCATTACCGAGACAAAAGGCTTGTAACTCTCATTCACAACAGGCGGATGCTTTTTAAGCTTCCTTTTCTGGTACTTTGTGGCAGCTATTGAATACAAGCCGTAAGTTACCATACACACACACAAAATAACGAAACCAACTATTGTATTCACGTAGTTTTGAAACACATACAAAAATACCCCAAGGCACGATAATATTATAAATAAAAGAATTCTTTCTCTCATAATCTCCCCAGCAATAATAAAATTATACCAAAAATATTAACTATTGTTGCAGTTTGACAAAAAAAACAATTTCAATTTTACAATTCTTAACAATTAAGAGCAAAAAAGGCAATTTTTTAGAAGTTAAATACTTTATATATACATAAGA
>CALUSN010000037.1 GCA_944323435.1 Candidatus Gastranaerophilales bacterium | reverse complement strand
GAATAGATGCAGGGATAAATAAGAATAATCTGGCTAAAGTCGTGGAAAAGGTTACGGTGCCTGAACGTTCACGTTCTTATGCTCTTTGTGTAAAAGCAGACGCTTTAAGGTTTGCTAAAATGTACAAAGAGTCTGTTCAGGCATACTTGCAGGCTATTATGATGGACAGAGGAGAAGTCAAAGCCTACTTCGGGCTTGCAATGTCCTATAAGTATTTGAAAGAATACAAAAAGGCTATCAGTACTCTTTCTAAATTAATAGAGATAGATGACAGCAATGATGAATACTTTTTTGAATTAGGTGTTTGTTACCTTTCTGACGGCAAGCCGGCAGAAGCAATACAGCATTTAATCAAAGCTATTTTGATTAACAGAGAAAACTTAGAAGCGCAGATTCAACTGGCTATAGCACACGAACTCGTCGGAGAAGAAGATTTATCTTTAATGATTTACAACAAACTCATTGAAACCAATCCGGAGTTTTTAAAAGCTTATTACAACAAAGCTGCAATGCTTATGGGAATGGAAAATTATATGGAGGCTTCAAGAACCTTCTTCCAGCTTATTAAGCGTAACCCTGATTATTACAAAGCATACTTGGGTATTGCTATGAGTTTTGATAAAATGGCTAAATACAAAGACGCAATCCGTTATTACAAGAAGTTTCTGGAAATGAAACAGTTTTCTGAGGATGCAATTTTTGCACGCAGCAGAGTTATTGAACTCAGAGCTTTATATTTTTCTAAAGACAACTCTTTAAAAATCATTGAATAATTCCGTATTGACCATCCGGTCTATAGACTTTTTATAATTTTAACCCCTTGATTGATGTTAACCATGCCCGTATATAATACACTGTAAGTGTAGACTTATGGGGTGGAAAAGTATAAACTTTTCTGTTCGGGAAACAGGTTAGTGAATAGTGAATATTGAGTAGTGAGTAGATTTTAAAATTAAAATCAAATTGACGAACTATTTAACTTATCCGCTTTTCAGCTAACAAAAGAGTGAGAGTAATATGTCACCCTTTCCAAAGATGGCGAGGGAAAAATAAAAGACCTGGAGAGAGGATAGCGTAAGATGAATCTTACGGGCTTGGATACAACTTTACAGCGTATAAACGCAATAGAAAACCGGTTTCAGTCACTGATGAGCTGGGGAATTCAGCCTGACGGAGATTTTCAGAAAATTCTGGATAAATCTATTTCTCATACGAATCACCCTACGAACACTTCTCGCGCTGAAATCAACGAATTGATTGATAAATACGCTGATAAAAACGGTTTGGATTCTGATTTTGTAAAAGCTGTTATTAATCAGGAATCCGGATTTAATCCGAACGCAACTTCAAGATGCGGCGCAATGGGGCTTATGCAGCTTATGCCGTCTACTGCTGAAGGCTTAGGCGTTACAAATGCTTATGATGCGGAACAGAACATTATGGGCGGAACAAAGTATCTTAAAGGTCTGATGGACAGGTTTGATAATAACAAATCACTTGCGCTTGCCGCATACAATGCGGGACCAAATGCCGTTAAAAAATACGGCGGAATTCCTCCGTACGCTGAAACGCAGAATTATGTAAAAAAAGTTTTAAGCAATTATGACCGTATGAAAGGAGCAGAATTATGATAGTAAGAAGTTTTGAATCCGCTGCAAACGGCATGAATGCTTTAATGGATATGAATGATAATATTGCAAACAACCTTGCAAACGTTAATACTGTCGGGTATAAAAAAGGGTCTTTAAGATTTAAAGATGTTATGCAATCGGCAGTATACTCCCAGCAGGGTTCTATTATCAGAAACACAAACGAAAACAATTATCTTGGAAGTCTGAGTGTCGGAAGCGCAAGTATGCAGTATACGCATGATTTTTCTCAGGGCGCATTGACTAAAACTTCGAATCCGTATGATGTTGCAATTGAAGGCGACGGATTTTTCAAAGTTCAGGATGCTGACGGCAATATATCTTACACAAGAAACGGTTCTTTTGTAGTGGATAACGGCTACTGGCTCAAAACCAAGCAGGGCGAATATGTTCTTGATGTTGATAACAGAAGAATAAGAATGCTTCCTTATGATATGGAAGACGAAACTGCTTTCAGAGACAGAAAAGACATTGTTATTGCCGAGAACGGTAATATAGAAATAAATTCTTATAACCAGAAGGTTCCGCTCCAAACAATCGGAGTCTGGGATTTTGCGGACAAAGACGACTTATTTGAAATCGGGGATGCAAAATTTGTACCGAGAGACGAGATAAATAATCCGGAATTAAGGTCGGAAAAATATTCAATCCAGCAGGGAATGCTGGAGCTTTCAAACTCCAATGTAATAAGGGAAATGATTAATTCTATTAATACAACAAGGAATTATGAAAGTTTGACAAAGGTAGTAACTACAAACAGCGACATGCTTCAAACGGCTGTATCAGTCGGAAGGATAAGGACAAGTTAGTGAGTAGTGAATAGTGACTGGTGAATAGATATTTTTAAAGTAGAACATTTTATTTTAATTTTAAATTACCATTCACTATTCACTATTCACTACTCACCATAACAAAGTAACAAAAAAGGATAAAAACATGTTAAGAGCACTAACAACAGCAGCAACAGGTATGATAGCACAACAAAACTATCTTGACGTAATCGCTAACAACGTAGCGAACGTAAACACTACGGCATTTAAGCAGTCAAGAATAGAGTTTCAGGATTTGCTGTCACAGGCGCAGAGAACTCCGGGCGCTTTGATGAACCAGGGTACTTATCAGCCTGTTGGTATAGAAATCGGGCTTGGTGTTAAAACTGCCGCTACAACAAGGGTGTTTACCCAGGGTGTTGCAATTTCAACAGGACGCCAGCTTGATATAGAAATCGAAGGCGAAGGCTTTTTGCAGGTTATGAAAGAGGACGGCTCACTTGCCTATACACGTGACGGCTGCTTACAGGTCGACTCATTAGGTCAGTTATGTACAAACGACGGGCTTTTGATTCAGCCGTCTGTCTCAATTCCTCGTGACGCAACAGAAATCACAATCACGCAGGACGGTAATATTTCCGTAACACTTCCGGGACAGACGCAACAGTCAATTGTCGGCTCTTTACAGCTGGTAAAATTCCAGAACCCTTCAGGGCTGCTTTCTATCGGACACAACCTGTACAAAGAAACTCAGGCTTCCGGAAACCCTGTTCAGGATACTCCGGGGCAGAACGGTCTGGGCTTAATCCAGCAGGGAATGCTTGAAGGCTCTAACGTTCAAATCGTAGACGAACTTGTAGGCTTAATTAAAGCAGAAAGAGCTTTTGAATCAAATTCTAAAATAATTAACTCTTCAAGTAATATTTTGCAATTGACTAATCAGATGGGGTAAACCGGTGAATAGTGAGTAGTGAACAGTGAATAGAAGTTTATAAATAAAAACAAGATAAATATCTATTCACTACTCACTATTCACTACTCACTAACAAAAAATGAAAAACCTTTTCGCAATACTTCTAATAATTTTTATAGGAGCGTTGGGCGTAAATGCGCAGACGCTCACTTCTGCCGATGTTAAAACTTCCGTTGCTAAAATCCTTACCGAAAATTACAAAAAAATGACAAATGCTGATGTCGAAGTGAAAGTAACAGGTACCCCGTTTGCAACATTGCAGCTTCCGGACGGAGCGGTAAAATATAAAATCGTATCCGGAGGAGACAAAATTGTCCCGAGAGACATTAAGAGGGTTGATGTTTACGTAAACGGCGCTTTTATCAAAACTCTTAATCTTCCGGTGCAGACAAGTGTTTTTAAAGAAGTTCTGGTTGCAAACGATTTCATAAACAGAGAACAGGTGATTACAAAAGAAAATTCTACCGTTAAAAAAATGGATGTTTCAATGAAAATGGACTACGTTCTTTCGGAAAAAGTTCTGGAAAAAGAACCTGCTGCAAAAAAAGCGTTCCAGAAAGGCGAAGTAATTGACAGAAGGTTTGTGAAACTGAGACCGGATGTCGTAAGAAACGGAGAAGTCAGAATATTTTTTGTCTCAAACGATGCAGTTATGGTATCAGTAGACGGAACAGCAATGTCAGACGGTATGTGCGGCGACTACATAGACGTGGAAAACAAGAATTACAAGAAAATTTATAACGGAAAAGTTATTGGCGAAAACAAAGTGCTGGTGGAGATATGATTTTGATGCGGTAAATCTTTGATTTTCCTCTTCTGACTCCGGAGATAAATGTATTGTTCGGCAGTAATCACGTGATCAGGTGAGCAAGCGGGGGAAAGTATTAATTGGTCTTAAACTACAAGTGTGTCGTCATTCTGAATCCGGCAGTAATTCGAGGGTGAAGAATCTCTATAAAATTAATATCGGCTTGGTAAAGCCGATATGCTACTACATTTCTCATATCACGCCAAACGAGCGTCAAAGTGTCTCTCTTCCTGAATGAGGGAGAGAAGGAGAGAGTGATAGTCCGGCAATCCTACATCTATAGAGAGGAGTATACACCAACCGTTTTATAACGCTGTTTTTTTGTTCACCAAATCATTTCTGTAGCGTTTATAAGTATTATTTAATTCTGTCAAAGCAATCGCTTTATCTATTGCTTCTATTGCTTTTTCATACTCACCTGCAATTTCATAGGAGTGAGCAAGATTAAAATATGAATATGGCGACTGTTCCATCTCCGCAATCAGTTTGCTTGCCATGATACGTTTTTGGTCATACCTTGCTTTAAGCCTTTTAGATTCATCCATATCAGCTTCCGCTCCTTCAAAATCACCAAGTGCACGTTTTATTTTACTCCTTTTACCGTAAAGAAAATATGCCTCAGTATCACCTTCTACTTCGTTTATTGCTTTATTTATATAATCCAGAGCAGCTCTATTATTAACATTATAAAGCCTGTCTGCATTAGCAAGATAACTTTGCATATTTTCGGTTTTTACAACAGTGGTATCAAATGAGTATTTTATTGTAAGTGAACCTTTCGCTGTGTTTGCCGGAAAATGTGCAAACGGAGAAGATTTTTTTATAGCTTCAAGCGCAGATTCGTCAAACACAGCGTCTCCTGAACTTTCAGCTATTTCGCTTGAATATACATCTCCATTCCTTGTAATACTGAATTTTACGGTTGCATGCCCGTCACGTTCCATACATTCCGGCGGAATCCAGTTTTTCTGAATTTTTCCCTGTAATTCTGTCATATATGCCGAAAAATCATTTTGCAGCATAGTATTACCACTCCCCTGTGCCATACAACCAAGCGGAACGAAAATACACAACAATAAAAAAATAAAACTTCTGCTGCCTGCTCCCATATTTTTATTTTATACAAAATCCAGAAAAGTGTAAATATTATTAAGAACTGCCTGTACAAATTTTTCTTTCATAACAATTCTTTCAATATCAGGCTGCAAAAGAATTTTGTATATTTTATACTGTTTTTGTGAATATATTGCAGAGTACATAAGACCAACAGGTTTTTCTGCAGAACCGCCGGACGGCCCTGCAATACCTGTTGTAGAAACACAAATATCCGAACCGGTCAGTTTATAAAGTCCCTGCGCCATTTCAAAAGCACATTCCCCGCTCACAGCACCGCAGTTTTCGAGTGTTTTACGGCTCACACCAAGTATTTTTTGTTTTGCATCATTTGCATAAGTTACGACATTAAGTCTTATATAAGCCGAACTCCCTGCAACATCTGTTAACTTAGAGCTCAAAAGTCCGCCGGTGCATGATTCCGCTGTAGATATCGTAAGTCCTTTTTGAATTAATATTTGAGCAACTTTATTTTCCATAGCCTTATTTTAATATTTTGTAATTTAAAAAGCAATTTTTTAAATAAAAATGTTTTTATAATAATAGAGAATAAGATTAACCGGGGGGATTTATGGTTTCTGTCAGTCCGACTAATATACATGCCGGCAATATTACCGGAAAATTAGCAAAGGCTAAATCTGCCGCAGGCACTGCCGCAATGGGCGGCATCTTCTGTTTATTAGATTTTATTACGGTTCCAGGAGCTTTCAAACTTAAATATAATACAGAAGGCGAAAAAGTTGACGGCGTTAACTGGAAATCCGGATTTAAGGAGCTGGTTAAATCTGCAATAAAATGTACCGGATATCTTGCAATACCTGCTGTAATTCTGGGTCTGGCATCCGGAGCAGGAATTGTTGCTGCAGGACTTGCAGCAGGGGCAGCCTTTGGAAGCAGTTTCCTGTTATCAGCATTATTTAACAAACTTCTGCCGGAGGAAAAAACTCTTGTTGCAGAAGCTTGCAGGGAAAAAGGTATTGATATTGACGCGCCACACATTGATGAAGTTGCTTAACTCTCCTTTTTGTCCGGCTTTTCTTCTTCAACCCATACTAACGTAATTGTAAGCGGAACGGCTTCAAAAGGATTTGAAACAGCTTTGTCATACTTATTTATTTTTCTGTTAACTAATTTTAAAAAACTTTTTATTTGCATATATACATATTTGCATTGAATGCAAAAACATTAATTACCGTTAATAGTTAATTATAAAAAATTAAGATTAAATAACCGTCTTAGTCTCAAAGACCTATATATCAATTTTTAACTCAGGATTTTTCCTAAACCACGTAAGCTGGCGTTTGGCAAAGTTTCTGGTATGCTGTTTGAGTTTATCCAGAGCTTCATCAAGCGTGCATTTACCGTCCAAATAAGATAAAATTTCCTGATACCCGATTGTACAGACAAAATTCTTTATTCTTCCGTGTTTTGCAAGCAGTTTTTCTGTCTCTTCTACCAAACCCTTTTCTACCATCATATCAACCCGGCGGTTAATTTTTTCGTACAAATCTTCTCTTGAAGTAAGGACAGGCATTCGCCAATCAACATCAAATTCAGGCTCTTTTTCAATCTCCAGCCGGGAAATCGGCTTGTTTAAGGTCTTAATAACCTCAATAGCCCTTACTATTCTGCGTTTGTTAGCCTCTTTCAGCCTTTCCGCAGTAAGACTGTCCAACTCCTCTAATTCTTTTAGCAAAACCTCTTTTTCTTTCTTATCCAGCTTTTCTCTTAATTCATAATCGGCTTCAACCCTCGGGAGATTGTAATGTTCAAGCAGCACTCTTAAATATAAGCCCGTCCCGCCAGCAACAATAGGAACTTTACCGCGGGAAATTATATCATTAATGCATTTTTTCGCGTCATCATAATAATTCCCGACAGAATAATCAAACTCGGGCTCCACAATATCAATCATGTAGTGCGGAATCCCTTCACGCTCTTCCATATCCGGTTTTGCAGAGGCAATATCAAAACCTTTGTAGACAAGGCGTGAATCTGCTGAAATTATCTCGCCTTCGAGTTCATGCGCGAGTTCTATTGCCATTTTTGTTTTGCCGCTTGCTGTCGGACCGACTACCGCTATAACTTTCTGTTTCATATTTACATAATACATTAAAATCAAAAAGTGTGATATAATATCCCTATGTTAAAGAAAATTCTTGCATCAATTTTACTTTCAATGTCGCTTTCTGTATACGCTGCAGAAATACCTGTTGATGCAAAACTGGATTACAATCAGGGTATAGATTTTTACAAACTCGGTATGTACGAGCGTGCAATAGAATGTTTCCGCTCTGCAGTCAAAACGTATCCTGATTACATTGATGCTTACTATAATCTTGCGGCAGTTTTAGAATATTTAAAACAGTACGCTGAAGCTTTATCGGTTTATAAACAGGTTTACTTAAGAAACCCGAATGACTATGAAGTAATTTACAAGCTTGCTCTTATGAGTTCCAAACTTGAAGATTACACAAAGGCTGCAGAATATTTGAAACTAATACCTGAGACAAGCAGCTACTATTCAAGAGGTCAGGAGCTTGCAGAAACAATAAAAGTTTCAACAACTCTTCCTGCTCCTCAAACTAATCAGCCTTCCAAAGTTGCAACAAAATCCGGGATTTATGAAAATATTCTCTCTCCTACAGGTATAACCTCGGATAATTCCGGAAATATTTACGTTGCAACATTCTCTGATAACACCATTGTAAAAATTACTCCGGACGGAAAAAGACAGGTGTTTTTGAAAAGTGCGCTTATTAACGGCCCTATAAGTCTTGTTTCAGACAGCATCGGAAATATTTATGTTTCCAACTACAATACAAATACCGTTGTTAAAATCACGCCGCAGGGAACGCCGTCCGTTCTCGTATCAAAGCTTGATAAGCCTTACGGCCTGCACGTTGAAGGCAATATGCTCTTTATTACCTGTCAGGGCTCTAATTCAGTTTACAGACAGAAGATTAATAATTAGAGATAACATTTAGGCTCTTCGCCTTCAACTCCTGCATAAAGTTCTACATACTGTTTTGCAGGACTCGAGTCAATTTTTGTAAAAAGAACTTCTTCTATCTGGAAGAACCCGACATCTGCAGTCATTTCAACCGTAATTTTAATAGGCTTTCTGTCACCGCGCTGAATTCTTATACGGTTAATAGCATTTGCGGAATATTTATGAATATCGCCGACACGCGGAGTTTTATTGATAGAAAGAGGAATTCTCGCTCTTCCCTTTGTCATATCACACCCGTCTGCAATCAAAATTATGCCGGCTTCTGTTGAATGGATTTTTCTTGATGACATATGTCCGATAATAGCTTCTATTACAATAGAGCGGATTATTACACGTTTATGCAGATCATGCGGAAAGACTTCCATCAAAGCTCTTTCAATCAAAGGTTTGGCAAGAATTACAGACATTTCTTCATGTCCCTGCCTTCCTATCATCATCCCGAGATCGTGCATAAGTCCCGCAAGAATTACCGCACACATACTGTCTTCAAATGTCCCGATTTCTTCTGTCTCTAAAGAGGTTTTAATACCTGCTTCGTGAAGAATATTAAGCATTTTTATAGCATTAGCCGCAACCTGTCTCATATGGACAGGTCCATGGTCATTGTAACCCAGACGCTTGATTGAAACATTGTTTGCATAGTCCTGCATTTCCTGCAGCTCTTCATCTTCAAACAAATAATTCACAAGTTTCAGGCAATTAGGGTGATTTTGGAGCCGCTTTAATATCTTAGACTCAACCGAAACTTCTTTTACTGATTTCATACTTACATGATAACACACATTAATAAACTTGCAAAGCCGTATGTCAAGAAATGCCCGTTTCAGAATTTGAACAGAAACGTTAGAGAAGGCTTTGTACCGCTTTTTTATAATCACCGGCTGAAAAGATATAACTTCCTGCTACAAGAGAATTCGCCCCGAGAGATGTGCAAATCTTTGATGTCAAATTATTAATTCCCCCGTCAACCTGAATTATTAAACTGTCAGGTGAATTATTTTTTATCATAGGTATTTTCATTGCGCAGTCATGTATAAACTCCTGTCCGCCAAAACCCGGCTCAACAGTCATTATCAGTACTAAATCAACTTTATCAAGAAGCGAAAAAATTTCTTCAGGCGGAGTTGCAGGCTTTATGGAAATCCCTGCTTTTACTCCGGATTTTTTAATAAGATTGATAATATCCGTCGCATGGCTTAAATTATTGCAGACCTCATAATGAAATGTCAAAACATCAGAGCCTGCCTGAACAAATGAAGGAATATATTTTTCAGGATTCTCTATCATAAGATGTGTGTCTAAAACCAAATCTGTTACATTTTTCAGAGATTTTACAACAGCAGGCCCTATTGTTATATTCGGAACAAAATGCCCGTCCATAACATCTATATGAAGCCAATTTACACCGGCTTCTTTTACTAAGCGCGCTTCTTGCTCAAGGTTTGCAAAGTCTGCAGATAGTATAGAAGGTGATATAATAATATTTTTCATATTATCTATTTTAGCATATATATTGTTATTTTAAGAAATTTCATTTATAATATATTTAAAGAGGGCTGCACTATGGAAAATATTATAGCAATCAAAGATTATTTGAAAAAGTTACAAAAAGTTATAAATTTTGAACATACTTTTAATTTTTTCGGGTCTCACCTTGTTAAAAAAAGTAAAATCGATGATATATTGTGTTGTATATACGCAAAACTTCCGGATTCTTATAAAAAATTACAGAAAAGTAAAGTCGGTTCAGAGAAATACAGTTCAATTTTATCGTATAACATTTTAACAAAATTATTGGCGAAAAAATTTTTTCTTGATAAAAATCTCTGCGACATAAATGTTGCAGAAGCAAATAAACTTATAGGCTCAGTTCTTACATCTATTGAGCGGGATATCTATAATATCCAAAAAAAATTTGATGAAGAATAATTTTGCACATGCCAAAATAAATTTACCCTAAACCATGCGTTGACTTTTGTTTATTACTTGTTGTACAATCTTGTTGACTATCAAATATGGAGTAAGCGATGAATTCACAACAAGATGTTATATACGGTTTAATGAATGAACTTGAAGAAGCTCTGGATAATAAGGGTTTTCCTTTACTTGGTTTTTCTGTTGTAAGAAAAGATACTGTTACTAACATCCTGGATAAATTATATGCGGCGTTACCTGATGAAATCAAGGAGGCTCGTTCGCTTATAAGACGCAAAGATGAACTTCAATATGAAGCGCAGCAGAAAGCAGAAAAAATTGTTGCTGATGCGCAGGCAGAAGCTAACAGACTTTTAAGCGAATCTGATTTACTGCGCGCGGTTCAACGTGAAGCAGAAAAAATAAAAGAACAGGTTATAACGGATTGTGAAGATACCAAACGTAAGGCTGTTGATGAAGCTGAAAATCTTAAGCTTCAGGCTGCTGATGAAGCTACAAGAATTAAAGATGGTGCAACTATATATGCAGAACAAGTTTTGACCAGTCTTGAACAGAATCTTGCACAATTGCAGGAAGTTGTTAAAAACGGTCAATTACAGCTTGAAAGAAGAAGGATGGAAACCGAAGAGCAGCCAGGGATTTACGCAAACCAACATCCTCAATATGCAAAAGATTTTAAAATGAATTAATACAGGCTTTTATAAGTACATCCGGTTTTAAATAATTTACCTCATAAATATTAAGCTTCTTAGCTTGCGTAATTTCTGTTATATCATCGCCATTAAAACAGCTTAACCCCTGATTATCATTTAAAATTTTGGGAGCAATAAACTGATAGATTTCATCAATCAATCCTTGTTTTAACATAGTACCGGCTAATGTTCCGCCGCATTCTACCAGAACAGAATAAATTCCGCGATTATAGAGTTCTTTCAGAACTGCACTAAGGTCAAGCCTGCCGTTTACTAACGGAGTATTTTCTTTTGAAGCAATATAATAATTTCCCTGAGAGTATATTTTTGAAAATTTGTCAGTTCGAAGTTCTCTGTCAAGAATACATCTCCATTTTGTCTGACTCATTGCCGGATTGTCTGAAATCACAGTATTAGAACTTGTCAGAATGCAGTCAAAATTCTTTCTTATTTTATACACAAGCTCTCTTGAGTTTTCAGAGGTAATCCATTTTGAAGAGCCTGTTTTCGCGGCAATTTTACCATCCATTGTTACAGCTGTTTTAAGAACGACATACGGCATCTTTTGAGTCATTATTTTTATAAACATTCTGTTCAAAAACTCTGCCTCTTTTTCAAGAACAAAGTCTGTTTCAATACCGGCAGCTTTTAATTTAGATAGTCCGTCAACTTTCGGATTCACATCTTTCATTCCGATAACAACCCGTCTAAGTTTTCGTTCAATAATTAAATCTACACAGGGCGGAGTTTTGCCATAGTGCGAGCATGGCTCCAGATTCACATATAAAGTGCCGCCTTCAGCTTCATTATTTTTCAATTTAAGCAGGGCGTCACGTTCTGCGTGATTTTGACCGTATTTTTTATGATATCCTTTTGATACCAACTTTTCCTGTTTATCTAAAACTACGCATCCGACTAACGGATTCGGCGCAACTTTACCTTCCCCTTTTTTTGCAAGTGCAAAACACATTTTCATATATTTTTCATCAATTTCGTTCATAATTTTACAAACTCATGTAATAATCTTTAAGTAATTTTGCATCATCTTCAATGTTCGGGCTTTCGCAAACAACCGCCCCTTTTATATCAAACTTCTTAAACGCTTTAAGCAAATCTTTGTAATTAAAATCCGATTCTTCAAGGTTTAAGTGTTTTTTCTCGCCCTTAGCTCCGTATTCTATCCCCGCAATATGTGCGTGAAAATTATCCAGAGCA
The DNA here is from genome assembly GCA_944323435.1 of Candidatus Gastranaerophilales bacterium. Lineage (GTDB taxonomy): Bacteria > Cyanobacteriota > Vampirovibrionia > Gastranaerophilales > Gastranaerophilaceae > CAG-196. The sequence goes on along the minus strand of CALUSN010000037.1, from coordinate 5,015 downwards.
ATTTGTCCTAATTCTCTGCCAATCTTTTCAAAAATTGCGCAAAATTCGTCATAAGTGTTTGAAATTCCGTTGTATCTGGCATGGAGATGCGAAAAATCCACGCACGGAAGAACTGTTTCAAACTCTTTTGAAAGTCTTATAATTTCCTCTAAATCACCCCACTGGGTAGCTTTACCGGTAGTTTCCGGTCTTATCCAGATTCTGTTTCCGGCTTTATCAAGGGTATCTGTTATAATTTTTATCTTTGATTTTATATTGTTATAAACGAGTTCCGCATCTTGCCCCAGATAAAATCCGGCATGGAAAGTTATGCTAAATCCCCCCAGAGAATTTGCAGTCTCAGCAGTTTCTATAATCCTCTGAACGCTTGCTTCCAGCTTATCTTCTTCTCTTGCATTAAGATTTACATAAAAAGGAGCATGCGCTGTAATCACCTTATCAGTTGCGCCTACAACTTCACGGCTTTTATCGCTGATTCTAACCCCTCTTACAAATTCAAGTTCAAGCCCGTCAAGGTTCATGCTGTCAAGGATTTTAAACCCTTCCTCATAGCCTTTATTACCGGCTCTTAAAGGAACTCCCGCTGTTAAAAAATTTAATTTATCCATTTTATACTCCTGATTGTTTTTTGATGTTTCTGTCGGGCTAAAGCCCTTTTAGTGAATAGTGAAGAGTGATTAGTGAATAGAATTTATTCTGTCATTGCGAGAAAATCTTTGATTTTCGCGGCAATCCATCTTTATTCTGGATTGCTTCGGGCTAAATGGCTGCTCCCTCGCAATGACGCTATGCTTGTAGGCTTACTTACCAACCCGATTCATTTACCCCCGCAATGACGCCCGACTTGTAGTCCCACTTACCAACCTAATTCATTTACCCCCAGCAATGACGCCCAACTAGTAGGTTTACTTACCAAAGTGCTGTCATTGCGAGGCGCGTAAGCGCCGTGGCAATCCATCTTTATCCTGGATTGCTTCGGGCTGAATGGCTGTACCCTCGCAATGACGCCCGACTTGTAGTCCCACTTACCAACCTAATTCATTTACCCCAGACCTATATTTTCCCTTAGTCACTCAGTCACTTAATCACTCAGTCACCTACAAAATACATTTACCCCTGCAATGACGCCTGACTTGTAGTCTCACTGACAACCCAAATACATTTACCCCTGCCGTCATTGCGAGACCCGCCAGGGTCGTGGCAATCCATCCTATTTAACTATTTCATTGTACAAATCTTTCCATTCTTTATTATATTTTTCTATCAAATCTATTTTTCTTTGCCGGTTTCCTGCTTTTAATTGTTTTTCTCTTTCTATTGCAATTGTTATGTCATCATAAACTTCAAAATATCCTAACTTATCAACATCATATTTTTTTGTAAAACCGTCTGCCAATTTGTTTTTATGTTCATATATTCTTTTAATCAGATTAGATGTCACTCCAACATATAGTGTTCCGTTCTTTTTATTAAATAATATGTATACATAACCTTGTTTTTTCATTTTTATTTTTTCTGGATTGCTTCGGGCTGAATGGCTGCTCCCTCGCAATGACGCCAGACTAGTAGGTTTACTTACCAAAGTGCTGTCATTGCGAGGCGCGTGAGCGCCGTGGCAATCCATTTTTATTTAGTTTTTGTCAAGCTAAAGCCCGACCTATTTACTTTTCATTCCGGTGGGAACGCTAACGCTTTTCCCACCCTACACCGACTTATACAAATTTTGTGGAGCAAGCTCCACACTACTATTTTTATTTCCTCAGTCACTCAGTCACTTAGTCACCAACCTAACTCATTCCCCCCCAAAAATCATCTGAACTCCTCTCCGATTTTCGGGTTCACAATTCTTAAAAAGTCTTTGCTGTCGCCCATAAAGAAGCTTCCGAACTGCATAACCGTCGGAGAAATAAGCCCTTTTGACGTTGCAATAAAGAATTTATCATCTTCAATTTTGGCGACTGTTCCGGCAGGATGAGGAACGCAGAAGGCGTCAGACGCGACTTCCACCTTCATAATCTTCATCATATTGCCTCTAAAGGTTGTACTTGCAAGTATGAAAGGATTCAGAGCCCTGACAAAGCGCTCGATTTCTTCCGCAGTCTTGTTGTAGTTTATAAATACATCTTTCTCACTCAGACCTTTTCCGGAGATAAAATCACCGGCAGGCTGCTTAATTCTCGGAAGCGGCTGGTTTTCGTACGCTCTTAAAACCTGAAGCAAAAGCTCAATACCCAGAACGTTAAGTTCGTTGAAAATCGTTCCCATTGTTGCTTTTGAATGTATATGATAAGGTTTTTGCGCAATAATATCTCCCGTATCAAAACTTTCGTCCATAAAATGAATAGTAACGCCGGTTTCCGTCTCTCCGTTCATAATCACTCTTGAATACGGATTTCCGCCTCTGTATTTAGGAAGCATTGAAGGATGGACATTCAAAAATCCGTCTTTTACAGATTCCAGAAGTATTTTAGGAATTTTGTAATTGAATGAGCAGACAACCGCCGCATCAATATTTAAACCTCTGACTTTTTCGATTAACTGTGGTTCGTCAAGTTCGTCATAGTCAATGTAATTCAATCTTCTTGAGAGGACAAAATTTTTGAAATCATAATACATGTTATGGTCTTTTTTAGGTCCCATAACCCCTACTATATTCACTCCTGCCATCAAAAGACCGTCAAGCCCGATATATGCCATATCCGGAATCCCGACAAAAAGTATTCTTTTTTTGAACAGAGTTCTGTTAAACATTAAACCTTAACCTTAATAATCTCATCCAGAATTTTTGAACAATCGTTAACCATGTTTGTGCAGTGGGCTTTTCTTTCAGGCGAAGCCATATCCATGCCTGCAGTCAAAACCCTGCAGCAAGTAGCCTTATGACTCTTTTTAAATTCTTCAATAAATTGTTTTGCAAGTGCTCTTGCTCGGGCTTCGTTTCCGTTTTTATTATCTCTTCCGTAAAGCCGGCCGATTACTATTTGTGAAGCTGCAATCGCGCCGCAAAGACAGCCTGAGCCCATACCGCCGGAAAAAGCCGTCGCAACCGGCAAAAGTTCTTCCGGAACAAGTCCTTTCTCAATTGCTTCTTTTATAATACTTTCTGAGCAGGAATACCCGCTGTTAAAATACTCTGCAGCTTTCATTTTATAAAATCCTCTTTTGATATTATATTATCATTAAATTAGTTTTTATACCAGAGGAAAAGTCAAAAACAGAGATTCCTCTACTGCTTTGACTTATGCTAATCCCCCTACTGGACTCTCTTTTTTGGTAATGTTTTAATTTGCGAAACCCCACATAATTTAGGTGTCAATGAAATAAAGTTTAGAAGTTTAGGAGTTTAGAAGAACAGAAGCTCTTTAAAATTCAAAGTAAATAAAGCTTAATTAAAACTTCTTCTCAACTGCTCAACTTCTCAACTGCTAAACTAAAGCAAATAAAGTTTGGAGAAGCTAATACCAGCTTCTCTACATAAAAAGGGGTAAATGAATCTCGGAGGGGTTAATACCAGCCGCTCCGCATAATAAAAAAGGGGTAAATGAAGTTTGCAGAATGAACGTAAATCTACTCCACCTAATACCAAAGGAGGTTAAAATGACGATTAGAAAACTTACTGTGGCAGCTGCAATTGCCGTCGGGATAGCAACGTGTTCGTTCAATACGGTAATGGCAGCCTGCCCGTGCGACGAGAGACCTGTAGTAACGCAGGGGGCTTGTCCTTGTGATGAAATTCCGGAGATTACAGGAGCAGCCTGCCCTTGTGAAACACCACCGGCACCTGACTGCGGCTGTAATGCAGCACCGGAATGCGAACCGGATCCTATTCCTTCGTGTGCATTATGCCCGGGAACAAAAGACCTTTCACGTGCTGATATGAAGCAGGTTTACTCTTATCCTAACGCTGTTTACGGTTACAACAACTTTGTTGGTACAGAAAAGGATTCTATCTACACTGCGGAAGGCTTTTCAGTAAACAGAGAAATTAACAAACTTACAGCAGGCACAATGGGTACAACTGTAGCTTCAGACGGCTCAATTACAGGCGCGGCAACTGATATTCCTTGCCTTAACGACATGCCGAGACATACAGGCGCGCCGATTGTAAGAGACGAAGCCAATATGGACGGTAACGGCTGCCCTATCCAGATGGGTACGGCAAACTCAATTCAGGCAGTTAAAAAGACATTAGTACCGTTTGACCTTTCGCCTTTCAGCAATATGACAGGCGCTGCAGCCGGCATGCAGATGTTCCCTGACGTTCCTGACGAATACTGGGCATCTTGCGAAATTGATAAACTCGCAACAAACGATGTTGTTGTAGGTTATCCGGACAGATTGTTTAAGCCGTCTAAGAATATTTCACGTGCTGAGTTTGCAACAATGTTAGTCAAAGGTTTTGACAAAGACATGTACTCTTGTGCTCCTGAAAAATTATTCTCAGACGTTCCGACAAACCACTGGGCAAATTCAGCCATTACAGTTGCGGTTCATCAGGACTTGCTCAAAGGATATCCTGACGGCAAATTCCTTCCAAACCACAACGTAACAAGGGTAGAAGCACTTTGCGCTTTGTCTAAGGGTATTCAATGCCCGACAATGGACAAATGCAAAGCTCAGGAAGTTCTGTCTAAATACTGCGACGGAAATACAGTTCCTGAATGGGCGCAAATTCCTATAGCAATTGCACTTGATAAAGGCGCTTTAAACAATTCGCCTAACCCTAACACAATTGCTCCGTTTAAAGATGCTTCACGTGCCGATATAGCAGCTATGTTACAAAATATCCGCGTTGCGGCAGGTATCGACAAGAACCCTGTAACTGCAAACAACGATTGCCCTATGTGTCCGGTTGACAAAAAAGCATTCATTGAAAACGAAGAACTTGTTCAGATTCCTACACTTAAGTTGGAATTCAAGGATCAGGTCAGCGCAAAATCTTCTCACGTAGGTCAGAGATTTGCAGCTAAGACATTAGAAGATGTTACAATCAACGGTAAATTATTCCCTTGCGG
>CALUSN010000036.1 GCA_944323435.1 Candidatus Gastranaerophilales bacterium | reverse complement strand
TCATAACCGCCTCTTGAATTTTGTGTATAAGAAGAAAGCTGTTCCTGATTTCTGATACCTGAATTTTCTGTATTAAGCCTGTCAAATTCAGTCTTTGACTTGAATCCTGAAATTGAACGGAGTTCGTTCAGGTTGCTTTCAAGCATTGCTTTTTGTTCCTGCAATAATGTACGTTTAGCTGCATTTGTTTCGGCTGCTATTTGTTTGTTTAGTTCTGAAAGTCTCTTGTTCAAAGAATTTTCCATTTCTGTATATTTATCTTGATACTTTTTACCCCAGTTGTTCATATTTTTAACCGCAGTATTAACTTTATTAGCATAAACTTTGCAAAAACCTGTAATACCGCCGCCTATATCGTTAACACTCTTAATATCTTTTCTTACAGCATTCTTTGTAGCCTTTAATGCGTTAACTGTCATGTCTCTTGCAGTCTGAGATATTACCTCTATAGGTTTTCCTAAACCGCTTCTTGCTTTAGCAACTGCCGAAATACCCATAGTTGTTGTATTAGTACCTGATGCTTTTGCTGCGGCACTTACTGATTTACCAAGCCCCCTGAGACCTATTGCGGAGGATATACCGACAAATGCACCGGAACAAATATCCTGTCTTGCCTGCTCTTTCGCCTCTTCTGTTTTAGCTTTGTTGAGTTTTGATATACCTTTGGCTACGCCGACACCGCCGCTTACGACTCCGTAAGCCAACAAGCCGTATCCGATAGCAGGACCCACTACCGGAATAAATGTTGCACCTATTGCAGCTGCTGTAATTGCTACGTTTTTAAGACATTTTTTCCAGCTCCATTTACCGTTTTCATCATAACCCAGAATACTTTTTCCTATATTTTTAAGAGCTGCACCTGCAGAACATACCCATTCGCCGGCTTTTTGCCAAAAACCTTTCTTTTCAGGTTTCATTGCTTCTTTATCTACCGTGCCGTCCTCTTTTAATTTAGGACCGTCAAGCTTTGCAGTCTCCAGAACATATGTTCCGTCAGCTTTTTTACTGTTTTTTATATCTTTTATTACTTTTTCCTGTGCTTCTATTAAATCCCGTGTTTTTTCAATTTCTTTTGCTCGTTCCTCTAAAAAGACCGCCTTTTTAACTTCTGCTTCCTGTTTTTTTAACTCTTCGTCTTTCCACTTTTGATAAGAACTCTTTCCCGTATTTGGTGATTCCGACGCAGTGCTTCCCCGGAAGGGTGTTTGAAAATTATTCCATCCCGTACTGCCGAAAAATGAAGGAGAAAAATTAGTATTAAAATTCCGCGGATCCCAGAGCGGTATATTAAAGTTGCAATAAAATGACATATTTTCTCCTAATCTAATATCCCTTATCTATAAAAAGTTTTTGGCATGCCCGATAATTGCTAAATCTTTACAAAAATTTACAAATTTTTAATTTTTACCTATGGTGTATTATTATTGTTTTAGATAGAATTGATTTATGAAGTGTGGTTTTGTAACAATATTAGGGCGTCCTAATGTTGGCAAATCTACTCTTTTGAATCAGATGCTGGGACAGAAGATAGTTATTGCAACAGACAAGGCGCAAACTACGAGGAAAAGAATTAAAGGAGTTTTAACCGAAGAGTGTGGACAAATAGTTTTTGTAGACACCCCCGGGGTTCATCGTCCGCTGGATAAGCTGGGAGAATTTTTACTTGATGAGGCAAAAGTTGCGGTACCGGATGCGGATTTAATTTTATTTTTAGTCGACGGATCTGAACCCGCCGGCAAGGGAGACAAATGGATAGTGGAAAATATCCTCAAAGATATTAAAATACCTGTAATACTTGTTATGAATAAAGTTGATAAAGTTAAAAATACACAAAAAATAGAAGAGAATTTAATGTCATACAAAACTCTGTTTAAAGAAAATATTCCGCTTGTAAGAATATCCGCAAAAACAGGCAGAAATAAAGACACGCTTCTGGATAATATCTTTAAGAAGCTTCCGGAGGGAGAAATGCTTTATCCTGCGGATATTGTGACAGAAGAAAATATGCGCGGTATTGCAGAAGAGATTATAAGAGAGAAAATCCTCATCCATACAGAGGATGAAATTCCACACTCAGTTGTGATTAAAATAGATAAGTATGAAGAGTGTGTGGACATAGATAGAATCTATGCAATTATTTATTGCGAACAGAAGAGCCAAAAAGGCATTTTGATAGGTAAAGGCGGTGCTTTATTAAAGAAAATCGGAACCGAAGCCCGTCAGGAATTGGAAGAGATTGTTGAAAAAAAGGTTTATTTAAACCTTGAGGTAAAAGTTGAAAAAGATTGGCGTAAAAAAGAAAAATTATTAAAAAATTTCGGGTTTAAATCCCCTGATTAATAGCAAAAAAGGTTTTTATGTGTTTTATTAATAATATAAAGTGTGTGTGAAAAAGAGAAGTATAAAATGTATAAAAAAGCAATAAATCATGAGTATATAAACAGTGTGTGTTAGGAGATTTTGGAATGAAAGTTGAAAACATTGGTGTTACATTAGGAACAAACAATCGGACAATTAAGAAATCAAAAGATCAAAATTACAGTTACCCTGCGTTTAGACGTAACTGGGCAGAACATGCAAGCTGGGGTGCTAATTATTTAAAAAAATCCGGAACAACTAATTTTAAATTGTTCTCTTTTCCGGATGCAAAAGCAGTATTTGTAGAAGTTGCGGAGAATGCTGCGGTAAAGCTGACTAATATACGTGAACGTATGGCTACGGTTCTGGGATTGGCGGCCGGCAGCGCAGCAGCCATAACAGCACATCCTATTGATAAAAAATCAAAAATATTCCCTATGGAAAATAAAGGTAATGGAGTTTTTGAAGCTGATAATGTAAAATCTAAACCGGACGATAAATACAGATATATTATTGTAACAAAAGATAATCAGGTAAATATGGTCAAAGACCCATATGCAAAAAAGCAGGAAAATATTCACGGCTGGAGTTCTATTTATAATCCGGATGGATACAAGTGGAAAAATACTGCCTGGCTTGAAGGCAAAGACCCGAGAAGAATTGTAAGGAAAGAAAACGAACCGCTTAGAGGTTTGGAAAAGCTTATTATAGATGAAGTTAATATTCCTACGCTGACAAAAGAAGGCACATTTGAAAGTGCAAAGACCAGAATTGATGAAATAGCAAGAAAAGGTATTGCAACCGCTATTGAGCTTATGCCTATTGAAAATACATTTTCTAAACAGTGGGGATATGACGGAGTAGACAAATTTGCAGTAAATTCAAATCTCGGAACTCCTGAACAATTAAAAGAATTAATCGACCATGCTCACGGCAAAGGTTTGAATGTTATTATAGATATGGTACCAAACCATATGGGACCTGACGGAGATTACCTTGCACAAACAGGGCCTTATATAAAAGGTCCGGGAGAGTTCGGTAATCTTTTAAATTATGAAGGAAAAGATAACAGATATGTCCGCGACTGGATGACAAACGCTGCTCTATGGTGGGCAACAGAATTTAAAGTTGACGGATTGAGATTTGATTTAACTAATAAAACAGGCTCTGACTACTTATTGAGACAGATTGCAATTGAACTTAACGAGCATGCTCCTAATGTATTTTTAATTGCAGAAGACCATGAGAAAAAACGTCATTCAATTACAAGCTATTACAAAAATCCTAATGCTGACCATGCCGGAGAACTCAATTTTATAGATTCAAGTGTGGATAATATTACAAAAGGATGGCTTACATATCCTTGGAGTATCGGATTTGACAGCGAGTGGGATTCCCAGTATAAAGATGCGGTAAGCAGAGCTGCTTTGGAGCCAAACAGATTTACAATAGATGATCTGGATAACTATATTAAGACCTCTCATTATCGTGTAAAATACGCATACAGCCATGATGAAATCGGAAACGAAGATGGTACAAGATTTATTCCTAAATATATGAGCCGTCACCTTGGTTTATTCTTTAACGTAAACGGTCTAGACGATGCAGAAAAGGGACAGAATGCTGCAAAAGCAGCCCAGGATCTTGCAGAATTAGTTGTATCCAAAGATTTTGCAAAAATGTCTGATGAAAAACTTGCTGAAGCTGAAAGAAATTACGGAATTAACAGATTTATCTCCAAACAGGAATTAACAGATGTATTTAAAACAGCATTTGCAAAACAAAAAATCATGCTTGGAACTATAATGACAACACCAGGTCCGAAGATGTTCTTCCAGGGTGATGATGAAATGGATTTATCTTACTTTAAATTCTTCCGTGAGCTTTCTGATGATAAAGCAAAGAGAAAAGATAATCCGAATCTTGTAAGAGAAGAAATTAAGAAAAAGGGGTATGACACCTTGGAAGCCGTTGCGCGTCCTGAATCAACTCTCGGTACTGTTGAGCCGGAAGGTATGTTTAGAGACATAGATGACCAGATGATAGAATTTAATGCTGATTTAAGAGAGCTTCTGGACAAATATCCGGTTCTGGCTAAAGGTGAGATGATTGCGACTTACAAAGATAATTACCATATGGTTCATGCTCATCAGTTAAAGCTTGATGGTGAAGAACTTTTGATAATCAAGAACTTCGGGCAGGGCTTCCATAGCCATACTTATAATTATGCAGGTTTCCCTAAATATGGTACATGGCAGGAAATATTCAACAGTGACGCTAAAGAATACGGCGGATCCGGATATTCAAACGCTAAGAGAAATATTACACATAATAATCAAAATCTTTCACTTGCACCGAATAGTTTCACAATCTTAAAGAAAATCAAATAATGTAAAAAACTTAAACATCTAAAAGGGCTACAGCGTATATACGCTGTAGCCCTTTACAAATACATGCTTCATGATATTATTGTAAAAAAGGAAAGAATAATGGCATTAACTTTAAAGAGACATCATCATACTCATGCGAACCCGGAAGGGCTCGGAGTTTTTGTGCATCTCTTCTAAAACTCCTTTTCCCCACTCGGCTCTTTCGGGATATTCAAGAGAGAATGTAAAGAGTACGATTACCAAGGAGAAATATAAAAAATGTCATTAGTAAATATAATATCTGCAATAGGGAATAATTCCAGTATTTACCCTCTTATTGTACGTGATTGCGGAATTGAGAACCCTGTAAAAATCGGAATGACTTATAATCAGAACCTCAAAGATTCCAAACAGATGGCAAACAATGCTTTAAGGGAGCGTACAATAGATGAGTACGGCTCGTCTATTGTGTGGCTGGGAGGAATCCCCGTTATGAACAAGGTTTGTGACTGGATGATTAAAAAATCCGGATTTGATCCGGAGGTAAATGTTAATTTATTGAAAGAGGACGGCAAACAGGGGCTTAAGTATAATATTGATAAGTTTAGAAAGTCGGCTCCGGATGAAGTTAAGAGTCTGGAAAAAGTTTTAAGCAATAAATCAAAATACCGGAAGCTTCTTGCCGGCAAATTTGTTCTATCGACTGCAATTCCTGTCCTGCTTATGGGATATATTCTTCCTAAATCCAATTTTGCTCTGACAGCGAAGCTTAAGAAAAAACAGGAGGCAGTTAAACCGATTGTAGAAAAAACTATGGCTGCAGAGAGAACTTACCGGCTTCCTGCTGACAGTTCTAATCCTTCTTTTAAGGGTGTTGTATCAGCGCTTGCCAATATGTCTACAGTAAACAAAATGGCTGTAACTGACGGAGGGCTTACAATCGGGCGTGTCGGAACTGCAAGAAATAAATACGAAAAACTTGAAAACGGGTTTAAGATGACTATGATGATGTTTTTAAACTTTGTGGCTCCAATCTGGATTGCAAAAGGATTTGACTCTATTTCAGGGAAGTTATTTAACACAAATGTCAACCTTGATCCAATGCTTATGAATGACAAAACCTTCATTAATTCTATAAAGGACGGAACTTTAAATATTCCAAAAGAAAATTACATTGATTATCTTGATAAGAATCCTGATTCGCAGATTTCCAAACTGTGCGAAAAATATTGCGGGGTCAGATATTTAAAAAACAGGGTGAGAGACCCGAGAGCCTATGTTGACGAAAAACGAATTGAAAAATTCTTAACAGAAGTGGAAAAATTTGCAAAAGAAGCAAAAGCAGCGAATCATATAGATAAATACGCAAAAAAAGCTCTTATGGTAAAATCAGCAAATATTCTCGCTAATGTCGGAATCAGCAGTATTTTGCTTGCGGTTGCGCTTCCTAAGCTTACTTTTGTTTTAAGAAAGAAAGTTACAGGTTCTGACGCCGAACCTGGTTTAAATTAGGTATTTGTGTTATTATTTTCGTATGTCAAAACCAGATTTTTCTAATCCAACTAAAACGCTAAAATTTTTGACTTCAGAGACAATAAAATATAATGAATTAAATGAAGCTGCCGAAAATCTTTCATGTGATATTTCCGCAATGCATGTTAATCAGGACGGACGGCAATTTCAGGCAATCACCCAGTGTATTCTGGATTGTATAAAAAGGATTTACGGATTTAAATCCGCCCGGTGGGTTTCGGAAAATAAATTGAGATTTGAACTTAACAAAGACCAGAAACCAATCACTTTTACAAGGATTAATTCTAAGCAGGAAGTTTGTCAGTATAAAATCGTAAATTTTGATCAGATTGATTTTTCAAAAGAGCTGGTTTTTGCAGATGAGTATGAAGTTATTAAAAAACCTGCGGTGAAAATCAAAGAAGAGGATAGTGATTATAATAAAGTTCTTACTCTGCTTAAAAACGGCGAAAATGTTTTTCTTACAGGCTTTGCCGGAACAGGAAAAAGTTATATTTTAAACAAGCTTAAAGAAAAATTAAAGAAAAAGCTTACTATAACAAGCACAACAGGGATTGCTGCAGTTAATGTCAAAGGTCAGACGCTGCATTCCTGGGCAGGAGTGGGTTTGTGCCGGAATACAATTTCTAACACCGTAGAAAAAATTAAAAAGCGCATAACCCAGTACAGACAGATTCTGAACTGTAAAATTCTTGCGGTAGATGAGATTTCAATGCTCAATATTGAAGCATTTGAATATGTTAACGAAGTCTTAAAACAGGTAAGAGAATGCAATGAACCGTTTGGCGGAATTCAGGTTCTTTTTATCGGTGATTTTTTCCAGCTTCCGCCGGTAGAGGGGGCAAATGAAGGGGGATATGAAGGGGTATATGGAAGTTTTGCGGAGCGCAGGTATTGTTTTGATTCACCTTTATGGGAAGATCTGAATTTAAAAAATGTGGTTTTAAAGAAAAATTACCGCCAGAACGAAGAAAATTTTATTACAGCGCTTGCGCATATGCGGGAAAATTGTCTCGATTCAGCAGATATTGAACTTCTTAAGACAAGATGTACGGATATGGACACAACTGAAACAGATATTCTGCATATTTTTTCGACAAATCAAGAGGCAAACAGATATAACCTTGCAAAATTCAATATGATAGAAGAGCCTGTAAGAATTTTTCAAGCAGACGACGGAGTTTACAGGGGAAATAAATTGGTTACGGAAGATTTTACCGAGAGCGAAAATTATATTCTTCAAATTTTTTCAAAAAACTGTCGTGCAGAAAAAGAAATTGCACTCAAATCCGGCGCCCGGGTAATGCTTCTTATTAACATGGACTTTAACAAAGGGTTAATCAATGGCGCCTGCGGTGTTATTCAGGGGTTTAACGAAGAGAGTATTACAATAAAATTTGATAACGGAGTTACTGCACAAATTCCTAAACACACTTTTGAATATTATTATAATGACAGAGTTATTGCCGAAAGGCTTCAGTATCCGCTTAAGCTCGCATACGGAATTACAATACACAAATCTCAGGGAATGACGCTTGACAGGCTTGTTGTTGATTGTGCAAGAATTTTTGAGCGCGGTCAGGCGTACGTTGCAATGAGCAGAGTTAAGACTCTGGACGGACTTTTTATCAAAAATTTTGAGCCTGCAAAAGTTCTTGTTGACTCAAGAGTCGCCGGATTTTATGAAAACCTTGAAGAAGTAAAAGAAGTCCTGCCTGTATTTAAAGAAGAGGAAGATAGCGAGGATGAAGAGCCGGTCGTTGATGAAAATATGATAATAGAATGCATAAAAGAATTCAGCGGACTTTACGGCAAAACAGGATTTTGCAGAATTCTAAAAGGCAGCGAACAGGTTAAAATAAACGGATACAATGATAATGTTATAAGCTCTAAATACTTTGGCGTATTCAAAAATTGCAGAAGAAAAGAGGTTAATGAAGCAATTGACAGGCTTATTGAGAACGGGAAAATAGGGGTTAAGAAAATTAGCTTCGGGCGCCCGGTTTTGTGCGCAAAATAGAATTTATACAGGCTTTGATTAGTAGTGCTGCTGCAGTCATTTAATCTCACACTCAGAAGAGCGTAGAGAACAATTGTGTGGTATCTCTTTCTTTTGGTGTCTTTTCTTTCTCTTTTCTTCGCAAATAAAAAAAGAAAAGTTCAAATATAAACTTAACAATAGGTCGGACTTCGACCCGACAAAAACTGAACCTTTCATCTATTCAAAGTCGGAAATTCTCTTTAATATTCAAAGTTATAGAGAGTCTTCGGGCTAACGCCCTCAGAGAGACTGGTCACCTTACGTGCTCAAATCTTTTTGCATAAAAATAATGCATTAGGGGCTCTCTCCCTGTATGAGGGAAAGTTGGAGAGGGTGATTGTTTTCAGAGAATCAGCACCCATTCTAACCATCCCTCAAAGGGAAGGAACGCGCCGGTCAATTATTTGTATTTGGGTGTGGTCACACCGCGCCAATTGTTAATGGCAGGTAAAAATTGACCGGCTTGAATCCACCGAATTTAAAATGTAAATTTTTATTAAGAAATAGCAAAAAAAATATTTAGTTGATTTAATATAGTTGTCAATCAGCTAAATTTTAAAGGAGTAAAGCATGTACATTTCACCTGTAGGAAGTAATTATCAGTCATTTAAAGGTGCCGTTATTGTTAATAACCTGAAAAAAGGTACCGTGGAAAAATTAATAACAGACAAAAAGATGGATAAAGAGCTTAAAGAAAGTTTTGAGGACATTCTTAATAACCGAATGTTTGTAATGAGAAGCAAAAAAGAATGTTTAACAAATTTAAAAAATTGTATAGGTAAATTCGGCGAAATTGTTGGAAAAGATTTAGGTAAAGATTTAAAATATCCTGCAACAAAAGATATTTCTGTTGCATATAGTTCTGCAAAAGATATTTCAAAGCTGGATGTTCCCGGATATTTTTCTGTAGTACATTCAGTAAAATAATAATCTTTTAGAGTATAATAATACTAATGAAATACGCATTGGTATTAGTAAATATAAAAGGGCTTGGAGTAAAGACATTCAGCTATCTTATACCGGATGAAATGCGCGATATTATTCAAATCGGGCAGGCTGTAATGGTGCCTTTCGGGCGGCAGGGGCTTATTAATGCCTTTGTTGTCGGTTTTTCAGACTACCTGCCGGGAGATTTTAAGGCAAAGAAAATCAACCGTATTCTGGATGAAACACCGCTTTTTTCGCTCAAGTATCTGAAACTCCTTGAATGGGTGGCAAATTACTATTGCACGGATTTTGTAACGGTTCTTAATGCAGCCCTTCCGATGAAACTTATCGAGAAAAATGCAAAAGTTGAACTTGCGGTTTCAATTGGAGATAATTCTGACGAAACAGGACTTACAAAAAGGCAAAAGGAGATTCTTGCTCTGTTAAAAGAACGCGGAAAGTGTTCGTTGATAGAGTTTGAGGAGATTGCAAAAACTACCCGTGCTACTATGAAAAAGCTGGAATCTGCCGGATACGTAAAGTTTGAGACTGAATATATTTACAGAAACCCGCTTTATATTTTTAAAGATGTTGAAACAGAACCGTTGTTTGAACTTCAGGGTGAGCAGATAACCGCTTATGAAGGTATAAAATCAAAGCTGAAATCTCAAAATCCTATACTTTTACACGGAGTTACCGCCTCAGGCAAGACAGAGGTTTATTTTAAACTTATAAAAGATGTCATTGATTCAGGTAAAAATGTTCTCTTTCTTGCGCCTGAAATTGCACTTGCCTCCCAGCTTACAAAACGTCTTGCGCGTAAATTCGGAATCAGAGATGTTGCAATCTGGCATAGCAGTATTTCTGACGGAGAAAAGTATGATGTATGGCAGAGACTTTACAAGAACGATATAAAAATCCTGGCAGGCGCCCGCTCGGCAGTATTTGCTCCGCTTCAAAATATCGGTCTGATTATAATAGATGAGGAGCACGAAGGGGCGTATAAACAGACAAATCCCGCCCCGAGGTATGACGCAAGAGTTGTTGCAAGGCGGCTCGCTCAATTCCATCAGGCTCCTTTGCTTCTGGGCTCTGCCACCCCGGATGTTTCGACGTATTATTATGCAACGAACAACAATAACCTTTTTGAGATGAAACACCGGTTTAATAATTCTCCGCTTGCGCTTCCGCAGGTAATTAATATGCAGGAATACGGAAAAGCAGCGTATCGGGGGATTATATCAAAACCTTTGCAGACAGAAATCTCTGAGACACTTGAGCGCGGGCAGCAGGTAATTCTTCTTATGAATAGGAGAGGGTATTCGACTTACACCCAGTGCAAAGCTTGCGGAACGGTTATTGAATGTCCTGACTGCTCTATTCCGATGATATGGCATACGAGTATTAAGAAACTCAAATGTCATTATTGTAACAGAGAAATGAGTTTTCCTGACTATTGTCCGCAATGCGGAAGCGACGCGCTCTCCACTTCCGGCGTCGGAACACAAAAGATAGAGCTTTTGATTAAAGAACTTTATCCTGATGCAAGAGTAGAAAGAATTGACAGCGATATTTTAACAAGAAAAAATGCGCATATTGAGCTTTTGAACAAGTTTCAGAAGGGTGAAATTGACATTCTTGTCGGGACTCAAATGATTGCAAAGGGGCTTGATAATCCAAATGTTACGCTTGTCGGGGTTTTGAGCGCGGATTCCGGATTCAATATACCGGATTACAGAGCCTCAGAACGCGGATTTCAGCTTCTTACGCAGGTTGCGGGAAGAGCCGGCAGAGGAGAGTTTAAGGGAAAAGTTCTGTTTCAGACCTATAACCCTGACTACTATGCTTTTCAGACGGCTAAGTCGCAAAATTATGAAAAGTTTTTTGAAACAGAGATTAAAGCCCGGCAGGAGTTTGATTACCCGCCTTTCAGCCAGATTATACGCTTGATTTTATCTTCCCAGAACAACTACAGAGCTGAAAAATCCGCAATGGAAATTGCGCTACGGCTGAATACAATGACTGACAAATTCGGGTTCTCAGAATATCTTGAGACCTTAGGACCTACGCCTTGCGTGATTGAAAAGCTTAACGGGTTTTACAGATTCCAGATTCTCATAAAAAATAAGCTTTCCGCTAAGGGGCACGATTTTATTTCAAAATTTTTGAACAAAATTACAATCCCAAAAGATATCCGGCTTGCTATTGATGTTGACCCGCTGGATATTTTGTAAATGGTAATTTTCGTTGATTCCGAGATATACAAAACTTAAGATAAGCTTGAATTTTTTGCAGTATAAAATGCATTCTTTAAAAAATCAATAGGACTTTTGTGTATCTTTTGTTCGACATCACTTGACAGAATCTCGTTTTTATCGCGTTTTGTTACTTTTGCAACAAGCTTGTTATCTTGGGAAGATGTTACATATGCGTCATAGTCAGAATTCACAATGTTGCGTATAAGTTTATTGTATGCAATACTTGCTTCTGACTTGGATTTTGCAGGCAATTTATTAATTTTCTTTTCAAGTATCTCGTTTGCAGTATTGGATAATACGAGTTTTCCGCCAAATGTTTGAGAATTATCTATTCTTAAAACTTTCATTTACACACATCCTTTCTTAAAAAATATTGATAGGGATTATAACTTGTTTCGTTAAAATTTTATCAAAAATACTTATGTTATACAAACTTTTTCTTGTAATATTTTTATAATTATTGTAAACTAATGTTACAAATTACAATTAAGATTAGAATAATGATTAACCCCGTAAAAAAGAAGAGAGAAAATTATAGTCTTAGAGGTGCTGTGCAGATTAGCCGCAGCAGTTTTTTCGTATTTTCTGATAACAGCGGACGGACTTTTCTGAAAAGAGGAAAAGATGAAAAGCTCCAGAAATCTATTGTTCAAAATATGATTGACTTGAATCCAAAGATAAAAGGGCTTTTAAAGAAGTATAAAATAAAGCCTTCAATCAATACGAAAACTTTAAATGAACTGGCAGACGGGCATATGAACGAAACCTGCAAAGTCGCAATGGGTGTTTACAACTCTCTGCCTGAAAGTTTGAAGTGTGAAATTACTGAAAACATTATAAAGGAAGCTTCGATGCTTCATGATCTGGGCAAAGTCCTTATTCCCGCAAAAATTCTGAATAAGCCTGCAAGGTTGAATATTAAGGAAAGAGAGATTATGAATATACATTCAACTCTCGGGTATGAACTTTTAAAAACCCAGCGGATTAATGAAGAAACACTGGAACTTGTTAAATACCACCACCAGAATTTAAAACATACAGGCTATCCGGAAATGGAAGAAAATATTTACCCCTCTGATATCGGGGTTCAGATAATTTCTATTTCCGATAAATACAGCGCCCTGAGAGAAGCCCGTGTATACAGGCGCAAACTCTCCAGAATAGAGGCTTTGCTAATCCTTTACAAAGAAGTAAGAGAAGGCAAAATCCATCCTGAAATTTATAACGCGCTTATAAATTTTGTAAAAAATACTGAACTTTAGCAATTGTAAGCTGATTCAAGCATTCCCATTTTGTTGAAATAAAGTGATAATGTGTTATTATCTTCTCCGTTTTCGTCTATTGTGCCTTCTTCATAAGATTCAGGCTTGCCGGTTTTATTAAAATCTGCTTCTTTAAATTCTTTTTCGTTTTCAATTCTTACATCTTTTGAACCATCATCATAAAGAGTTGTTATTTTGACTCTGTTATCTTCAAGAGATTCTTCTATTCTTTGATTTTCGCCGTCAAATTTAACTGTTTTATCCGCAAGTTCAAGCTTTTCAAGATTTCCGTCAGGTACAAAATAAGCTTTTACTTTTTCTCCGTTGCGCTCAAAGGAGTTTGTCTCAATAGCTCCATTTGAGTAGTAAGTTTTTTCGCCGTCCAGACCTTTTGCGTCAAAGTCTAATTTATAGCTTTCGGAAGGAACCAGATCCGGATTATTTAATTTATCAGCGCCATAGTTGTTCGGAATAGTTGTCTCTTCAGTTTTGCTGATTGAAATCATGCCGCCGTTATAAAAATTAGCGTAAAAATCAGTATGTTTAAGCCCGTTATTCTTAAATTCATTTACCCCTTTCAACTGTTTATTTTTATCAAAGGTTACGTATATAGAGTTATTGTGGTTTTCCGAATATTTTGAGATGGTATAATCGTTATCGTTAAAATCTTTGCTTACAATAACGACTTCTTTATTAGGCTTATAAATAGTTTTTGATGCTCTTTTAACCTCTCCGTCCAGATAGCAGGTATCTGCAATTTCTTTTCCTGTTTCCGGAGAATATTCATTTATATAGATTTCTTCATATTTGCCGTCTTTTACAAAATTTTTCTGTTCTCTTATTAAATTTCCTGTCTTTTTATCGGTAGTCATTATCATAGAAAACATTTTTTCGTTTTCTTCATCCGGAATATAAACAGTCTTTGTGTTTTCATCTTCTTTTATAACAGAATGCAGTTTACCTTCGGATGTATAAATCTTTTCGCCTTCAATGGAGTC
Organism: Candidatus Gastranaerophilales bacterium; assembly: GCA_944323435.1. Classification (GTDB taxonomy): domain Bacteria; phylum Cyanobacteriota; class Vampirovibrionia; order Gastranaerophilales; family Gastranaerophilaceae; genus CAG-196. Next base: position 3,470 of record CALUSN010000036.1, on the reverse strand, counting down.
AAAATCCTCCGGCATAATTATCACCGGTTCAAGCGGTTCAACATCCAGTTTTTCAGGGTGTTTAAGAAGCGGGGCGTTATAAACGGCAAGAGCTTCAACTCCTGTTAAATTGACCTCCTGCTTTACGTTTTCCTCGGGCTTTGTTACCGGAGCTTCTGATTTAAACGAGGTTCTGTACTGAACCGGATTTGTTGACACACTGTTAATTTTATTTATCATAAACACACCCCACACTATAATGTACGTTTTTATTAAACCACAAAAATAAAAAAAATTGCTATCATATTTTTTAATTGTATAATTTACATATAGGGAAAATGTAGAGAGGTAGAAAATATGCAGGTTTCATTAAACTGGTTGAATGAATTGGTAGATTTAAGCGACTTGGACGTAAAGCAAATTGCTCATGAGCTTACTATGAGCGGTTTGGAAGTTGAAGAGGTTGAAGAAGTCAGACCAAAATTTACAAATATAATTACGGCGAAGATTGAAAAAATCGACAACCATCCGAATTCTGACCACCTTCATCTTGTTACTGTTAATACAGGCTCCGGTTTGAAAACCGTGGTTTGCGGTGCTCAAAATATTGAAGTCGGGCAGGTTATTCCGTACGCTTCTGTCGGTAGTAAAGTTCTGGACAGAAAAACAGGCGAACAGTTTGAACTGACTCCTGCTGTTATAAGAGGTGTTGAATCTCAGGGCATGCTCTGCTCTGACGATGAACTCGGGGTTGCTGACAGAAATTATCAGGAAGAAGACGGGATTCTTATCCTCAACAGAATTTTTCCTAATGTCGGTCTGGGTTTGGATGTAGAAAACGTTCTGGGGTTTGAAAAAGATTACATTCTGCATACAGCACCTACTGCAAACAGAGGTGATGAGGTTTCTGTAATCGGTATTGCAAGAGAACTTTCAGCCCTGTTTAACAGGACGATGAAATTTGAATACGCTTCAAGAGAAACTGCAAAAGCGGATTTTGAAGTTGAAATTAAAGATTTAGATGTCTGCAAATACTATTCAATCGGGCTTTTAAAGGATATTGTAATCAAGCCTTCTCCTGATTGGATGCAAAAAAGACTTATCTCCTCCGGCGTAAGAGCAATCAACAATGTTGTTGATATTACAAACTATGTAATGCTTGAATACGGAACTCCGCTTCACGCGTTTGATTTTGATAAGCTGGACGGATATCTTTGCGTAAGACGCGCTCTGGAAGGTGAAACTCTTGTAACACTTGATGAAGTTGAAAGAAAGTTGACTCACGATACTGTAGTTATTGCTACAAAAGAAAAACCTGTATGTCTCGGAGGTGTTTTTGGAGGCGCTAACTCTGAAATTGATGAAAACACAAAAAATATAGCGCTCGAAGCTGCATATTTTACACCGCAATCTAACAGAAAGAGTTCAAGAAGCGTCGGATATAAATCAGACGCCTGTGCAAGATTCGAAAGAGGAATTGATATTGAAGCGGTTAAGCCGGGGCTTTTAAGAGCGGTAGAATTATTGGAAAAATACGCTGATGCAAAATTTGAAGGAATGGTTGAAACAGGCTCCAATAAACTTGATCCTGTCGAGATTACAATCAGATATCCGCAAGTTAAAAGGTTATTAGGATGTGATATTGATCCTCAAAAATGTCTTGCAATTTTGGAAAAACTTGGATTCAAGATTCTAGGCAAAAATGAAATTGCCTGCAAAGTTCTTGTTCCGTCTTTCCGTGCGGGAGATGTTACAAGAGAGTGTGACTTAATAGAAGAAATAGCAAGAATTAACGGGTATGATAAAATCACTCCGACTCTTCCCGCAAGACCGGGAACTGCTGAAATTTCCCATGCTGAAAGGGTTATTGAAAGAGTCCGTGATATTATGTCCGGAGAAGGTCTGAATGAAATCCAGACTTCTTCATTAATCGGCGAGCCTTTGTTAAAGCAGTTTAACGTTAATTTTAACAAGGAAAAGGCTGTATACGTCCAGAATCCGGCTTCTGAAGATTACACAATGCTAAGGCAAACACTTATGGCAAGTGTTCTTCAATGCCTTAAATATAATTATGATAACGGGCAGAAAGATTTCTGGGCTTATGAAATTGGAAGGAGCTATGTTAAAGTAAGCGAACCGGATGAAAAACATTCAGGTGTCAAAGAAACTCAAATCTTAGCAGGTGTTATTACAGGAAATATCCAAAATTCAATCTGGCAAAATACCGGTGAAGTAGATTTCTATACTGTCAAAGGTATTGTGGATAAGATTCTTGAAGATTTTGGACTTACAAGAAGAATAAAATTTGAACTGCTTGCAGATTCATCTATTGCAGAAACTCATACCTGCATGCACCCTTATAAATCAGCGGTTTTAACTCTTCTTGGCAAGAAACCGGAAATAGTCGGATATTATGGAGAAATCCATCCTGAACTTAAGAATAAAATGAAATTGAATCAAAACGCTTATGTATTCAAGCTTGACTTAGATTTGTTCATTAATGCGGTTAATCCGGGAGTTCCTAAATTCAAAAAACTCCCGCAATATCCGGAAGTCCAGAGAGATTTGGCTGTAATCGTTCCGGCTAAAACAACATGGGACGAGCTGGCTAAAATTATTAAAAAAGGTATTGATAACAAAGTGTTTACAGGCTGCAGCGTGTTTGACGTTTATCAGGGTGAACATGTTCAGGAAGGCTTTAAATCAGTTGCTTTCAGAATAAAAATGCAGGATGAGAATTCTACAATGACTGATGAAGCAATCGAAAGCCAGATGGCAAATCTGCGCTCGACCTTAAAGAAAGCTATACCGGAGTTGAGTTTCAGAGAATAGTGAAAGGAGTTTATATGAAAGTAAATGCGATTAATCCGGTTTACACAAAACCGGCAGTAAAAACACAAGTAAAAACCCCGAAAAATTTAAGGACAATTGAACCGGTACAAACAGAAGATTCAGTCAATTTCAAAGGAATTAAAAATGGGCTGCGCGGAGCAGGGGTTGGAATACTGGCAGGAGCCTTTGTCGGAGCATTTGCTATGCCTGCTCTCGGAATTTTAGCTGGAGCGGCAACCCTCGGGAGTATTGTAGGTGCTGTCGGTGCTATAAGAGGTCTTATGGAAAGTGATAAACAAAATATATTTAAAAGTTAATATCTTTCATAGTTTAATATTCCAGAGGTTCTGAGCGTGTCTGTCCTCAGAACCTCTTCACATTATAAGGTCGCTATACTATTGCTGTCATTATGAACACGATGGCAATTCAGTTATGAAGAATTGATTTAATCTTTTTATTTACTAATAAAAAGATTGCGTTTAATTCTTGAATTTACCTATGAATGTTTGTAAAATTTTGTAACAAATTATAGTCAAAAGTGTTATAAAAGTATGAACATGTGGAATAAATAATATATAATAGCAATAAGGATATGTGTCAGATGTTACAAACAGGGAAGTCCAAACAAAAGCACAGGAGATTGTTGAAAGCGGCGTTAA
>CALUSN010000035.1 GCA_944323435.1 Candidatus Gastranaerophilales bacterium | reverse complement strand
CGGAGAAACTTATCTTCTTCCGACTTACGGACAGGAAGTTTACAGAAAAGTTCTTGTCCTCGGATTGGGCAAAAGAAGCGAATTTAATCCGAATAAAATGAGAGAAGCCGTTGCAAAGGCAATAAAAAAATGTATGCAAATGGAAGCTAAAAAAGTTGCTTTTTCTCTCGACGGAATTGAATTTGATTACTCCGAACAATTTACAATAGGTGCATTTATTGCGGATTACACTTTTGATAAATATAAATCCGAAAAGAAAGACAAAGTTCAGGAAGTTTACGTTCAGGCAAACGCTGATATAGTTAAAAAAGCGGAAAAAATTGCTGCTGCAATGACTTTTGCGCGGAACTTAGCAAACGAGCCGGCTCAATTTGCCACCCCGACAGAGCTTGCAAATATAGCGTGTGATTTTGGTCTGGACACAAAAATATACAATAAAGAAGAGTGCGAAAAAATGGGTATGGGAGCTTTTCTTGCCGTATCAAGAGGAAGCGCTCAGGAACCTAAATTCATACACATGAAATATCAGGTTGACAACCCTAAAAAGAAAATCGCAATAATCGGTAAAGGTATAACCTTCGATAGCGGCGGTTTGGATATTAAACCTCCGTCATCAATGCTTACCATGAAAGATGATATGTCTGCTGCTGCTTGTGTACTTGGAGTCATGAGTATTCTAAGAGAATTCCATCCGCAGGTGGAAGTCCACGGGATTATTGCAGCGTGTGAAAACATGCCGGGATGCTCAGCATACAAGCCGGGTGATATTTTGACAGCAATGAACGGCAAAACAATTGAAGTAGATAATACCGATGCAGAAGGCAGATTAACTCTTGCAGATGCTCTCTGCTACGCTTGCGAACTCGGAGTCGATGAAGTAATCGATCTTGCAACGCTTACCGGCGCCTGCATGGTTGCTCTCGGAACAAACGCCGCAGGTATTATGGGAAATGACGAAGAACTTATAAAAAATCTTATTAATACAGCAGAAGCAAATGGAGAAAAATTCTGGAAACTTCCGATGTGGGATGAATACTTTGACAGCTTGAAAAGTGATGTTGCCGATATGAAAAATACCGGCTCTCGCTGGGGCGGCGCTTCTGTTGCCGGTGTATTCCTGCAAAAGTTTGTAAAAGAAAATGTTAAATGGGCACATATTGATATTGCAGGTACAGCATTCCTTGATAAGCCGCAGAAAGAATTTATCAAAGGTGCAACCGGTGCCGGAGTCCGAACGATTTTGAATTATATTTTGAATCAATAAATAAGTAAGGCGGGGCCGTTAAAACGGCCCTGTTTTTTTATTGGTTAGCATTAGATAAAGCAGAGTTTAGGAGATTCCTATGCTTGACCCCGCCGGAATGACAGTCCGCCGGTAAGCAACACATAATACATTTGCCGGGAATGCCAGCATACCTGCAGTTCCGTCTGCTAACACAAACATTTATCCCCCCCAGACTTCGTCATCATAGTAGGCGAGTTCTAAGTGACCGAGAATAACAGTATCACCGTTTTTAAGCCCGTATTTATGCAGCTCGTCAAATACACCCATGCCTTTCATAATATTTTGAAGTCTTACAACCTGCTCTGTATTTCTGGCATCCGTTACTTTTGCAAGCCTGCTAAGCTTTCCGCCTGAAATCAGATAAGTCTCTTTATCGAGTTTTGTAACTTCAAAAGCACTGTCATCATTATCATAGGCGTCTAAGTCCTCTTCTATATCAATATCAAATTCCGGTTTTGGAATCTCATCGACTTTTTGGGAAACAAAATGTAAAAGTTCATCCACGCCCTGTTTTGTAACGGCTGAAATCGGGAAAATATCCGAAGAAAACTGTTTAAATTCTTCCTTAAATTTATTCAAATCCTCTTCTAATATGGCATCTATTTTGTTCAAAACAAGAACCTGATACAGATTAGCAAGCCCTTCCGAATGTTTTCTTAACTCATTATTTATTATTTTATAGTTTTCCACCGGATTTTCAGCCGTCAAGTCAACAACATGAATAAGAAATCTGCATCTTTCTACGTGCCTTAAGAACTCATGCCCCAAGCCGACGCCTTCCGATGCGCCTTCAATAAGTCCCGGAATATCAGCTATTACATAAGAGCCGCCGTCATCTTTTTTAACAACTCCAAGATGAGGAACTAAAGTTGTAAACGGATAATCAGCAATCTTAGGTTTTGCAGAGCTTACAGCACTTATAAAAGTTGATTTACCCGCATTAGGCATACCAAGCAAGCCGACATCAGCAATTAATTTAAGTTCTAATTCCAGAACTCTTTCAATTCCCGGCTCTCCAGGCTCGCAAAACTGGGGTGCTCTTTTTTGTGCGGTTGCAAACCTTGCATTGCCTCTTCCGCCCCTGCCGCCTTTTGCTATCAAAACCTGCTGCTCGTTTTCCGTCAAATCCGCAATGAGTTTACCGCTTTTAACGTCTCTTACAACTGTTCCTAACGGCACTCTTATATACAAATCTTTTGCGCAAGCACCATGCATACCTTTTATTCCGCCGTTTTCACCCGACTGAGCCTTAAATACGGACTTTATCTTAAAATCCAGAAGAGTAGACATATTTTCGTCGGCAACAAAATATATGTCACCGCCTCTGCCGCCGTCACCGCCTGCGGGTCCGCCTTTATCTACGTATTTTTCACGGCGCCATGCAACCATACCGTTACCGCCATGACCTGATATTACTCTGATTTTTGCTTTATCTAAAAATTTCATTTTTTTAATCCTTTACCCGGTTTACATTTTGTCTAAAGACTACCGGTCTATTTTGCAATTCGTTTAAGTACACTGCATCATAAGTTATGATGGTTTAATACTACTATGAACATAATAAATATACAAAACCACCCCCGATAAGAATTAGGGTTGGGTTTACTAACCCAACATTAACTTACAACTTTTACCCCCTCAAATATACTTTTTCTTCCCATTTTTATTTGTATTATAATTAAGTAATGAACAAGATTAAAAATACATTATTCAGTAATAAACCTGTTACAATTGATGAAAACTCTCTCATTATGGGGATAGAATCCAGCTGTGATGAAACCGCCTGCGCTATTGTTAAAGGCGGGCGAGAAGTTATCGCAAACGTTGTGGCTTCTCAAATCAAGATTCACGAAGAATACGGCGGAGTTATTCCGGAAATTGCAGCAAGAGAACATTTAGAAGCAATTAATGTTGTAATAGATGAAGCTTTAAAACAAGCCGGTGTAAAAGGTGAAGATATTACAGCATTTTCCGCAACTGTAGGGCCCGGGCTTGTCGGCTGCCTGCTTGTCGGTATGAATGCCGCAAAAACTATGGCGCTTGTATACGACAAACCGTTTATCGGGGTTAATCACCTCAATGCGCATCTGGCGGCGAATTTTATCGATACAGAATTAAAACCTCCGTTTATTGCGCTTCTTGTAAGCGGCGGACATACGCAGATTATTAAAGTAAGCTCTTATTCAGATATGGAAATAATCGGAGAAACTATTGATGATGCTGTAGGAGAAGCTTATGACAAAGTTGCCAGACTAATCGGGCTTCCGTATCCGGGCGGACCAAAACTGGATAAACTTGCGCAGGAAGGCAATCCTCACGCATTTAAGCTTCCGGAAGCCAAAGTCGGCGGTTATGATTTCAGCTTTAGCGGTCTTAAAACTGCTGTTTTAAGACTTGTAAAGAGTTTTGACGGCAAAGAAATGCCTGTAAAAGATATTTGTGCAAGTTTTCAGGAATGTGTTTCTTCAACTCTGCTTAAAAAAGTTAAAAATGCCCTGATAGAAACAGGTTACAAGCAGGTTGTTCTGGCTGGCGGAGTTGCGGCAAATTCAGAAATAAGAAAAAAGATTTTCGATCTTAAAGACGAAGGGTATGAAGTTTTTGCTCCTGTTATGAAATATTGTACTGATAATGCCTCAATGGTAGCATCTTCCGCTTATTTCTTTGATAACACATTCGATGACATTAATGTTGAAGTTTTTTCAAGAGCTTAGAAAAATTTTTAAGCCGTTATTCTTCAATAACCCCGAGCTTTTTACAGGCTTCGTAAGCGCAATTTTGCTGAGCTTCTTTTTTGGTCTTGCCTTCTGCTTTTGCAATAATCCTGCCCTGCCACTCAACCTCAATCTCAAAAACAGGCTTATGTGCAGGACCTTTTGTCATTACGGTTCTGTATACAGGAAGTGTTTTATCAATTCCCTGAGTATACTGCTGCAAAATATCTTTTGCATTATATTTAACAAAATGCTTATCAACATCATCCGCGTAAATCATCACATAATCTTTGATGAAATTTTCAATCTTTTCAGCCTGACCGCTAAGATAATATGCCCCTAAAACTGCTTCCATTGCGCAGGCAAGATTAGATTCGCGCTTTCTCCCGCCCTGCTTTTCCTCTGCAGGACCGAGAATAATTTCCTTATCAATTCCGATTTTTATGGCAGCCTTTGCAAGAATTGCGTCTGATACAAGTATTGAACGGATTTTGGAAAGCTCACCCTCTGGAGATTCAGGATAAGTTTCGTACAAGAGTTTTGACGTAAACAACTTCAAAACAGAATCCCCGAAAAACTCCAACCTTTCATAGTTTTCAAGCGGACTTAATTCGTTCTCGCTTGTGTAAGAAGGGTGTGTAAGCGCCTGCTCTACAAGCCCGTTTCTTTCTCCGAATATATCCTCTAGCATGGGAATATTCCTCTGAATAAATCAAAGAAATTGTTTACCACAAAGAAATATAAATAATAATGCAGAACCGGAATTGTTAAAATATAGCTGTCAGTTCTGTCTAAAAAGCCGCCGTGTCCCGGAAGAAGGTTGCTTGAATCCTTAACGCCCGCATCGCGCTTAATCATTGATTCACAAAGGTCGCCAATCTGAGCAAATCCTGCAATCAAAAGCCCGATAATTATGCTGTGATACCATGGAATTTGTATTACAGGTCCAAATATCATACAGAAAATCATACAGGTTAAAGTCCCGCCGATAGAGCCTTCTACCGTCTTGTTCGGGCTGATAACTTTAGATAATTTGTGTTTTCCAAACCTTAATCCGGCATAATAGCAGAAAGTATCGGTTAAAATTACCGCAAACAGTAAGAATAAAGCATAACACGCGCCCTGATAAGTCACGTTGTATTTAATTATTCCGGAATATGCAGGCAGGCTGCCTAAATCTCTTAAAAATAAAAGATGAAGCGGAAACCAGCCGCAATAAACAAATCCGAGAATGGTCGTTGCTACATTTGCAATATAAGGCTGCTTACCTTTAAACAATACTGACATAAACGCCATTATAGAACAGGCTGAAAACGCTAACGCCACAAGGTCAAACCTGTTAAAGTACGCAAGCGCCGCAAAAATTAAGCTTGAAAGTATTATTATTTTGAAACTCGGCAAAAAACCTTTATGCTTCAAAATAAACGTATACTCCCTTGCTGCCAGTACTACTATTGTCAATACCAGAGCTACCAGATACAACCCGCCCGCAAGTATTGCAAACAAAGCGGCAAATCCGAAGACAAGCCCCGTAAGCAGTCTTTTATTCTTCATTATACAGTCATAACCTCTTTTTCTTTTTCCGCTACAAGCGAATCAATTATCCCTACATATTTATCAGTCAGTTTCTGAATCTTATCCTGATTGTCTTTTACAGCATCTTCAGGCATATTTTCATCTTTTTCAATCTTCTTCAAAGAATCAACCATATCACGTCTTACGTTTCTTACCGCAACTTTAGCATCTTCGCCGTATTTTTTAACTTCTTTTGCAGTTTCTCTTCTTCTCTCTTCCGTCAGAGGCGGGAAGTTTAATCTGACGCAAGTTCCGTCATTATTAGGCGCAACCCCGAGTTCTGCCTTTATAATAGCTTTTTCCAATTCTTTCATAATACTTTTATCAAAAGGAGTGATTACAAGTGTAGTACCTTCGCTTACACTAACCTGAGCCATCTGCCTGATTGGAGTAGGAGCTCCGTAGTATTCAACAATAACCTTATCTAAAATACCCGGATTGGCACGCCCCGTACGAACAGACGAAAACTCTTTCTTCATCTGAGCTACAGCCTTTTCCATCTTTTCTTCACCAAATAAATACATCTCATCAAGAGCTTCTGACATAATTTTCTCCTTTATAAAATATTAACTTACGTACGTCCCGACGGCTTCGCCGTTCATAATTCTTGCTAAGCTTCCTTTTGCTTTAAAATCAAATACAATAATCGGAATTTTGTTCTGCTTGCATAAAGCACAGGCAGATGTATCCATAATCTTTAATTCGTTTTTGATTATATCGTCATAAGACATTTTATCAAGCTTTTTAGCCTCCGGATTTGTTTTAGGATCATCACTGTAAACCCCGTCAACTCCGTTTTTCGCCATCAGCATTGCTTCCGCATTAATCTCGGAAGCCCTTAGGGCCGCAGCAGTATCTGTTGTAAAGAACGGATTTCCCGTACCTGCCGCAAAAATTACAACTCTTCCTTTTTCTAAGTGTCTGATTGCTCTATGCCTTACATAAGGCTCAGCAATCTGGTTCATATCAATAGCTGTCTGAACCCTGCATTCCACATCAATTTTCTTAAGCGCGCATTGAAGAACTACGGCGTTCATAACAGTTGCGAGCATGCCGACATAATCACCTGAAGCCTGATCCATCCCTAATTGTGCACTATTTTTCATCCCGCGGAAAATATTCCCGCCGCCGACTACGACAGCAACCTGAGCGCCCTGCTCGTATATGGATTTAATCTCCCGAGATATCATCTCGACAGGCTCATAATCTATACCAAACTGTTGAATCCCAAGTAGTGCTTCTCCGCTGATTTTCAATAACACACGTTTATATTTTGTAACCATTAGTAACCTCTCATTATGTTAATAGTATTAGAAAAGAGGTTTATTGTAAAGAGGTAAAAATTATTCCGGACTTTTCTCTTCTGTAAAATCAAGAAGGTCAACAGAGATATTTGCGGCTGTTTTTTTTTATGTTATTATTAATCTGAAAAGCAAGCAATAAAGTTTAGGAGATATATAATATGCAGGCAAGACGTGCAGCAAGAGAATTAGCGCTTATCCTATTTTCCCAGTTTGAAAAAGAAATTACAAAATATACAAAAAAAGATTTTGAAGATATTATGCTGAAATCAGTAAGAATTCTTTCTAATTCCGCATCAGAGGAATTAAAGCTGACTGTCGGCTCATTGATTGATATAAAAGATATGCTTGATACTTATGAAGCAGAACACGAATCAAATTTATCCAGACCATTGGGGGCAAAAAACAGGCCGGTAAAAATTCCTCTGACTGATGAAATGATTCAAAAAGTCGATATTATGATTGACGTTGCGGAGAAATCTATTCTGGCGCTGGAAATTGCAGAGTTTGCAACACTGGAAAGTCAGTCAGAAGTTAAAAATTACACAGTTGAAATTGCTGAACAATTTAAACTCCACCATAAAGAGATTGATGCTGAAATTCAAAAATATGCGACCGGATGGGATATTTCAAGACTGGTTAAAATGGATAAAGATATTTTAAGAGTTGCTATCACAGAACTCTTATTTATAAAAGATGCTCCGATAAAAGTTGTTGTTGATGAAGCGGTTGAACTTGCCAAAAAATATTCAACTGACGATTCTTCCTCTTTTGTTAACGGAATTTTAGCTAAAGTGATTGTTGAAAACGGATTAAAATAAAGTTCTATTCTTAAAAGGGATTGATAATTTGTTTAATTTTTTTGATAAACTCAAAAATACGGTATCAAAAACAGCACAGGCATTAGTCGGAAATGTTGTTAATGCTGTTTCGGAAGAAGAAGAGTTTTCGGATTTTGTTCTTGATGATATGGAAGATTTACTAATCCGTGCTGATCTGGGAGTCAATTATGCTTCAGAGCTTGTTGATAAGTTAAGAGGACAAAATAAAATAAAACCGGCTCAGGTTAAAGAATTTTTGCAGAATGAATTCATGAATATTCTGGAAACCGCAGGCTCCTGCAAACTTAATTACAATGAAGGGAAATTAAATATATATTTTATTGCAGGCGTAAACGGTGCCGGAAAAACCACCCTTATCGGAAAACTCGCTTATCGCTTTAAACAGGAAGGGAAAAAAGTTTTGATTGCCGCGGGAGATACTTTCAGAGCCGCGGCAGAAGAACAGGTTGATATCTGGTCAAAGCGTTCCGGAGCTGATATAGTAAGACGCGATAAAGCAGATCCTGCATCTGTTGTGTATGAAGCAATTCAAAAGGCTAAAAATGAAAATTATGATGTAATACTTGTTGACACGGCTGGAAGGCTGCAAAATAAATTTAATCTAATGGAAGAATTATCTAAAATAAAAAATGTCATTGATAAAAATGCTTCCGAAAATTTGATGGAAAGTATTCTTGTAATTGATGCCAATACAGGACAAAACGGTCTGCAGCAGGCAAAAGTTTTTAAAGAATGTGTTAATTTGACGGCCGTTGCACTCACTAAACTCGATGGCTCAGCCAAAGGAGCAATTGTTCTTGCAATTGCAAAAGAGCTTAATCTTCCGGTAAAACTCGTTGGAGTCGGCGAAAAAATGGAAGATTTGAAAGACTTTAATTCACAGGAATTTATTCAGTCGCTTTTTGAACAAAACTAAATTCTTGTTTTAATTTTTCCCAATTTTGCCCGTTTTTTACGTCGCATTAAATCTACAAAAGCTTCCAATCTTGTGATATATCCTGCTTTACCTGTTTGCTCATCCATAATCAGAGTCAAAATAGGTATCTCATGCTCTTCCCTCATAGTAGGAAAAATATTTTGGGACATAATTTCAGGCATACAGGTAAACGGAGATATGTGTATAATTCCGTCTTTTCCTTTTTCATCTGCAAAAACCACATCAGAAACACATTCCAAAGCATCGCCGCCAATATCCCGCATAAGATATGGTTTAGCCATTTTTTCAGCCCTTTGCAGGTGAGTTTCAGGCGGCCTGAAGGCTTTAGGGATTATTGCATCTTTTAGAAAACTCCCGACAGTCAGACTTCTTCTGGTTTGAACTCCCATTCTGCCCAATTCGCGTTCAATATTCTGGTTAGAAAATTCATCATTAACAAGATAAATTTCGCCTGTAATATCGACATTCAAAACTTCTCTTTTAGGGTCAATTTCCGTTTTCTCAATTTCCTTTAACGCCGCATCATATGCCTTTTTTAAATCATGTGTTGAATTTGCTTTGTCTATAAGTTTCAATGCTTTTTTATAATTTCTTTCAGCCTCACCGAATTTGATTTCTCTTGCCCGATAATAAGAAAGTGCAGTATTTAAATCATCTATTGCAAAAATTTTCCGCATCGTAATATTTATTGCACGCAATATCAAAATAGGATCATTTTTACCGGAAATTTCTTTTAAGAATTTGTAAAGACCTTTAATTCCGTCATATAAGGACAATTCAATATAGTTTGCATTATATCCCAATTCTTTGAGAGTTGTATGAATATTAGAACCGTATTGACCGAGTCTGCAAATCCCGGGAGATGTAATCATAGCAACATAATCCGCCCCGCCCTCAATTGCTTCTATAAAATTTCCCAATATCAATTTATACGGCAGACAAATTGCCTCAGGAGAGTTCTTTGTTCCGTAAGATAAAGTTTTTTTGCTTGTGTAAGGCGGAACATATGGTTCAACACCTATTTTTCTTAATCCTGCTGCCCAGGCTATTGATATTGTTCCCATATGCGGAAATGCTACTTTAATTTTTTTATTCTTTGCCATTTGTTTGTCCCTCTTTTGAGTTTAGAAATTTAGTAGAGGTTCCAAAAGTCAGCCAGTGCTTATTTATAATACCTTCTCAACTCCTAAACTTCATAACTTCTCAACTTCTATATCATACCACAATTAAAATATTTTGAAGTATAATAAAAATTATGGGAAGAATCGTCCAGCTTTCAAAAAATGTTATAAACCAGATTGCAGCGGGAGAAGTCATTGAACGCCCGTATTCGGTTGTTAAAGAGCTTGTTGAAAACTCAATTGATGCCGGAGCCGGAAAAATCAGCATTGAAATCTCAAATGAATGCAGAAATATACGTATCGCAGACAACGGTTCAGGTATTCATCCCGATGATATAATACTTGCTTTTGCAAAACATGCCACCAGCAAAATCTCTTCAGGCGAAGATTTGTATTCCGTAAGAACAATGGGATTCAGAGGTGAAGCGCTGGCAAGTATCATTTCTATATCAAAACTTACCTGTATAACAAGAACAAAAGATTTTGATTACGGGACAAAAGTAGAATGCGAAAATTCGGAAGTAAAACAAGCCAAAACAGGTGCTGCAGTCGGTACTATTATGGAAGTCAGGGATTTATTCTATAATATACCGGCAAGATTAAAATTCTTAAAATCTGCTAAAACAGAGTTTTCATACATAAGCGAGCTTGTGCAATCGCTTGCTCTTGCACATCCGGAAATCGCCTTTGAACTAAAAAACAACGGGAAAATAACTCTTAAAACAACCGGACAAAACGATATACTACAGACATTAAAAGAGGTTTTTCCGGAGGATATTTCCAAAAATCTGAGACCGGTTCTTAAAACCGACAAAATGTCCGGTTTAAAAATTTCCGGATATGTCAGCACGCCGGATTACACAAGAGCCAGCAGAAAAGATTTTTATATGTACGTAAATTCAAGAACGGTAAAATGTCCTGTTTTTCAAAAATCAATAGATACTGTATACAGAAACCTTATAGGCTCGCGTTACCCGTTTATTATTCTTAATCTGGAGCTTCCGCCGGAGGATGTAGATGTAAATGTTCATCCTTCTAAAAAAGAAGTAAGGTATAAAAATCCAAATCAGGTATTTAATTTTATTTATTCAGCCGTTGATATGGCGCTTTCAGGTATTATTGAAAAAGAACAAACTACCCAAATAACAAAACAGTCTGCGCCGGAGGACTCTGAAACAGACAATATATATACAGAAGGACGACTTGATTTAAGTAAAGTTTTGAATAATCCGGTCGAAGAAACGGATAAAGTTATAACATTTCCGAGACAGACTTCTCCGATTGCACAAACAGCAAAAAGCAGCATGACGTCAATGCCGGCACATCACGGACAGGTTAAATTCATAGAAGAAAAGACGCTGCCGCAGGAAGATTTAATAATAGGACAGTATAAAAAAACATATATTTTAATAGAAAGAGAAGAAGGTCTGGAAATTGTTGACCAGCATATTGCAGAAGAACGGTATATTTACGAAAAATTAAAAAAGAGTAAAAATATAGACTGCCAGCTTCTTTTTATTTCTGATGTAATTCCTGTATCTCCGAGCGATAAAGCTCTTCTGGAAGCCCATAAAGAAAAGCTTGAAAAATTTGGTTATGAAATTGATTTTCTATCCGACACGGAAGCTATTTTCCGAAAAGTTCCGCAGTTAATTTCAAAAGTGCAGCCAAAAGAAATTATGGCAGATATTCTGGAAAATCTGTCCGGTGACATTAATAATATAGAAGAAAGCATTTTAATTACGACTTCGTGCAAAGCTGCAGTAAAAGCAAATACATACTTAAACCAATTCCAGATGCAGGAAATTATCAAGAATTGGCGAACCTGTGAAAAACCTTTCACCTGCCCGCACGGACGCCCTATATCTAAAATTTTGGAACACAAAGAAATTGCAAAATTTTTCCAGAGAACAAAATAAAAATTGTTTTATATTTTATCTTGTTGTATAAACAACAGAAATGTTGTTTAACATGGTTTATAATAAAAATGTAAATAAAAAGAATAAGGAGATAAAAATATGACCACACAACAAGAAGAAAACTTAATCAATTTGTTAGACGGATATGTAGAAAAAGGCGGACATCACCTTAATGTAAACGTATTTAACAGAGACACTCTTCTCGATGCGCAAAAACACCCTGAAAAGTATCCTCAGCTTACAGTAAGAGTTTCGGGATATGCAGTAAACTTCATCAAATTAACAAAAGAACAGCAGGATGATGTTATTTCAAGAACATTCCACAGTTCATTAGCCGGCTAATCTCCCTTACGGCTGTTGGAATAACTTTCTGATGAGGAGTATCTGAATATTTATTTCTCTTTAACCATTAACTCAAAATAAAACATGTCCGGGGCTTATATTTAATAAGCCCTTTTATATTTTTTAAAATCTTACAGCCCTCTTCGCCATTCAATAAATTTCCTGATGCCTTCTTCAAAAGTCGTTTTCGGAGTATAATTCAGGAGTTTATGAGCTTTTGAATAATCACAAACTGTTTTATTAACATCACCCGGCTGCATTGGAAGTTTTTGAATAATAGCTTTTTTTCCAATATTTTTTTCTAAAATCTTAACCATATCTATAAGCGTAATAACTTCACCGCCGCCGAGATTAATTATTTCGTAAGGTGTTTTATCATACTCAATAGCACCTTCTATTCCGGATATAATATCATCAATATAAGTATAATTCCGTTTTGTTGTTCCGTCTCCGAATACAGGTACAGGCATACCCGCTTCAATAAGCCGTGTAAATTTATTTATAGCCAAATCAGGACGCTGGCGCGGCCCGTAAACCGTAAAAAATCTTAAACAAATTATGTTGATATCGTATAGTTTATGGTATGTATAGCAGAATTGTTCACAGGCAGATTTAGTTGCCGCGTATGGTGAGATAGGTTCTGTAACTTTTAAATCTTCACTAAAAATATCAGCTTCACAATTGCCGTAGACTGAAGATGAAGATGCGAATATCATTTTCTTTATATTATGTTTTTTCATTAACTCCAAAAGGTTTATGGTTCCTAATATATTACTCTTTATATAATCTACGGGCTTTTCAATAGAAGGTCTTACCCCTGCTCTGCCAGCAAGGTGAATAATCATATCTATTTCTTCTTTGTCAAAAATTTCTGCAAGTTTGTCCATTGATTCAATATCTATCCGGTATAGTTTATAGTCCGGATTATTAATATTGTGTTTTACATTATCTTCTTTTATCTGAGGGCTGTAAAAATTATTAAAATTATCAACTGTAATAACTTTGTGTTTTTTGGTGAGTAATTTATTTGCAAGCGACGAGCCTATAAAGCCGGCTCCTCCTGTAATTAAAAAATTCATAGACCTTCCTTTTGTTTTTTTAATTTACACAATTTTGAATATTTCCTGAGACAAATTCTGCAATATTGGACATTGTTGTTTTGAGAATTCTGTTTATTGCCTCAATTGAATTAAACGCTGTATGCGGTGTTATGATTGCATTATCAAGTTTAAAGAGCTGTGAATTAATAATAGTCTGTTCAAGAGTATTTTTATCAAGCCTGTTAAGCCCGATAATATAATCAAAATCGGTTATAGTTTCTTCTTTTTCCAGAACATCAAGTCCTGCGCCCGCAATCTGTTTTGTAATAAGTGCTTCATACAAAGCGGTACTGTCGATAAGTTCTCCGCGCCCTGTATTTACAATGATTGCAGTCTTTTTCATTTTTTCAAAGGCAGCTTTGTCGAACATGTGATAATTGTCTTTAGTAAGCGGTGCATGAATTGATATAAAATCGGATTCTCTCAATAATGTATCAAAATCCGTATAAGTTACATTATATTTCTGTTTCATCTCCTCTTTTTCAAACTTATCAAAAGCGAGAATTTTCATATCCAGCCCGTGAGCAATTCTTGCAAACGCCGAACCTATTGCACCTAAGCCGACAATACCGGCAGTCTTTCCGCTAAGCTCCATTCCCATAAGGTTTTCCGGGCGGACTTTTCCTTCTTTATAATCCATATAAGATACGGTAACTTTTCTGCAAACATTCAGAAGCAGGGCAAGCGCAAACTCAGCAACAGTTATGTTCCCGTAGTTTGGAGAATTTACAACTGCAATATTATGCTCCCTGCAGTAATCCGTATCAATATGATTGAACCCGACAGAGCGGAGTGCTATGAGTTTCAGATTAGAAAACCGTTCAAGAACCGTTTTATTAACCCTTGAAGTTGTGAAAACAGAAATTATATCCGCATCTTTATACTCATCCTTAAGCGAAGTAAGGTCATTGAGAGGATTAGAATCAAGATAATATTCATATTTTCCTTCATTATTTTCTTTCAAAAACTGTTCTTCATAATTTTCTACATCAAAATAAACAATTTTCATAAATACTCCTCTTATTAGTACCAAACATATTATATATTAAAGTAAAAAATTTTTATACGACATGTTAACATTTTAGAATGTTTATAATAGAATATAGATATGTCGATATGGCGAAATTGGTAGACGCGCATGATTCAGGTTCATGTGGAGAGATCCTTGGGGGTTCAAATCCCCCTATCGACATTTTTTGTTTTAAGTGATTTAAGCAGATTAGCAATAGTAGTAAATAAGCAGTAGTTGCGGCAAATCAAAGATTTTCTCGCAATGACAGAATAAATTCTATTCACTAATCACTATTCACTCTTCACTATTCACTAAAAAGTCGTAGGATGCGGTAAATCAAAGATTTACCGCATCAAAAATACTGTCCCTGCTGCGTTTTTTTACATCCTTCATCAGCGCTGTCAATCAGTCCGTCGTAATCATTGTCCTGACCGTCTGTGCAGGAACCTTCCGAATCCAATCCTTCAGCTCGAGGAGAATATTTGAGCCACCTGTCGGGAATTTTTTTCCACAAATACTCAAAAAATTTGCGGTAAAAAACTGCAGCTTCCGGATTATCAAGAATAATCAAATTTTCATCATTTCTGTTTTCACCGCTGTAGGAAAAATTCATTGAACCTAAAATCAGATATTTATTATCAATTATCATTGTTTTTGAATGCAGCTTTCCGGCGTAATTTTCAACTTTGACCGGAATTCCCGCCGCTCTGATTTCTTTTATTTTAGAGTGTTTTGCAGAAGCATTCAGGGCATCTGATATAATTTTTACGTCTACTCCACGCCTTTTTGCTCTGACAAGTTCATCAATAATCTGCCGCTCGATTATTATAAATGCCGGAATATAAATATAGTCTTGCGCCTTCCTTATCAAAGGCAGAATCCCGTTTGAAATCGTTTTATCCTGCGGCGAGAAGTAAATATTTCTCCCTCCGCGGAAAGTTTGCTTATCTGTATGAAACTTGCCGTTATACATTTGTTCAAATTCTCCGGTATAAATTTCTGCTGTCACGGGAGAATTAATCACAATAAGAGCGTTTGCGTTATAACCGGACATATCAGTATGTGACAGATTTGCAGAGCCGGTGATTACAATTTTATTATCTATCACAAAAAATTTATTATGCATAAGATATGCCGGATTAGAAGAATTTATATCGCTTATTGAATTCCTTATAAGGTTAGCGAGATATGCAGTATTTTCGTAAATATTACCGCCTTTATTGTCGCTGTCATATACCATACGAATTTTAACCCCGCGCCGGAGAGCATTTTTAAGCGCTGTTTCTATTGCCGGAACTGAAGAGTAACCATATATTGCCATATCAATTGTTGATTTTGAATTATTTATATTAAAAAGAATTTCTTTACAAATATCTGTAGTACAGTTCCTGTCAGGTTTCAAATTTGTTGTGAAATCTGACAGAATTAATTTTACGTCCTTGATATTAAGACTTAAAGCTTCACGCTTCAAAGCCGGAATATTTTTCTTGTAACCCTTCTTCACCACAAGCAGATTTTCATATTCTTTTGTGAGCGGATAAGTTTTATCCGTATCAACATCCAGAAGAACATAATTTGTACGTTTAACCGTCTGAATGAGTTTTGCGGCAGCTTTTTCATTACAGAATTTCCCGTCTTTTATACAGTAAGGCGAATTTTTAAATTTTGTAAGGTAATCGTATTTTTGAAATATAAGTTTGTCCCCGTAAATATTGACAATTCCGCCCTCAAGAAAATTCTTTGCCTGATATTTTGCAAAACTTCCTATAACAAAAGCTTCTTCTTTGCTTAAACCGAAAGCCGGCGCAAGTTTTTCGTTCTTTTCGCTGAAATACGGGTCAAAAGTTTCATACCCTTTGATTTTAAAGATTTCGCCATTGTCTAAAAGAAATTCGCAGGACGAGCGGACTTCTTCTATATAACAGGTTTTCTCTTTCGGATACAAAAATACCGCAAAGAAACCAAACAAAACAAGAATCGCAATTATACACCCTGTTTTTCCGTGCATTCGGATTCGCTCCCGTGAGAGTAATAAAGTTCTCTGTAGTTGGTTATTTCATACCCGAGTTTTTCAATTTTTTCTTTTAATTTCAGATTTTTTGTAATCTGAAATTCCCCGAAATGGTTGTCAATAGTTCCATCTTCGTATCTGCAAGGATGAATCAAAGCTTCCGCAATAACTCTGTCGTACCTGATTGCCATAAGCCCGTATGATATTGCAAGGCTGTTCATCATTGAAGTATAAGTAACCCCTAAAATATATTCATTGGTATAAAGTCCGTATTTTTGAACCGTATTTTCATTAATAAGCGTAAAAAAGTTGAGTAAAGCAACTTTTACAAGGTTTACAGGATATTTTATTGTGAGGTGTTTAAAAACATCCGGTATAATATAAGGTTTTTCATACTGGGTTCTAATCTGCCGGATACCGTATTCTTTAGCCAGCCTGCATACCAGCTCAAAAATCCGGGGAATTGAATGCACATGAACATGTGAATCTATATGTGAAGCGCCTGTATTTCTCAAAACTTTTTCTATCTGCGCTCTAAACTCTCTTTCTATCTGTTCCATAAATGTATTATCTTTTGTATTCAGAGATTTCAGCAGCAAAAGCGGAAAAGAATTGTTAAAGTTTCCTTCGTCATCGGCCAGTCTGTCTAAATCCGAACACAATGATTTACCCTCAATTACATTGAGGTGTATCCCGACTCCCAAATCTGGGCAAGCAGGAATAATTTTTTCGCACGCTTCTTCAAAAGCTTCTCCGTTTGCAACAAGACTTGCACTTTTGAGTATTCCCGACGAGTACCCTTCAAGTACCGCTCTGTTGAAAGCTTTACTCATTCCAAAATCGTCTGCATTTAAGATAAATTTTTTGTCTGACATAGGCTTCCTTATGGTTAGTAAATAGCAAATAGTGAGTGGTTAATGTATGTAACTTGTATTATTGAATACTCTGATTTCTTTTTTAATATATCACAAATTTCATATCTATTTTCTATCTAATTTAACAAACATTACGAAATGTAACAATTTTATACAGGCAGGGCAAAAATATTAAAGTTTTTTGGGAAAAATGCCGTAAACCATGTA
>CALUSN010000034.1 GCA_944323435.1 Candidatus Gastranaerophilales bacterium | reverse complement strand
GGTGGGTAGCAGAGTCAGCAGAGGGTGACAGGGAAGTACAAAGCAAGCAGAGATGTATGAACAATGTCACCCGATTCCGTAGTAAAAACGCCAATTGCAGCAGGTGGGTAGCAGAGTCAGCAGAGGGTGATTGGGAGGTATAAAGCAAGCAGAAATGTATGAACAATGTCACCCGATTCTGTAGTAAAAACGCCAATTGCAGCAGGTGGGTAGCAGAGTCAGCAGAGGGTGATTGGGAGGTATAAAGCAAGCAGAGATGTATGAACAATGTCACCCGATTCTGTAGTAAAAACGCCAATTGCAGCAGGTGGGTAGCAGAGTCAGCAGAGGGTGACAGGGAAGTACAAAGCAAGCAGAAATGTATGAACAATGTCACCCGATAAATATATTAAAAAACAAAAAAGACAGCATCTCATAACTACTGTCTTTTTTGTAAAATAAGTCCGTTGGAACAATGAGTTTTACTTTGCAAACTAACCGGAATAATAACTCATCAGATTAGCCAGACGGTGCTGCTTTTCAGCAGCCTTTTCAATGTTTTGTTTGATTTCTTCAAGTTCTTTTAATAAAGTATTTAGGTCTTTACGCTGTTTACTCTCTAGGCGTTCCTCCTTTACTGTCTGCGTCTCTGTATTATCCAAATCAACTTCAAGCCAATTTGGAGAAAAACATTTTCCATCGTATTCTTTTTTAATACTCATTAATACTCCTTAGTAATTTTTTGCGGTTTTAGGAATACTGTTTTTAAAAAATCCCATAATTGCGGACACTACATTTTTGCATTGAATGTAGTCTCTTTGTACTTCCTGAAATTCTTTTGAACTGAAATCAAATGATGTCATCTCGGAATATTCAATTAGTGCTTCATGTTCGTCCATCACTATACCTCTTAATCAACAGCCGGAGTGGTTTTTAAGGCGACATTCTACATTTACCCTAATTACCGGAACTCCTTATATACACGATTTTGTTTTTTGCTTACAGATATGTTATCGGCATTTTTTTGAAAAACTTTAGGTTTTTTTGTAAAATATTTACAAATCGTTACACAAATAAGCAGGGTGTATTCAAGAAGCGATTACAACAGTAGTGTGCTGTGACTACCGCACAAAAAAATAATTGAACAACAGCACGCGTTCCTTCCCCTGTTAAAAACATCCTGCTTGTAGAATTAAATACCAAATCTATACATTTACCCCGAAAGATTAGGAGGGGTGCTGATTCTCTGAAAATAATCACCCTCTTCGACTCTCCCTCATATAGGAAGAGAGCTACTGATGCGTTATTTTTATGCAAAAAGATTTGAGCGCCATCCCCTCGTCCAATGGAAAGAAGGTTAGGATGAGAGGATGTTGAATACAATAATTGACCGCCAAATAGCAGGGTGCCACTACCGCACAGATATATAAAAATACTGATTAAATTTTTTAAATTTGAAATACAATCGTTGTATTTCCAGAGCTTTACTCACCCTGCAATTATGACTGAATACCACATAAAATAAATCAAAGACGCCCGAAATTTTAATTTCGGGCGTCTTTGATTTATTTTCGCTTACGCATTTATTATCTTAGTTTTGTCCTCTTCGGTTACGCCTTTAATTGTCAGGTTAATTCTGCCTTTATCATCAATCTTAATAACTTTGACAACAACTTCATCTCCGATATTTACGTGAGGCTCGATTGTTTCAATTCTTTCCTGACAAATTTGTGAAATGTGAACCATGCCGTCTTTGCCGCCGCCGAGTTCAACAAAAGCGCCGATAGGAATAATTCTTACAACCTTGCCTTTGATTACCATGCCAACTTCCGGCTTGAAGGTCAGGTCGTTAATCATTTTCTTCGCAATAGCTGCGCCTTCCTGATCGTTTGATGTAATTGTTACAACGCCGTTATCCTGAATATCGATTTCTGCACCTGATGCTTCAATAATCGCTCTGATTTGTTTTCCGCCAGGCCCGATTACCGTTCCGATATCATCTACAGGAATATTCATTGTTGTGATGCTCGGTGCGTATGGTGATAAGTGATCGGCAGGTTTTGTGATAACCTTTCTCATCTCGCCTAAGATATGCAATCTGCCTTCTTTTGCCTGAGCTAACGCTCTTCTTAAAGTATCATTTGCAATACCTTTAGCTTTCATATCCATTTGAAGAGCAGTAATACCGTCATCGTTACCTGTAACTTTGAAGTCCATATCGCCTAAAAAGTCTTCAATACCCTGAATATCGGTTAAAACAACGGGTTCTCTTCCCGGTTCTGTTATCATACCCATTGCAACACCGCCGATCATGCATTTTACAGGAACACCGGCATTCATAAGAGCCATTGAAGAACCGCAGGTTGAACCCATTGAGGTGGAACCGTTTGATTCAAGAACATCAGATGTTACGCGGATTGTGTATCCGAACTCTTCCTGAGAAGGAAGCGCCGGAACGTTAGCTCTTTCAGCCAGATTTCCGTGACCTACTTCACGTCTTCCCGGACCTCTTAGAGGTTTAACCTCGCCTACGGAGAAGCCGGGGAAAATATATTTGTGCATATAAGTTTTTTCTGTTTCAGGATCAACCCCGTCGAGTTCCTGTTTCATGCCAGGTCCTGCAAGAGTTGCAACAGAGAGAATCTGGGTTTGACCTCTTGTGAATACTGCAGAGCCGTGAGCACGCGGAATTACACCGACTTCACACCAGATAGGGCGGACTTCATTTGGTTTTCTGCCGTCTGCTCTAACGCCTTCGTCAAGAATCATTGCACGCATAATTTTCTTTTCTGCAGCCTTAAATTCTTCCGCAACAAAGTCAATGCCTGTTTCTTCCATAATCTGATGGATATAATGATCTTCCGGAAGAGCTTCTACGCGTTCTTTAACAAGTTTCTTAGCTTCTTCAAGCTTGTTTTGTCTGTATTCTCTGTCAAAGTTGTGATACGCATCAAAAATCATATCGTGAGCAACTTCGTCAATTATATTCTTGAGTTCTGTTGTGTCATAAGGGTTTACAAATTCTTCTCTTTCAACACCGCAGGCTTTTGCAAACTCAACCTGTGCTTCGCACTGTTTTCTGATTTCAACCTGAGCAAATTCAACAGCTTCCATAATTTCATCTTCTGTTACGAACTTGCAGCCTGCTTCAACCATAATTACACTGTCGTGTGTACCTGCAACAACAATATCTAAATTAGATTTGTCAGCCTGCTGGTGGGTCGGGTTAGCAATTAATTGCCCGTCGAGTTTAGAAACTCTTACAGCGCCGATTGGACCTTCAAAAGGAGCGCCTGAAAGCATTAAAGCGCAAGAGGCGCCTAACATTGCCAAAGTATCAGGCTGATTTTGCTGGTCATAGCTGAATAACTGAGCAACGATTTGAATATCGTTTCTGTATCCCTTAGGGAAAAGCGGTCTTATAGGTCTGTCTATCAAGCGTGAAACAAGTATTGCCTTGTCACTTGCCTTACCTTCCGTACGGTTGTATCCGCCCGGAATTCTGCCTATAGAGGACATTCTTTCTTCATAATCAATAAGCAGAGGGAAAAAGTCGATTCCGACTCTCGGTTCTTTGCTTACGCAGCAGTGAACAAATAACATTGTATCTCCGCATCTTACGGTAACACTGCCGTTAGCGGAACGTGCATACTTTCCTGTCTCTACAGTGACGGTCTTGCCGCCGATTTCCAATTGAAAACTTTTTGTTTCCGGTAACATTTTTCCTTCTTTCTCCGGCTGCTCGAAAGCCGGATTCTTCCATTAAGTTATACTATTACATTGTTCCTTTTTAATCATAGTATAAACAAAATTGGATGTCTATGAGTGGAAGTTTTGCAATGAGGAAATAAGCTTTTGTCATACACTCTCTAATCTGCATTTCTAATGCATCGCTCACTATTCACCAGACCGATAGCAGTAGTCACTTCCGTACCAACAATGATCGTCCGGCAATATTTGATTTCTCTAATTGCAAGCAGTGCTGCTGTAATAAGTGAGGTAATATGTCGGGCTTTGGCCCGGCAAAACCGTTTCACACAACCGACATTAATGGAATTCTATTCACTTCTCTCCAACAGGATGCATTTAGTCCTGGAGTATGCGTTCGGATAATTCGCCTAACTGTTCAATAGAAAGCTTTTCGCCGCGGATATTTTCATCAAGCTTCATTTCCGCAAGTATTTGGGAAACTTTGTTTTTGTCAAATCCTGCACCTGTAAGACAGTTTTTCAAAGTTTTACGTCTCTGGGAAAATGCAGCTTTGATTGTTTTTCTAAAATGCTTATAGTTAGTAAGTTTTAATAAAGGCTCAGGTCGAACCTTCAAGGATACAAGAGCGGAATTAACTTTTGGCGCGGGATAAAAAGATTTTCTGCCGACAAGCCTCAAGATTGAACATTCCGCCCAAAATTGGGAAAGAATTGAAAGCAGCCCGTACTGTTTGGCAGGACTTTTTTCCGTTGCAACAATCCTTCTTGCAACTTCTTCCTGAACCATCAGAATGATGTCTTTAATCCGATTCCTGTTTGAATTGTTTAAATCGTCGATTTCTCCAAGAAGATGGGCGATAATCGGAGAAGTTATATAATAAGGAATATTTGCGACAACTTTAACCTTCTCTTCCGTCAAATCAGCAATTTGCGTTTTTAAAATGTCGTTATGTATAATCTCCAGATTGTCACATTCAAGCTTGTTAAGCTCTTTAACCGCTTCTTCATCAAGCTCAACCGCTATAACTTTTTTTGCGTATTTAACAAGCTGTTCGGTTACAAACCCGACACCGGGACCGATTTCCAAAACAACATCGTCCGGCTGAATATCTGCAAATTCAATAATATCAGAGATTACATCAGGGTTAATCAAGAAATTCTGACCTAATCTTTTTTTTGTTCTAAAGTATTTTGCGCGTTCAAAATAATCCACCATGGTATTTATAATAGTACAAACAGGGAAATGTTAAAACTTATAATCTTTCCTAAAATTATAATGTCTTTGGTATAATAGGGAAAGGAGAATATTGTGAATTATTGTGATACAAAACCTAAGGAACATTTAGAATACTCCCGGCTTTTAGAGGAATTTATTCTCGGGTGTAAAACAACAAAAAAAATCGGTATGGAATATGAGCGTATTCCTATTGTAAAACTTACGAATCAGGTTGCACCTTACGGCGGGGAATATGGTATTTGTGAAGTTTTAAGAGAATTTGCCAGAAACGATAACTGGGATTATATCTTAGATGATGTTAATATAATCGGACTCAAAAAAATTCACGATACAATTACGCTTGAGCCGGGATGTCAGATAGAATTAAGTATTGAGCCGCAGGAATTTATCAGAGATTTAAAAAAACGCATTGAAGAAATCGATTCCGAATTGCTTCCGCTTCTGGATAAATTCGGGATAAAACTCATTAACAAAGGCGTTTCTCCGACTACCACGTATAAAAATATAAAACTTTTGCCTAAACGCAGGTATCATCTTATGGCAAATTATCTCTGGGGAATTTTATCCGATGTTATGATGAGGGAAACAGCAGGAATTCAGGTCGGGGTAGACTATAAATCCGAAGAAGATGCCATGAAAAAATTCCGTGCAGCTAATCTTATGATGCCGTTTGCGACTGCTATGTTTGCAAACTCACGCAATAGAGGCGGGGTTGATACCGGATACAAGTCTTTCAGGGCGCTTGCATGGCTTAATACAGATAATGAACGCTGCGGTTTTGCTACAAAATTTCAGGACGGAATGAGTTTCAGGGATTACGTGGAACTTCTTCTTGATACTCCAATGATTTTTATCAATCGTGATAACAGAACCGTTAACATGAACGGCAGACTTACTTTCAGGCAGTTTATGGACAAGGGCTTTGAAGGGTTTGATGCTGAG
The DNA here is from genome assembly GCA_944323435.1 of Candidatus Gastranaerophilales bacterium. Classification (GTDB taxonomy): domain Bacteria; phylum Cyanobacteriota; class Vampirovibrionia; order Gastranaerophilales; family Gastranaerophilaceae; genus CAG-196. The sequence continues at coordinate 11,613 of CALUSN010000034.1, read as the reverse complement.
ATTGAAGATTGGCAGCTTCATTCAAATCTGTATTTTCCGGAAGTCAGACTGAGAAATTTTATAGAAATCAGAAATCACGATTGTGTCGGCGGCGGGCTTGAATACTCAATTCCTGCTCTGTATAAGGGGATTATGTATAACCAGTCGGCTGTTGATGAATTGCACAATATATTGGGCAAATATTCTTATAATGAAATTAATGAGTTGAGATATAACGTGGCAAGATATGCCATAGATTCAAAACTCAGAAAGTTCCCGATTTCAGGAATTTGTAAAGAACTCGTGGAAATTGCATATTATTCGCTTAAGAATCAATTTGAGGATGAAGAGAAATTTCTCGAACCATTGATTGAAATGCTTAAGAAGAATAAAGTTCCGTGTGATGTTTAATTTTTCTTTATTTTTATAACTCTTCCGGAAGCTGCATTCAGAACATCTGCCCGTGTATCCGGTAAAAAAGTTTTCTGTGATATGATTTCTACGTTGTTATTCAAAAAATTTTCAAATTCTGAATCGTAGTTTTCATATCTTGATATTACAAAATAATATTCGCCTTGGGGCAGAGCTTCTATTGCAGCCTTGTAATTATCAGTAATAACCGCTTTATTATAAAGATTCATTTTGTCGGCATAAAACATTCTGTAATAAAGCCCGGAGCTTAATGAATAACCTGTTACAACCGGAGATTTACCGTCGTAATAATGACTCAGCCAGTTCCATAAATTTTTACCGGTTTCCTGTTTGACAATTACTGAATTACCTTTAGGGAAAGTAAATATTCCGTAAACCAGAGCGCATACCAGCAGAGTATTAAGAAAAACATTGACTTCTTTTTTTTGCGGAATAAGGCTCAGTGGATATAAAATAAGTATTATAACACACGGAAGAGCAAATAAAATTACTCTTTCATCCAGAGGATACAATCTTAAGCAGGCTGCTGCATACATTAAAATCAACGGTAGTAAAGTTATAAGAAGCAGCCGTTTTTGCTTAATAAATATAATAATTGATGATACTAACATTATCAGTAGCAAAGCCGCATAATGTGATGTTCTGAAAATATACGCCACGAAAATTTTAAAATAATTAAATATATTTGCATCAGACTCAAAACTTCCTCCCCAGTAATCCGCCATACCGCTGTAATGAGTTGTAAAAACAGGGATAAGGGTAATTAATACAAAAGATAATAAAACAAATCCGAACGTTAAAAAGGCCGGCAGAATATTTTTTTTGCTGCCCTTGTCTTTTGTGAAAAGATATAACAGTCCCGGAAACAGTATAAAAAATGATGACAGCGAAAAATACGGCATTGCACCTAAAAAAGCAAAATATCCGAGGTATTTTCGCTCAAAATTAATTTTCAAAAATAAAATCAAAATGACAATTGCTGCAAGCATTTCAAATTCGTACTGTTTGTAAACACAAGAATATGAAACTGCCGCCGGATTCAAAGCAATTAATATTGTACCTGATACGGTTATAAACACGTTCCTATATATATTATTCAGCAGATAGGCCATTGCGGGTATTGAAATCAGACCGCTTGCCAGAGGAATAAATTTCAGTAATAAATCTGAAAAATCTGCTTTAAAGTTAAAAATCACCAACTGATATACAACTTTTGAAAGAATAAGAAATACCGGCGGCGCAACCTGCAATCTGTCCAGCGGCTTAAACAATTCTAAAAACGTACTGCTAATCATATTAAGAGCCAGATTAGCTTCATCGCAATGCAACCCTGTATTAAAAAAATATAATTTCAGCCTTATGAATATACCCGTTAGAAAAACCGACAGCAGTAAAAAATAATCCCATCTGAATCTTAATTTAAACATCACTTAATTATAATTTAAACGACAGGTTTGTCAACCTAAATTATCGGATTATAGAGCAAGATCAATGATTTTATGATAACTGCTTCCAATTATTCCATCATTTAATTTGCAATAAGCGTAAAAATTATGTATAATATAGCAATATCAAAGAGTATAAGTGATTATATTTCGTTTTGCAAATAAACAGTTTTGCGGACGCAAAAATTTAATTTACGGTTTTTAGTGTATAATGTAAAGGTAGTATTGAAAAGAGGTTTTCTGAAAGATGAAAAAGATAATTATTTGTACATCTCTAATAGCAGCAACTGCTATGTATGCTTATTGCGGTTTTAATTCTAATATGAGCAGTAATGCTCCGGAATTTTCATTCAAAAATTCATACGCAATAGTACTTGGTTATGATAAATCAATGGGTGAAAAAACAATAAAAGCAGCCGTTATAGACAGTTATTTTCGTGAAGTTGCAGCCGGTGGAAAGATTATAAGATGGAATAAATCGTCATTCCCTTTAAAAGTTTTTATTCAGGATACTCCGGATGTTCCGGAATATTACCGGGAAGTTGTCATGAGCGCATATCAGGCATGGCAGCGTGCCAGTGAAGGACTTGTACGTTTTAATTTTGTAGAAACTCCGGATGAAGCTGATATGAAATGTTATTTTAAAAATACAAACAATGATGACAATTCTCCTATCGGTTCACAGTCTTTTGATGTAAACGGCAATACAATATCAGGTTCAACAATAACCTTTAAGAAAACAGATTCAAAGAATCACAATTTGGATTCTAAACAATTGTTTTCTTCTGCCCTGCAGGAAATCGGTCATTCACTCGGCTTGAATGGTAAGAGCCCGAGCATTTATGATGTAATGTATCCGATTGGTACAAAATTCAATACGGAAATTACTGCAAGAGACTTAAAGACTCTGGCATTATTGTATTCTGTAGTTCCGGATGTTACCAATATTCCGCCGAGTCAAGAAGAAAAAAACCAGTTATTTACTGTTGAGGAAATTCTTGCAACATTGAATGTTCCGGTTAATGATGAAACAAATCCGGAGGAAGTTGTTGCACAGGATATAGATACAAAGCTTGCGCTTGCTGAACAGTACAGAAAACGTGCTGAATATGATAAAGCTGCTCAGGAATATCAGGCAGTTGCATTGATGAAGCCGGACAGACGCAGCAAATCAGAAGTTTATTATGAAGTTGCGGTAATGTATTTGGATGCTGAAGAATTTGATAAAGCAAAAAGTTGTGCTGAAATTGCCGGTGCAACAGATATGAATGATTTGACCGAAACGCTTCCGGCCTTGATTGACTATTATACAAAACGTTCAAGCTCTGCTGTCGAACAGTTGGAAACGATTCTGGAACAGGATCCTTATAATAAGCATGCATACAAATTATTATGCCAGATATATCGCGAAAAGCACCATGAAAACATGCTAAACGCAACCATCAAAAAATACGGCAAAACTGCCGGAACAATAGAAGAATAAGTTTTTTAAACAGAAAACAACAAACAACAGGCTGTATTGGTTATTCCAATATAGCCTGTTTGGCTAATGGAATCATTACATATGCCTTTTATAGTATAAAGGTAAAGGAGATATTAATGAAAAAAGAACTTATTATAAGAGAACCTGAGCTGTATTTTGACAGTATACATAATGAATTGAATAATTTTTTAAGGGATACATTTTTGCATCCTGTTTTTTCAAATCCGCTTAATGTAAAGAAAAATTCAATCTGGCGTCCTGCAGTGGAAGTGAAACAAAATGATAAAGAGTATAAGATAAAAGTTCAGCTTCCGGGTGTGGACAAAAACGATATTGATGTAGAATTAGACAATGATTTTATGACAATAACAGCGGAGATAGAAGAAGAAAAAGAGCAAAAAGATGAAAAAGAAATGAATGAAAAATTTCATACCTGTGAGTTTAGATATGGAAAGTACCAGAGAACAATTTCTTTTGATCAGCCGATTAAAACGTCTGAGGCACAGGCTGAATACAAGAACGGAATATTAACAATCAAAATTCCAAAACAGAGTGTAGAGCATATTTCGTCAAGAAAGCTTGAAATAATATAACTCACCGCCCAGATCCACTTAATTTTGATTAAGTTTACAGGAAGTTATTTCCAAGAGATCAAACGCGGTAAAGGGCAGCGTGTCTGCCCTTTTATATAAAAAGGAAGTCATGGTAACACTGGCTTCCTTTTACAATTTTGAATATAATATTAAAATTGTAATTATATTTTATAGAAATTTATTTTGCCATACAAGAAAATATGAGTATTATGAAAGAAAATACGAGACTAAGAAATTTAGGAATAAACATTAAAAGTGAGCGTTTAAGAAAGAATCTTTCTCAGGAGAGATTGGCTGAGCTTACGAACATTTCAAGAAATTCCGTAAGTTTAATTGAAACAGGCAAAATTAACCCTACTATATTGAAAGTCATTGATATAGCTAATGTTTTGGGTGTTGATATAAGTATATTATTGAAAGATGTTTAAACTTTCATTTCCTTTTCAAAACCAAATAGTGAACTTACAGATTCATCATCATGTATTCTTGAAATTGCCTGACCGAGAAGCGGAGCCACTGAAAGTTGTTTAACATTAGACGGTAACAATTCTTTTGCCCAAGGTATAGTATTTGTAATAATACATTCTTCAATTGGAGCATTTTTAAGTCTTTCGATTGCAGGACCTGATAGAACAGCGTGGGTTGCTCCAACGTATACAGCTTTTGCTCCTGAGCTTTTTAGGAGTTTGGAAGCTTCGCAAATTGTGCCGGCTGTGTCAATAATATCATCAAACATCAGGCATACCTTGTTTTCCACATCACCGATAATGTGAGCAGCAATTGCTTCATTATGTTTATCGCGTCTTTTATCAATAATTGCCATAGGAATATTGAGATTTTTTGCAAAATGCCTTGTTCTGTTTGCGCCGCCCATATCCGGACTTACTGCAACCATTTCATCAGGATTCAGCCCCAAATTTTTAACGTAATCAACAAGAATTGGAGTTGCAAAAATGTGGTCAACCAGAATATTAAAGAAACCCTGTATTTGCCCGGTGTGTAAATCCATAGCAAGAACCCTGTTTGCTCCGGCTGTAGTGAGTAAATCCGCAACAAGCTTAGCAGTAATAGCTTCTCTGCCCGAAGTCTTTCTGTCCTGACGGGCATAGCCGTAATACGGGATAACTGCTGTAATCGTTTTGGCGCTTGCTCTTTTGAAAGCATCTATCATAATTAAGAGCTCCATAAGGTTTTCGTTAACCGGATTGCACAGCGGTTGTACAATAAATACATCATCGCCCCTTATGCTTTCTTTTACCTGAACGTATATCTCACCGTCTGCAAAATTTTTTATAACCATAGGTCCTACAGTTGTACCCAGATAATCCGCAATTTCTTGTGCTAATTGGGGGTTAGAACGACCGGAAAAAAGTCTTATATCATGGGTTGGGTTAACAGCTCGTTCAAGCTGAGGATAAGTCATTTCAAGCACCATGCAAAAATCCTTTCTTGATTCGTAAAGTTGGCGTATCTCTATTCTATATCTAATTTGCTTTTAAAAAAAGTATTTTTTACGAAATGTTAAGAGGAGAAATATCATCTTAGTTTTGATAAAACTGCAAAAACTCTAAAAACAGGATTACAATAATTAACATCTCAAACGGGGGGGGATCCGACAGTTGTAAAGCCCTGGCAAAAATGTTAAAATAATATCAGAATGAGAAAGAGCAGGAAAAAGATTTTAGCAGTTCTTCCGGAAAGTATAGGCGGAAGACTTACCATGAGCAGTATTATTGACGGATTTGAACAAAATGACTGCAAGGTTACTGTTTTTGACGAACTGTTTGATAAAAATTTAAAACAACTTCTCCGGCGTAAATTTGATTACATTTGCGGATATGATTACTCAGGTTTAAAAATCAAAGTTGATAATAATCTTGAGATTCCGTCAATAAATTACTTTTCTGATGATTTAAGAAGTAATACTTCCGGACCTGATTGGGAAAAATATCTTCCCTATCTTGAAGAAGACGATAATTATACATTTTATTGGGATAAAGTTCTGACAAGCTATGAAAACTTTAAAAATATAACTTATCTTCCGCACTTTGTAAATTTTGATGTATATAAGGATCTGGGAACAGAGCCGGAGTATGATGTTATGTTTGCCGGACGTCTTGATACAGATTACAGGCTCGGCTTTTTCGAAGAACTTGTAGATAAACTTCCCCGTCTTAATATTGCCTGGTTTGCCATTGACCGACACTACCGAGATGCCAGAGAGAGAGCACAGTATCCTGAATTAATTGATTTGTGTTATCGCGGTTTTATTGATAATGAAAAGGATATGGCAAAAGCTATTAATAATTCCAAAATCGTTTTCAACATGCATTCACAAGGCATTTCCTCTCTGAATTACCGGACATTCCAGGCTGCAGCCTGTAAAAGGCTTATGATTAGTGATTACAGAGAAGAGCTTGCGCTGTTTGACGGACATATGCCTTTTTATGAGGACTTTTCTGATTTGATTTTTAAAATTGAAAGTTATCTTGATGATAAAGAAGCTTATAGACTTGTAACTGAGGAATGTTGGAAAATCGCAAAACAAAGTCATAATTCCAGAGACTGCACAAGATATATGCTGAAAATTGCTGGATAAATTTTACAATAAAAATTTGTTTCTCAATTTGTTGACTATAAGTATTACTTGATTGTAAAATAAATATAAACTTTGCGCTTGTAGCTCAGTAGGATAGAGCGGAGGTTTCCTAAACCTTGTCTGCCGTGGGTTCGACTCCCTCCAGGCGCAAATTTAATTAAGAACACAAAGGCTCTTTTTTATATTTTTCAATATATTTGTTAACCCGCTAAAATAAAAAAGTTAATTTTAGCTTGCTAAACCCGAACATTAACTTTTTTGATAAAATAAACAATATGCAAAACGCAATAGAACAAGCTTTAAAATGTACAATAGATGTTCCGATAGGTTGTGTAATCAAAAAAGACGGTAAAATTATTGCTGCTGCCCGTAACAGAAGAGAAATTGATAACGATGTTACGGCGCATGCGGAAATTCTTGCAATACGCGAAGCACAAAAGGTCTTAAACTCCTCACGTCTTACTGATTGCGAAATGTATGTAACTCTTGAGCCATGCCCGATGTGCAGCTGGGCAATACTTATGTCCGGAATAAAAACCCTCTACTTTGGAGCGTACAATCCTGATTATGGCGTGTTTGTCTCCAATCCGCAATGTTTGCCTCAAAAAAAAATATCAACCCTGAAAATTTATGGTGGCATAGAAGAAGAAAAATGTGGTAAAATATTAGAAGATTTTTTTAAGAATATAAGATGATTACAAAAGAAGAACTGGATAAATTAGCTGCAAAATATGAAACGGAGAGTTTTATAAAAGACGATCCGGTACTCTTTCCTCATCGCGGTAAAACAAAAGAGGATAAGGAGTTGTACGGATTTATCGCTTCGCTTTTTGCTTACGGAAACCGCAAAATGTTTATCAGAAAGCTTGAAGATATAGATTCTAGAGCGGGAAATGATATTTCAAACTATGTTAAAAACGGAGATTTTTTAAATCTGAAAGGTGTTGAATACCGTTTTTCTAAAGACTATGATATTATTCCGGTTTTCGAGATTCTTCATAAACTTTATAATGAATCCGGGGGGTTGGAAGAGTTATTTGAATACGGGTTCAATTCTGAAAACTTTTTACAGACGGTTGTTGATTATTTTTATTCTAATGTTCCGAAAACATCCGGTCAGGGATTTTATCATATGATACCTAACCCGAAAAACGGCGGGGCAATGAAGCGTATGAATATGTTCTTAAGGTGGATGGTAAGAAAATCTGCTGTCGATTTAGGTATATGGAAATTTATGAAACCAAAGGACTTACTTATCCCTCTTGATGTACATGTAGCACGGGTATCAAGAATGATGGGGCTTCTGGAAAGAAAAAGCAATGACTTTAAGGCTGTTATAGAGCTTACAGAGAATTTGAAAAAATTCTGTCCGGACGATCCGGTAAAATATGATTTTGCAATGTTTGCTTTTGGTGTAGAATTAAATAAGAAAAAGATAGGAGTGTAGATTTATGAATAATTTTGATTTAGGTTCAAAGAAATACATTATAATTTTAGCAATAATATGTATTGTGTTTGTTTTATTAATCGCAAAAGCTTTTGATATGGCTTCAAATTCCGAAAACGAGGATTTTAACAGCGCAAAAGAACCAGTTGTAAACACAGTTGTAAATAATAATGTTCCGGCTAATGTAAATACTCAGGAAGAAGAAATTCAGGAGGAAAATTCTCAATTCGAATCCGAATATACAGATGAATCCGAATTCGATAATGAAGAAATACAGGATGATGAATCTGAGGAAGAAGCGACAAAACCTGAAGCAGAAGAACTTAGTTTAGAAGAAAAAGCTGCTGCAAGACTTTATATTGCAACAAAATTCAGAACTACTAATCAGTTAGACAGGGCAATGTATGATTATCAAGAAGTCGCGAAAAAGTCTCAGAATTCGGAAATTACAGCAATGTGTTATGATGGAATTGCTAATATTTACGCTATTTCAAAAGATTACGAAAAAGCTCTTTCATATGCAAATCAAGCAAATAATCTAATGCCGGCTACGTCAAGAGAAATGTTTATAGCAAGACTTGAATTTAAACTAGGAAAAGAGGAAGATGCTAAAAATCGTATAGCAAACATTTTAAGCAGAGATTTTCTATACAATGATAACTAGAGGGAACGTTATGATGCCAGAGGTTTTAGACACATCAAGAATACGAAAATTGTTATTTCTCGGCCCGCGCGGATCGTATAGTGATTTTGCCAAAAATATCTTTATTGACTCTTTTAAATTGAATTGTGTCAGTACAAATTTAAAATCTATTTCAAGTATAATAAAGGCATTGAAAGATGAAAATAGTGAAGATATTGCAGCAGTTATTCCGATAGAAAATTCAATAGAAGGAATTGTACGCGAAACTCTGGATAATCTTTCTTCTCTAAAAAAGGAAGGATTTAAAATAATAGCAGAAACTACTATGGGAGTTGAACATGCGCTTTTGGGATTTGCAAAAAATTTTTCGGATATAAAAGTTGTACGTTCACATCCGCAAGCATTGGCACAATGCAAAAAATTTTTACAAGAACACTTTCCAGACTCTTTGATAGAAGAAGCAACCCTGTCAACATCTGCAGCAATTCGTTCTCTGGTTATGGAAGAGCCTGAAGTTGCTGCAATAGGAAGTATTGACTGTGCCGAAATGTATGATATTCCGATAATTGAAAAAAATATAAATGACGAAATCAATAATCAGACACGTTTTATTCTACTCGGGAAATTTATGTCCCCGCGGACAGGATATGACAAGACAAGTATTACTTTTTCAACAGAAAACAAAGCCGGAGCACTTAATAAAATACTAACAATACTGGAAGAATATAATATCAATATGTCATATATAGATTCACGACCGTCAAAAAAAGAGCTTGGCGAATATGTTTTTTATATAGATTTTGCAGGACATATTCTTGATGAAGATGTCCGGTGTGCTTTTGAAAAAATAAAACCGCTTGTGAAAATGTTCTATGTAATAGGCTCTTATCATGCGGTAGGGTGATAAAAAATTTTAATATATTAGATTTGAACTCTTGACTTTAAAATCTTAGCATGTATTATTATATTATCCCATGCGGGGGTAATTCAGTGGTAGAATGCTTCCTTGCCAAGGAAGATGTCGCGAGTTCGAGCCTCGTCTCCCGCTCCATTTTAAAAGAGCCTAAAAGGCTCTTTTTTAGTGCATTTCCGCCTTGTCCCAAAACTGTAAAAATGAGGCAAAATAGTCCCCTCAAAAAGGAGTTGTTGGATTTTCGGTAGAGTGAGCAACGAAATTGCGAAACTCGTAAGAGCATATAGTCCGATTGAACGGCAATTTTGCGACAGCAAAATTTTAGTGAAATTAAGGACTATGCGTACCCGAATAATTCAATTTGGCTTTGGTGATTTTAGAGGGTTTCTGCAATCAGGCAAAATTCAATATTACACAACGGTTTTTGCGGCAAATCCAGTCAATATCAAGTGAAACATAGATTTCAGAATTACTAATGTTGGGAGATGCAGTAAATGCCTGCTATAATAGAGTAACTTTAATTAATCCTTTCTTCTCTCGTCCTTGAGCGTATTCTACAATCTTTCCGGAGTTAACCATACCAGAGTAGGATATTAAATAGTTGCTATTCTGTACCATGTATCTGTTTGCTTGTACTATTGCATAACGCATTGGTACTTTTTCCAGCCCCTCCGGATAAAATGTTCCGTCAAATCCTTCAGGAGCTTCTCTATTCTGATTAAGTGCATAAGGTGCAAGCAGATATAATTTAATGTATGAATATTGTTTCTTTGCTTCTCGCAACACTCCCGCTGCTAAACTATCAAATGAACCATAGTGACCGACTGTAAAGCTCGTAACACCATATTCTATAATGTGTTTGTCAACAGCCTCCGCAAGTTGTGGTTGAATACTACTTGGTGCGTGCCTGCTTCCTATAAAAAAACATGTTTTACCATTCATAATTATTCAAATAAATACTGCCTATTCTATGGTAGTATTTTGCATTAAACATAACTATTTTACAAGTTAGTAGTACAACTGCATACTTTATAACCTTGATAAAGTCGTTTAGTCTTTAGATATGAGTTATCAAGAATTATTATGCAATAATATTAAGGCTTTGAGGCTGTCTAAGAATATGACTCAAGCTAAGTTTGCAGAAACGATTGGTTTATCTGTTGAAGCAATTAGAAATATTGAACACCAAAAATATACTCCCTCTGCAAACACTATTGATATGATATGTAATAAGTTTAACCTGTCACCAGTTGATTTATTAATTCCAACAGTTTCAGATGATAAAAGCTCAATAATAAATGCCATCAATAGCAAATTAAAAGATTGTGAACCAACAGAGCTTAACAGCATTAATATAATGATTGATGTTATACGCAAGACATACAGACATCAGTAAATTATTCCTAATGGTTTTTGCGATTAATCCGGTCAATCATAAATAATACCTAAATTTCAGAAATGTATATTGGGCAAAATCTAACATTAACCAGGTTTTTGTCGGGCTAAAGCCCGACCTATAATTCTATAATTCTAAACCTTGCGTCATTGCGAGAGAATAGCCAAAACAGCCCGAAGCAATCTTGAACGTGCTGCACAATAGACTTACTGGATTGCCACGTCGCTTTCGCTCCTCGCAATGACGCTTTAACAGCGTGTAGGATATGGTAAATATTTGTAATAAAATAGGGAACAGAATTACAGACGTATTTTTATTCAATTCTCAAATTTCACATACTTAAATGCAGGTTGGCTTTACCAAGCCGACATTAACTTTGTAAAGATTCTTCACCCTCGAATTGCTGTCGGGTTCAGAATGACGGCACACTTGTCATTTGACCTGCCAACCCAAATACATTCCCCTGTTTGATCACCTGGTCACTTGATCACTGCCGAACAATACATTTACCACAAATATTAACCATAAGATTTAATTAATTTCAATCCTTTGACCGTTATAAAACATTACCCGATAGTGTACTATACAGTTGGGAGAGAGTAATGCGAATAGATGCAGGGATAAATAAGAATAATCTGGCTAAAGTCGTGGAAAAGGTTACGGTGCCTGAACGTTCACGTTCT
>CALUSN010000033.1 GCA_944323435.1 Candidatus Gastranaerophilales bacterium | reverse complement strand
GAAAAAGCAAGAGAAGCTGCAATGGCTGATGTTGAAAAAGATTTTGAACAAGGTTTCCAGGGCTGGGAATACAAATTTAATACGGTAGCTTCTTCAAGAGGAGATTATCCGTTTATTACGGTTACTGCAGGCTTAGGAACCGGTGTTTACGAAAAGATGGCAACGTTAGCTATGCTCAGAATCAGAAAAGGCGGACAGGGTAAAAAAGAATGCAAAAAACCGGTATTGTTCCCTAAAATTGTATTCTTGTATGATGAAAACCTTCACGGACCGGGCAAGGTTAATGAAGATTTGTTTAAAGCAGGTGTTGAGTGCTCTAAGAAAACAATGTATCCTGACTGGCTTTCACTGACAGGCGAAGGTTATGTTGCCGAAATGTACAAAAAATACGGTAAAGTCGTTTCTCCGATGGGCTGCAGAGCTTTCTTATCACCTTGGTACGAAAGAGGCGGAATGAAGCCTGCTGATGAGAATGATACTCCTATTTTTGTAGGTCGTTTCAATATCGGTGCTATAAGCCTTCACCTTCCGATGATTTATGCCAAAGCTAAAAAGGAAAGCAAAGATTTCTATGAAGTTCTGGATTACTATCTTGAATTAATCAGAAAGTTACATAAAAGAACTTATGACTACTTAGGAGAAATGAAGGCTTCCGTAAACCCTCTCGCATTCTGCGAAGGCGGATTCTTAGGCGGTCATCTGGGGATCCACGATAAAATCAGACCTTTGTTAAAATCTTCTACAGCTTCATTTGGTATTACTGCATTGAATGAATTGCAGGAATTGTATAACGGAAAATCTCTTGTAGAGGACGGAGAATTTGCACTTGAAGTTATGGAATACATTAACAAAAAAACCCGGCAGTTTAAAGAAGAAGACGGAATTCTTTACGCAATATACGGAACTCCGGCTGAAAACCTTTGCGGATTGCAGGTAAAACAGTTCAGAAAGAAATTCGGAATTGTTGCAAATGTATCTGATAAACCTTATGTATCAAATTCTTTCCACTGCCACGTAAGCGAGGATATAACTCCTATTCAAAAACAGGATCTGGAAAAACGTTTCTGGGATTTATTGAACGGCGGAAAGATTCAGTACGTAAAATATCCGATTGATTACAATACTGAAGCTGTTGAAACATTGATTCACAGAGCAATGGACATGGGCTTCTATGAAGGTGTTAACCTGTCACTTTCATACTGCGACGACTGCGGTCATCAGGAATTGAATATGGATGTATGTCCTAAGTGCGGTTCTAAGAACCTTACAAAGATTGAAAGAATGAACGGATATCTTGCATATTCAAGAGTTAAAGGCGACTCAAGACTTGCTGATCATAAGATGGAAGAGATTGCAGACAGAAAGTCTATGTAATTTTGTTATTTAAAATTTAATTTATCCTCCTTATTCTGCAATAGGGAGGATAAATTGTTTTGTTAAAAACTTTTATCCTCCGGAGAAAATTCTCAATTGCTAGTATGTTATACAGATTTTATTGCTAAAAAACACTTGACTGAGAGCTGCTATCAGGGATTAAAATACAATAAAAGTTTAAATATGGAGAGATAAATATGAAAAACAAAATATTACCTGTACTGACCATAACTGCACTTGCGGCAAGTTTTGTTTTACCCCCTTGTTTTGCTAAAACAAATAAAGAATTGAATAAAGGAGCTGATATGAAAAAAATTACACAAACGGCAGGCAGAGTCCAACTTGGCAGCTTTGCGCCGGAGTTTGCACATTTTAATGATGATATTTTATTTGGCGAAAACTGGAATAATCAAGATATCGATTTAAAGACAAGAAGCATAATAACAGTAGTTTCATTAATGTCACAGGGGATAATTGATTCTTCTCTGAAATATCATCTCCAAACTGCCAAAAATAACGGAGTTACAAAACCTGAAATTGCGGCAATAATTACCCATAATGCTTTTTATGCAGGTTGGCCGAAAGCCTGGGCGGTATTTAATTTAGCAAAAGAAGTCTGGACTGACAACGAACCGGCCGCAGCCGGAAAAGATGCTTATGCAAAATCTATAATGTTTCCGATTGGCGAGCCGAATAGCGCTTATGCAAAATATTTTACAGGTCAAAGTTATTTAGCCCCTGTTTCAACGCAGCAGGTAAAAATAAGTAATGTCACATTCGAACCTAAATGCAGAAATAACTGGCATATCCATAAAGCAAAATCCGGCGGCGGACAGATGTTAATCGCGATAGGAGGCAGGGGATATTATCAGGAATGGGGAAAAGAACCGGTTGAAATGAAACCGGGTGATGTAATAAATATCCCGGCAAACGTTAAACACTGGCATGGTGCAGCACCTGATTCCTGGTTCTCGCATCTGGCAGTTGAACTTGACGGCGTTGATACTTCAAACGAGTGGCTGGAACCTGTTACAGATGATGTATACAATAAGTTAAAATAATATTAATAAAAAGAAAGATTAAAAAATCTTTCTTTTTATTTTTTTATTAACCTCTATTTTTACCCGAACCAGACTTTTTCCGGAAATAAAAAATCTCCAACCTGCTTTGACAAATATCAGACAATCCAAATTAATTATAAGGTCATTCAGCCTACTCTTCATAATAGCTTGCGCATGAAGTTGCTGTTTCCCAAACAGAAACTTTCGATATCTGAACGATTTTTTCTTTTAATTTATTATATATAAACATTGAAATCATCTCACTTGAAGGACTTTCTCCGTTAAAATACGGAAGCTCATTAAGATCTTTGTGGTCTAAAAGGTCTAAAACCGCTTTCATTTCTTTTTTAAGAACTTTATAATCTACAAGTATATTGCTTTTATCCAGAGTTTCACCTTTAACATAAGCTTCGACAAGCCAGTTGTGTCCGTGCTGGTTTTCGCATTCGCCGTCATAATTTAAGAGATGATGTGCTGCAGAAAAATACATTTGTGCTTTTAATTCAAACATTATATCTCCCTACCCCTAGCAGCAAACTTCTGCCAGACGGGTTTTTATTTTATCTGTGATTACTTTAATATAATCTTTATCAACCATGCCATTTATTATACAGTCAGAAATCTCGTAAGTCGGGCGGATGTATTGCTGTGCGGTTTCGTTTACGTTTTTGAACTGCAAGTCTGCAGCTTCACCGGTTTTTCCGCGTGAAACAGCGCGTTTATACCAGCGCTCTTTAATAACATCAATAGGGGTAAATACATAAACTTTTACGTCCATAATGTCGCGGAGTTCTTTGTTGAGGACATAAAGTCCTTCTGTAAGAATAACTTTTGCCGGCTTTTTAACATCCCCGTCCGGATCAGAAACACAGGTTACAAAATCATACTTAGGAGAAACAACAGTTTCGCCTTTCTTCAGACTGAGCAAATGTTCGCGCATTAAATTTAAATCAATAACATCAGGCGTATCAAAACTAAATCCGGTTTTAAATAAAGCATCATAGCTTCCGGCTTCAATTAATTCTTTTGAAGTATCTTTGTAATAATCATCCTGACGGATAACGGTGTAAATACCTTCTTTTTTGTCGCGGACAACTGCTTCAATGGTATTATCAACAAAAACGGTTTTTCCTGATGCACTTTCGCCGGTTATACCAATCAGAAAAGTTTTTTTCTTTTCCTGAACAACTTTCCGCGCAATATTCAGGATAAAATCATCAGCAACCTTTAAAAACAACGGCTGCTCCTGTTTTTTATCCTCTTCAAGAATATCTTTCAGAGTATCAACAATATTTGTGATAAGTTCCATGTCCAACCGGCTTGAATAGAAGTTGTAATTTGTAAGTTCAAAAGTTTCCACCATAAACCCGTCCTTAATTCATTCTAATATTGTATAGTAAATATCAAAAAAATGCTCGTATTATTTACAGCTTTGTAAAAAAAATTTACAGGTTCAGCTATTTGATGCCTTCTTCTGATTTATGTTAAGATTATCTATTCTTGGCCCTACGTATTTGCCGATTAAAACATTTTCAACAAAATTATCAATCGGCTTTATTGCAAGCCCGAGAGCCGTAAATCCGCCGATTGTCTTTATAAAATTTCCTTTTAAAAGTTTATTTTTCTGAAAATCAGACAATACTGTTTTCACCGCTACACTTTCAGTTTGCCCGCTTTTTAAAGCTTTTATGTATTTTGAATACCATTTGCCTGCTTTAATCTTTGTATCAGGATTCAGCATGTCTTTGCGCAATTGAATCAAATCCGTTATATTTTTTTCTGCATAAGACTCTATTTTATTCTTACTGTCCAGTCTGTAAATGTTAAATAAATTTTTCAGCGAACGCTTATTATTATTAAAATCCATGCTGTTATTAACCTGCGACAAAAATTCTTTCACACACTCGCTGTCCTGCCCGTCAAAAGCACGCATTTTGCCATTTGCAATAAACTGTTCCGCAACTTTTGAAATTTGTTCTTTTGAATTCAAAGAAATTTTATCTTTTGAAAATTTACCGAGCTGTGAAAAAGCATTTTGACCAATTTTTACAGCAAGTACCGGCAGAAATATACTTGCAAGCCCTTGAAAAATTGCCTGTTTCAGGCATCTTTTAGAATCAGGACTGTATTCCGTCTGATTGTTTTTGTATTTGTCGTAAACATCAGCCCCTATATACATCAAAGCAGGAATCCAGGTTAAATTTGCATAACTTCCGATTAACGGGCGAATTGCTTCTCCGACTTCATTAGAAAAAGCCGCACCGCGCAAAGGCCAATGCATAAGAGGATCTTTGTATTCTCCGGTTCTTGCATCTACAGTATCTTTGTCAGCATTAAATGTCTGATTATTTATATAATTACCTGATATCCTGACCAATTTTCCCCTGCTTTCCTTATTTATACACTATTTATACTAATAAACCGCAAATAAATAAATTTGCGCTGCTCTTTACAAAATTTTACATAAAATATATTATTCTTAAAATACAAATTACCCGATAAAGTTATTGCACAAAAAAACATAGTGTGATAGAATTATTTTACGGAACGGATTTTACCCGAATAAGTGTGATCTGTTTTGTGTGGTATTAGAAAAGGGGTGGCTATGCTAGTTTCTGCAATATCTACAAATAACAACAACGGCTATAATGTAAGCAGTAATATGCCTTTCTACAACAGCCGGAGCAATGAAACCATCGGAGATACTGCATTTAATTCTTTAACCCCTAACAAAAAAATTGTTTCACAGGATAAACTGCCGCAGTTATTTGATAATATTAACGAATGGCAAAACTTCTGCCACAAACAGATTTTAGGCGAAAAACTCAACGTAATAGCTTAAGTTTCTAATATGAAAAAGGGTTTGATTTTAGGTTTTTTTGACGGCGTGCATATAGCTCATCAGGCTGTTATTAATTCTGCCGTAAATTATGCGGAATACCCTGTCCTTGTTACTTTTAAAGACTCTCCGGCAAAGTATTTTAAGAGGGAGTATAAATACATTTATACTCGGCATAAATCTGTTGAAAAAATTAAAGCGCTTGGTGTGAAAGAAGTTGTGGAGCTTGATTTTGAAGAGATTGCTAATATGAGCGCCGAAGAGTATCTGCAACTTTTGACAGAAAAATACAATCCTGTCTCAATCTCCACCGGTTTTAATCACACCTTCGGCAGAAACAAATCCGGAAATCCGGAGTTTCTTGAGGCATGCCGGAAAAAATACGGATATGAGTATTTTTGCGTTGAGCCGCAAAAATATAATGGCGAAGTTGTAAGCTCTTCCCTTATAAAAGACTTTTTACAAGAAGGAAAAACAGAAGTTGCAAACGGGCTTTTAAGGAGCAATTTTTCACTGGAAGGCGAGGTTGTACATGGCGCTCAAATCGGGAGAACAATCGGATTCCCGACTGCAAATATAAAATATCCTGATGAGATTGTGCGTATTCCGTTTGGAGTTTATGCAGGAAAAACCCAATTTGGCGCCGCCATAATCAACTGGGGCATGAAACCTACTGTTCACAACACTAAAGAGCCTGTTGTTGAGGCTCATATTATCGGGTTTAGCGGAAATCTCTACGGTGAAACAATAGAGCTTGAAATTATAAAAAAAATACGGGATGAGAAGAAATTCGATTCGCTTGAAGAATTGAAAATACAGATAAATAAGGACAGGGAAGAATGCTTAAAGTTGTAATTATAGGCTACGGCGAGATGTTCACCAATCTTATAGCGGGAACTCTTGATGCAGGGTGTGAAATTGCCGGAGTTTTAAGGAAAGATACGGTTAAATATCATCCTCTTTGGAAAAAATTAAGAGATTTAATCAATCCGTCTGTTGAATATAATTACATAAAAAGTTATTCTATTCCGGAGATTGAGGCAAGAGGAGTAAATACAAAAGAATTTAAGAATGCGCTTTTAAAGATTAATCCCGATATAATTCTTGTTGGTTCGTGGGGAGAAAAAATCGGCAAAGAAATATATGATTTACCAAAAATCGCGGCGATAAATGCACACCCTTCACTGCTTCCAAAATACAGAGGTCCTAATCCGTATTTCTGGACAATCAGGAATCAGGAGCAGGAAAGCGGGGTTACTTTTCACCTTATAGACAAAGGGCTTGATACCGGGGCAATTCTGGCGCAGGAAGAGATTAAAATTTATCCTTCCGACACCGGAAAATCTTTGAAAGAGCGGACTGTACTTCTTGCCCGCGGTGTGGTTTGCGACCTTTTAAACGCCTTGAGAGAAGATATTATAATCCCTCTCCGGCAAAGAGAGGACAGAGCAAGTTATTTTTCCCATCCGGAGGAATTGGAACTTAATTTTACAGGAAGTGCAGAAGAAAATGATGCTCTTATAAGAGCAATTTACCCGTGGAGTGAAGCGTATTTTTACCATAATGATACCTGTTTTGCAGTAAAAGGTCACAGGACGGAAATTTTTGAAAACAATACAACATATAAAGAAGCAGGAACTATTACTGAGATTGATTCAAAAAATCGTACAATAAGCGTTTTATGCGGGAACAATAAAATTCTAAAGTTTAATATAATCTTATATAAACACCTTGACCGGCTGTTTACCGGAAACTATATAAAAAGAGAAATGAAAGAAGGAGATATTCTCTAAAGCTTATCCCATTCTCCGTTTTCAATAAGCTTCCGAATTTCAGCTTTAACCTCCGGATTGTCCGTTTTTGTCTGCAATTCTTTTATTAACTTTTCCTTTTCTTCTGTTGTAAGAGTTTCTACCGGCGGATTTTTTCCGGTAATCTTTTTTATTTGCTCTACAGGTGTTTTCTTTTTCTTTGCAGATATCAAAATTGCAGCTGCTGCGCCTGCTGCCGCGAGAAACGTGAAAACTGCTTTTGGAGAAATGTTTTTGCTTTCTTGAACCGTTTCATCTTTGCGGAAAGCAGAATCCTGCGTATAACCTTTTGATGCAACAGGTTGGACAGAAATATACATAACGCAATCCTTTCTATATATATAAAAACAAATTATTAAAAAGAATTGCGCTTTATTATTTCTTATTATGAGTGATGACAGTGATGATGTTGATGTTTATGTCCTCCGCAATGGCTGTGTTCACCTTCGCAGCTATTTTCGCCGGTTTCCAGATTCGAGTTCAGATACTTTTGCACCAGCTCTTCTACAGAAAGCTCCGGACAACCGGATATAACCCTAACTCCGTTTTGGCTGAATATCCCGAGCGGACGGGCTCCCATACCGCCTGCCAGCACTATATTAGCCCCCTGTTCTGATATCCAGCTTGCACTCTGACAGCTTATGCCTTCTTCAGGAATTTTTGCCTCAATACTTAAAATTTCTTTTGTCTCAGGATTAACCTCTGCAAAAGTAAACGACTCACAGTGTCCAAAATGTAAACATAATCTGCCGTCCGCAGTAGGAATAACTATTTTCATATTTTTTCCTCCTTTTAATTTATCAATATTTGTTTGAAGCAGAATCGCGCTTTCAAGAGCTTCTGTCTCGGTAATATTATGCTCTCTTGCAAACTCTCGCAAGATTTTAAGTATTCTTTCATTAATTCTACGATTAAAAGGTATTTTTCCAATACAAGTACGTTTACGCCCGGAATTAAAGCGTTTTCCACCCCATTTAGCATTTTTACAATCAAATTTTTCATCTTTATCCATAGTTATAATTGTAAGGTACCAACTTGATTATGTCAATACATAATCAAGTTGGTACCTTAAACATTTGTCTGTTTGGAAAAGAAGTATAATTAAATACTATACAAACATTCAAATTTTTACTATAATACAACTATGGATAAAAAAGTCATATCTACTAACAGAAAAGCTTTTCATGATTTTCTGATTTTTGATAAATTTATTGCGGGGATTGTATTAACAGGAACAGAGATAAAATCGGTCAGAAAAGGAACAGTAAATCTCAAAGATTCTTTTGCGAAAATTGAAGATAATGAAGTTTTTTTGTATGGAATGCATATTTCACCTTATGAACAAGGAAACCGCTTTAACCATAAACCTGACAGAACAAGAAAACTTCTTTTGCAAAAACGTGAAATATTAAAAATCCAGGACAAAGTAAAAAAGGGCGGCGTAACAATTATTCCTTTAGAATTGTTTTTAACCCGTGGTTTTGCTAAAATAGAGCTGGGATTGGCAAAGGGTAAAAAACTTTACGACAAAAGAGAATCAATAGCCAAAAAGACGCAGGACAGGGATATTGCCAGATTAATGAAAAAGTGAGGGACAGCGGATGTTTAACAGAGAATCAATTTTAAAAAGTTTAAATGCTGAAAATTATTATATAGATAATCATTCGCTGGATTTATTCCTCAAAGACTGGAAAATAGAATCTATATATGAAGATGAGGACGGACTTGAATTTTATGATGATTTAGCGCTGGAAAAAATTAAAAAGGGTATCTCATTGAAAGCTCAGGGTTACAGTGATGAACAAATTATAGCAAAACTATCCAGAATGGAAGCAAAAGTTGAAAAAAATCCGGAACCGCAGATTCAGCCTGTAGTCATAGATAAATCCGAAAATACAAATATACTTGTAAAAGAAAATTCTGAACCGGAGATTATTCCGCAGGGCAAAAATTTTACTCTTGATGTATCCAGCCAGACCCTGCAAATGCTAGCACAGGCTGTTGCAAAAAAAATCAGCGATGATATAACAAATTCAGATATGGCAACACGATTGATTGAAGCCGGCGGATACAAAAGGGATAATGAAATTCTTGCAAAACAGGTAAAAGAGCTTCTGGAGCATAACAAAGAACTTTCTCAAAGAATTGAACAACTTGAGAGCCATGCTTCAAAAAGTTTTTGGGCGCGTTTTAGAAATAAACGTTAATGTATTATGCAAAATTATAAAGATTTTCTTGAAAATTTTGACCTCAGACTTAAAAATTATTTCAATCAACATAAGTCACATATCCATTGCCATATAGGCTGCTCTTCCTGCTGCGAAAAGGGTGACTATCCCATTTCACAGTTAGAATTGGAATCTCTTATGCAGGGGTACATCAGCCTTGATAATAATACAAAAATAAATATTCAAAATAATATTAAAACAATGAAAAGGGGAGAAAAATGTCCGTTTCTCATTAATAATAAGTGTTCTGTATACTCATACCGCCCGATTATATGCAGAGTACACGGTCTGGCATATATTCTAAAAACAGACTGCGTCAAGATTCCGTACTGTGCAAATGAATATAAAAATTATTCAGATGTGTATAAAAATGGTGAAATTATTATTAACCCCGTGACAGAAAATCTGGACACTCCGGAAGTTCTCAAAGATTTTGACTATGGAGAAATACGGAATCTTTATGATTGGATAAAAAATGCTCCGCAAAAATAGTATATACTGCCGGAATATTTTAGAGTATAATAAACAACAGCGAGGTGTTTATGAAAAAAAAATTAGTTAAGTATCCTTTTTTAACACGTGACGTTGAGATTTATGAAAGAGAAAACGGACACAAAATAGTTTTTGCCCATAAAGAAGGCGGCATGGTTAATATTTCTTCCTGGGTAAAAACCGGTTCTATTAATGAAAATGATAAGAATAACGGCATTTCGCATTTTCTGGAGCATTTAATGTTCAAAGGTACTCATAAACACAAGGCAGGAGAATTTGACAAAATATTGGAATCAAGAGGGGCGATTGTTAATGCTGCAACCTGGAAAGATTATACTTTTTATTATGTAACTCTTCCGAAGGGTGAAAATAATGAAAATTTGTATAAAGCAATAGAATTGCATTCGGATATGATGACAGATCCGGTAATTCCTGATTATGAAATGGGCGCACCATTTGATGTTAATGACAAAACAGTAACAGATAAAAGAGAACGCCACGTTGTTATAGAAGAAATTCGTATGCGGAAGGATCAACCGTGGACAAAAGTCTATAATGCAACAAATAATGCCATGTACACTGCCCACCCCTATAAACGGGATGTAATCGGAACTCCTGAAATTATTTCTCAGGTTTCACAGGAGGAAGTAATGAATTATTACAGAACATTCTATTCGCCTGAGAATGTTACAACAATAGTTGTAGGGGATTTTGATTCGGAAGATATTTTGAAACGTATAGAAGAAGGTTTTGACTGGGGTGAAAGACCGCATCCGCCGGAAAGAAATTTAAAACCGGATGAGCCGGTAAGCCAAACAGTTTATGTAGAAAACGAAGCTAATATCAATTCTTCATTTATGATGTTCGGTTTTCTGGGCGCACCTGCAAAAGATTTGAAAAATCTTATTGCGCTTGAAATGCTGTCAATTATCCTCGGCGAAGGCGCAAGTTCAAGACTATACAACAACCTTATAGAAAATCAGCAGGAACATATATTTAATATAATAGATGCGGAAAATTATTCATTCAGAGACGGCAGCAATTTCTTTGTACAGGCAAACTTCAATCCGGAATACAAAGACAGGGCTGTTGAGCTTGTAAAAAAAGAAATCCAAAAACTTGGAGACAGCATAACCGACAGAGAAATTAATAAGGCTAAAAAGAAGCTCAAATCTCGTTTTGCCTGTGAAGCTGAAACCGTTTCCGAAATCGGCGAAGCTATCGGGTATTATATGACTGTATGTGATGATTTATCGCTGGCAGAAAATTATATGCCTGTTTGCGATGGCATGACCATTGAATACTTGCAGGAAGCTGCAAAAAAATATCTGGATTTGAATCATGCTGTTATTTCGATATTAAGCCCGCAGAAATAATGTAAATATATTAAAGACCTACATTAACATCAAGTTTTAAGTCTGTTATAAAGTCCAGAATTGTTTTAGTCTGCATTAATACTTCGTAATATGAATTTACATCGTTTAAAGGCTTATTTATATCAGGCTCAAACATATCTTTTTTAGTTTGTTTAACAACAGCAATATTATTATTTACAACACTCAGATTGATATTTTGACCGCATTTATAAATATTTATCAATCTATCCATCATAGATGTTGTAAGAAAATATCTTGCTTCAACCTGATCTTCTGCAAAAACTTCATAAATATTGTTAAATTCGTTAGATTCAAGAACAACTTTCTGCATTTTTTGAACTCCGCAATATGCAGCACCTTTTTGCCTTACAATAACACGGGATTTAAAAGGTTTATCCAGAGTTGTTTTAAATAAAATTCCCCTGAAAACTTTTCTGATATTACTGCCGCCGGAAGATTCGCTGCTGTAGTATGTATGATGCTCCATCAGTTCAAATTCAACAATTTCAACCTGTCTGCCGTTGTAACGTCCGTCTATGGCATCATCCTGCTCGAATATATTATGGGGCGGAAGAATTCCGTATTCACCGACATTACCAAGATTAATGTTTTTTTGTTTCGGCATAAACATATTGATAAAAGCTTGTATCAAAGATAAGTCAATATTATTTATTTTCATACCGGTCATCCACTCCGGAATGAATTTTAATTTGCCCGGATAATAGCTTAAATCCGGCCCTATTGCTTTGATAATATAAGGAAACAAGTCTTTTTTAATTTTTGAAACAAATTTAAATTTCACAACCTGAGCTGCAACAGCTATAATTACACACACCCCGATAAGAGGAAAACCTAGTAACACTGCTGGCGGAAATACAAAAAACGCTGCCAGAATAAGAAGAACTGATAATATAAACAAACCGATCGCTGTTCTGTTCAAAATCTTTACCAGATTTGATTTTGAGACTCTCTCCTTTTCCATTCTGTCAACACCTGATTTAATTTTTTCATTAAAAATCCCGTTTATTTCATTATATGCAGTTTTAATTTCATTAATCATATTATATCTCCCTTGTATAAACATTATACAAGAATTTGTCAAATATCAAATACATTAAAAAGTGTAAACGATTTTAATTGAACCTGTCAAAAATTGTATCGATATTCTTTAAATAATCATTTGAACAAAAACATTCATCAAGCTCTTTTTCGTTCAAAATATTTTCACTCTCTAACCCCTGACGGAAATCGCCGCCATTAAGAGCATTTAAAGCGTGTTTCTGGACAATTTTATACGCTTCTTCTCTTGTGTATCCTTTTTCTTCAACGAGTTTTAATAATACTTTTTGCGAAAATACAATACCGCCGTACAATTTTGCATTCTTCAACATATTATCTTCATGGACAACAAGATTTTCTATCACATTTTTAAATCTATAAAGCATAAAATCCACAAGAATTAAAGAGTCCGGAAAAATAATCCTCTCTACAGAGCTGTGAGAAATGTCTCTTTCATGCCAGAGATTAATATTTTCATACGCAGCAATCATATTTGAACGGACAACCCTTGCAAGCCCGCAAAGATTCTCACATAAAACAGGATTTTTTTTGTGCGGCATGGCAGATGAGCCCTTCTGATTAGCGCCAAAACCTTCTTCGACTTCTCTGACTTCTGTTTTTTGTAAATGCCTGATTTCTGTTGCAAATTGTTCTATAAGAGCCGCGATAATCGCAAGCCCTGACATAAATTTTGCATGCCGGTCTCTTGAAATTATTTGTGTAGAAATTTTAGCAGGTTTTAAACCTAAAATCTCACAGGTAAGTTTTTCTATTTCAGGAGACACATTGCTGTATGTACCGACCGGCCCGGAAATTTGACCTTCTGATATCTCATCAAGCGCAAATTTAAAGCTTTCTCTTGCTCTTTCTAATTCATCAAGCCAATTTAAAAGTTTAAAGCCAAATGTCATAACTTCTGCATGCACTCCGTGGGAACGTCCTATACAAACAGTATTTTTATACTTAAAAGCCTTATCTCGAATAACTTTAATCAGCCCGTCTAGCTCATTCATTATAATTTTAGAGCTGTCCGTTATTTGAAGCGCAAACGCTGTATCAATTACATCAGAGCTTGTTAACCCCATATGGATATATTTTGCATTTTCCACGCCCACAGATTCATTTACGGAAGTCAGAAATGCTATAACATCATGTTTTACTTCCTTTTCAACGTCATCAATACGTTCAAGCGAAAAAGAAGCCTTTTTCTTTATATCATTTAGAGCCGGCTGCGGAATTACACCGAGCTTTGAATAAGCTTCACAGACAGCAAGCTCAACCCGCAAATAATAGCTGAACTTTGTTTCTAAATCCCATATTTTTTTAATTTCTTCTCTGGAATATCTGTCAATCATAAAATAATTATATCAAAGAATATAGAAGTTATAAATATAAATTCTAATAAATTGATAAATTTATAGTTTGTATAGCGTTGATAATTTGCCGGATATGTTATCAAAATTTACCGGAAAAGGAAAGTCGGGCCGGATTATACCGAACAAGATAATTAACCGCATCTGCAGGTGAATTTGCTATATAGTATAGATTTTGCGTATCAGGTTTTGCAAAGTTGCATTCAATTATGTCAAGAAAAAATTTAATTAAATTATTATAAAAACCTTTAGTATTCAAAAAAACTATAGGTTTAGAATTGTATCCCAACTGCTTTTGCACTATCATCTCGGAAATTTCTTCCAAAGTACCAAAACCTCCGGGCAGAGCAATAACAGCATCCGAAAGCTCATCCATCTTGGCTTTTCTTTCGCGCATACCTTCTGTTAAATAGAATTCACTGCAATCCTCCGGATTACCGACTCCGCAATCGTAAAGTCTTTGCGGCATAACTCCGATAATTTTCCCGCCGTATTTTTGAACGGAAGCAGCACAAGCATACATTGCACCAAGCCGGCTTCCGCCATATACAATATTCATTCCGTGTTTCCCGAGTAATTCACCCAATTTTGCGGCATCTTCATAAAAAGACGCTTCCAAAAGATTAGATGATGAGGCGAAAACACAAACATTTTTTACCATTAGTCAAAGCTCCCGCCAATTAAATAATAGTTTGAACAGCATAGACCTGTACCGTTTTTAGAGCAATCCCGCTTTTGAGTCTCTATAGAATCCTTTTTGCAAAAAGGCTCAAGCCTGTCAGAATAAATATTAAACCCGAAAACATCATTGCCCCATTTATTTGGACCTTCTTTACCATTCACGTCATACATTAAGAGTCCTTGCAAACCATAGGCTTGTTTTTCCATAAATTTATAAGCCAGAACCGAATCCGCACCGGTTAATTTATAATTATTAAAACTATATATCTCCGGAGGATTCATACCGTTCAGAAAAGTAATTTTATAATGCGGAATATCTTCTCTTATCTCACTTTCAATAGATTTTCTGAAAAAAGTTTTGAAATCAGAAGAATTTTCAATCTTTTGTAAGTCCGGCGAATAAAAAATGTTTGAAAATTCTATCTGAACATTTCGCCAGCGTGAAGTATTCCTTGCCTGCCTGGTATCATCCAGCGACATTGGTGCCACAAGCAATGCTACTATTAAAAATATTACAAGCAGTATAGAAACCTCTACAAGCGTAAATCCTCTTCTCATAAATACCTCATAAATTTTCTGTATCAGCCGCGCGCCATATCCAGATGCTTCTTTTCATTAATAAGCGTATCATAAATCCATTCCGGAACAAAGTTTTTGCCGAGAATTATTTGTCCGTTCATAATGTTTGGAGCGTGGAAGTCAGAACCGCCTGTCACAATCAACCCCAGATTTTCAGCCATGGTAGAAAAATACTCGACTATTGCCGGTGAGTGTTTGCGGTGATATGCTTCAATCCCTCTCAAGCCGCAGTTCATGAGATCTTTAATAAGCTTTTCAGCTATATCAATATCATAAGGGTGAGCAATAACAGGGATTCCGCCTGAATCATAAATAACTTCTACCGCATCAAACGGAGATACAGTTTTTCTTTCTACATAAACAGGCGATGCTCTATGAATATATTTGCTGTAAGCTTCCATAACATTGCTTGTTCCGCCGGCGTTAGTTATGGCTTTAGCTATATGCGGACGCCCGATACTGCCGCCTTCCGCAACCATATTTTTCACATCTTCAAACGCGATTTTAATACCTTCTTTCTTTGCTAAAAGATGTAAAATCTCTTTCGTCTGTTTTATACGCGCATGCTGCTGGATTTTAAGCATATTTTTAAAATCCGGTTTTGTAACATCAGGGAAATACCCGAGAATATGGACTTCGTAGTCCTTATAAAGAGTATTAACCTCAATCCCCCTGATTATCTTAAAATCAACTTCTTTTGTCTTTAAATACTCCATAGCAACATCGTAGGATAAAACATTATCATGATCTGTAAGTGCTATCACCTGCAATCCTGCATCTAAAGACAAATCCACAATTTTCTCCGGAGAAAAAACACCATCTGAATAATAGGTGTGTATATGGAAATCCCCTTTCATTTATACCCCCTTGCAATTCAAGCGGGGAGATTGAAAGATTTGTAAAAGATTATTTACAACCAATTTCAAGGTTTACCTCACTTTCACTATTATCTACTAACAAATTAATTCTTTTTATCTGTGTTGCAAAATTTCCTTCAATCAGGATTTCAACACCATTAATACATGCAACAGGCGTTTCTGCTATTTCGTATCTTTCGGGAATACTCGTCGACAAACGTTTAAAAGATGTGGAGAATTCCATTCCGATTACACTTTCGTCAGCCCCGCAAAATCCGGCGTCCGTAATATACGCCATTCCGTTATATATTTTCTCGTCCGCTGTCTGAACATGTGTATGCGTACCAACAAAAGCTTTTATTAAAGCAGAATTAGAGTCATTATATTTATTTGCCAGATATTTTGCAAAACAAATTTTCTCTGCTGTTGCTTCCGCATGAAAATCTATAAAAACACTGTCAACACCGTTGTTTTTGACCTCATCAATTTTTCTTGCTACAACCTCCCACGGAGAATCTATAGGCGGCATAAATACTCGCCCGAGAGCGTTTATAACTGCAATCTTATGCCCGTTAACTTCAAAAACTTTGCACCCTTCGCCTTTTGTACCTTCAGGATAATTTATCGGTCTTACAAGTTTTTCCGCGGAATCAATATATTCAAAAATATCTTTTTTATCCCAGATATGGTTTCCGGAGGTAAAACAATCAATTCCTGAGGAGGACAAATCTTCATAATTCTTCTTTGTTAAGCCAAACCCGTGAGAGGCGTTTTCAATATTTGCAATCACAAAATCAGGTTTATCCTCTAAAGATTTCACAAATGACTTTACGGCAGTACGTCCCTGTCTGCCTGTTATGTCGCCAAAAAATAAAATCTTAACTGTATTACCACTCATAATTAAATCCAAAATGTCTGTAGAGGAGTTTCGGTGTTTATCGTCCTAATATTGCCCCCTTTCCTCTAATATTTAGCCCCGGTGCTATTTTGCAATCTCTGTTGTTCTGAATTCTCTGACTACAGTAACTTTAATCTGTCCCGGATAATCCAGTTCGTCCTCAATTTTCTTTGCAATATCTCTTGCAAGTTTTTGGGAAGCAAGATCGTCAAACATTTCTGACTGAACGATTACACGGACTTCGCGCCCTGCCTGTACTGCAAAAGACTGCTTAATACCTTCGTATCCATTTACTATTTCTTCAATCTTTTGAAGTCTCTTGATGTAAATTTCAAGCGTATCGCGTCTTGCGCCGGGACGTCCGGCGGAAATTGCATCAGCAAGTTTAACAAGAACAGCTTCAATTGTATTTGCAGTAACATCATCGTGATGGGCTTCAATTGCGTGAATCACTTCCGGCTTTTCGCCGTAACGGGAAGCAAGTTCAACCCCCAATTGGATGTGAGTTCCTTCCTGAGTCTGGTCAACGGCTTTACCTATATCATGCAAAAGTCCTGCACGTTTTGCCACATAAACATTTGCGCCAAGCTCAGCCGCGAGCATTCCTGCAATATGCCCGACTTCAAGCGAATGCTTAAGAACATTTTGTCCGTAACTGGTTCTATAATACAGACGTCCGAGATTTTTTATAAGCTCTTTATTTAAGCCGACAATTCCCATATCAAGGGCAGCATTTTCACCCTCTTTCATAATTTTCTTTTCAACTTCTTCGCGGGATTTCTCTACAGTCTCTTCGATTCTTACAGGGTGAATACGTCCGTCCTGAATAAGTTTTTCAAGAGCTATTTTTGCAATTTCACGTCTTACCGGATCGAAAGCCGAAAGTACGACAGCTTCCGGAGTATCATCAATAATTAAATCAACGCCGGTTAGAGTTTCAAGAGTTCTGATGTTACGACCTTCACGACCGATAATGCGGCCTTTCATCTCATCATTCGGAAGTGACACAACAGAAACAGTTGATTCTACCACCTGATCCATCATGCAGCGCTGCATGGTTGTTGAGAGAATTTCTTTTGATTTTTCAAGAGCATCTTCACGGATTTTTGCTTCATTTTCTCTTATTAACTGCATTTGCTCCTGAGCAAGATCACTTTTTAATTGTTCAAGAAGCATTTTCTTCGCTTCTTCTGTAGACATACCCGCAATTCGCTCAAGCTCTACTGTTTGCTTTTGAACGATTTCAGCCAGATAATCTTCTTTTTCAATCAACTGGTCTTTTATTTTATCTAATTCACATTCTTTATCCGTAATTTCCTGAATCTTATCTTCAAGGAAATCTTCTCTTTTTGAAAGTTTGTTTTCTATAGCTGCAAATTCTCTTCTTCTTTCTCTCTCATCAGCGTTTAATTGTTCTCTTTCGGTATGTAAAGCTTCTTTTGCTTTAATCATTGCTTCTTTTTGCAGAATTGATTCTTTTTCCTGTAAATCTTTTTTTGCCTGTTCTGTCTGCAATATAAGATTTTTGTATTTAACACGTTGTACAACAATTACAGCAATTAGTATTACTGATACAACTGCTGCAATAGCTAATAATGCATCCATCT
>CALUSN010000032.1 GCA_944323435.1 Candidatus Gastranaerophilales bacterium | reverse complement strand
TCTTTTATATCAATTTTCGCAACAAGAGTCATATCCTCAGCACTATTAACCGCCTTTATGACCTCCTGTCCCATTTTACCGTTAGCACCGCATACTGCAATATTAATCATTTTTACCTCCGACAATTAAATTATAATACAAAAATCAATGCAGAGTGTAAAGTTTTGTAAAAACTATATCAATAGTATATACTTTTATATTTATACGTGATATAATATAGATATAATCTCTTTTCTTTATTTTCTCCTCCACTCCTTTATCTAACGAGAGTTAATGCCGCAACAGATTGCGGCTTTTTGTTTTTGAAATTTAATCTATTAATAGCATACCTTCAATAATAGACTGCATTTTTAATAATGAATGTTTATCTTTGTTTAAAGCATTTACTGCCAGATTAAAAAATTCCATTTTATGCGGCTGAGTTTCAAATTGCTTAATCCTATTTAAAATATTTTCATCGTAATCATTTTTCCCTATTGAGGATTTATTTTTTATATCAGTAAAGTCAAAGAGCTCATAAGGTTCTATTAAAAAAACTTCGCAAATTTTTTCTACAGTCTTGAAGGACGGATAACTTTTACCAGTCTCTATTCTTGTTAATTGTCTTTGATTGATTTCCAAAAGTTCTGCAAGTTTTTCCTGTGTTAACTTACGCGATTTTCGTAATTTTTTGAGCTTTATACCAAAATAATCTTTAATAACCGACATTTACATCCTCTCTATTAAATAATATAGGTAAAATTTATACAAAACAGGACTTGCAGAGTCTGAATAGACAGTTGCAAATAGACATTTGATGTTGTAATATGACTGTTATATATTGCATTATCAGGAAGTTATTACTTTAATCAACTTAAGACATTAAAAGTCTACAAGGAGACTGTTATGAGTTTTTTTAAAAAGAAAAGAAATGGATGGCATATTATATATTCAGGATTAGGAATCAAATTTAAAATAAAAGCGAAGCCGGAAAAAATTTCTGAATTAAATCTTATATTTGATAAAAAAGCCGGTCTTGGCAACAGAATAAACGGGTTTATTAACGCTTTAAATTATTATAATCCGGATGTTATTAACTTTTATTGGGAAAATAAAGGCTGGGTAAGCAGCAAGTTTAAAGACCTATTTGAGCTAAAATGTGGTACGGAGCTTAATGAATATGATAGTCTTGAACAATTGGATTATAATCTCCCGACGATTTATAATCCTCCTTGCTTTTTAAAGAACAGGGACGGAAAATTTTTGAGTATGCAGTATAATAATCTTGATAAAGATTCTCTAAATGAACTTGTTCCGTTTTTTGAACGTTTACTGCCATCAGATAAAGTTATGCAAAGAATAAAGGATTTCAATTATTCGGGAGAATTTGCATCATTACAGATACGAAACAATCCCGACTGGGAAGAGTACGGTCGAAATGAACCTTTAATAATGTTTTTTGAGGCAATTGAGAGCAAGAAGAACACCATGTTTTACCTCTCAGCAATGAACGCAGAGATTTCCCAAGTTATAAGAAAGAAATATCCGGA
The DNA here is from genome assembly GCA_944323435.1 of Candidatus Gastranaerophilales bacterium. Lineage (GTDB taxonomy): Bacteria > Cyanobacteriota > Vampirovibrionia > Gastranaerophilales > Gastranaerophilaceae > CAG-196. Next base: position 16,928 of record CALUSN010000032.1, on the reverse strand, counting down.
CAGAATTCTTGAGCTTCCTGATAAAAATTATACCTCCATGATTGATGCTGCAGCCGATTTATACATATTAAAACGTGGCAGAAATGCGGTCTATTCATACGGTTCAACATTCTCAGATCTGGCATGGTGGTTATCCGGCGGAGAGCAGAAAGTTCTTATTATAGGTGATGAAAATCACTGGACAAAATAACCCCTAGAATTTTTTCTTAAACTCGTGATATAAACCGCCGCCGCATATCGTTTCTACAACTTTAAGTACAAATTCTCTTGAAGCATCAGAAGAATTTAAGAAAAATTCTCTGTTTGCGAGGTGACGAATCTTAAATATGGAATTCTGTGCTTTATCAGCTGGAACAAATAAAGACGCAACTTCTTTATCCAACAACACCTGCATCATTTCCTGTCTGGAAGTAATTCCTTCCATAAGTTCATTGTAGTTGCCGTTTATTGCCATAATACGACCGGAAAACATCGGCGGGGCACTTTCTCTGTATAAAGCCTGCGGTTCATAATTACATCTTGTTGTAAGACTTATTGTATGCCAAAGGATATTTATTATAACGACAGTCTTTTCTTTATCATGCTCAACATAAATATTTTCTGTTGTTACACCTCTTGCTGCGAATGATTGGCGCAAGGAATCCGCAATAGCTTTCAGATTCTCTATCATCTCTGCAAAAATTTCCGTAGTATTCATTGTTGCATGCTGATAGTCCAGAAATTGTTTATACATATGGCTTGAAACAAGCCCGATTCTCTCCTGTATAAGTGTGGATTTTCTAAAAGATGTTTCCGTATTGTTAAAACTTTCGTAGCCTTTACTCAAAATTAAAAGTCTCCTATTATCATTTTACACTCAAATAAATATTAATGTAAACAACAGAATGTTAAGTTTTGTAACGATTTTCTATAAAAAGTGTTATAAATTCTGAAAATGTGGAATTAAACAAATATAAAGATAAAATACTCACTTGTGTAATGAAAGGAGACTTACAATGGAAGTTTTAAATCTGGTATTATTCGGCTGTGTATTCTACCTTGCATTGATAGGCATTCCTACTCTTTGTGAAAAAAGGGGAAAGTAAGAATTTACAATAAAGCTGTAAGACCGCTGTTTTTAACAGCAAGAGAAAGTTTCTGCTCTTCTGATTCAATGTCAAAAGAGTTAAGTTCTTGTGACTTGATTGTTTCTATGAAGAGTTTTTCAAATAAAATATATAAAATCTTTGCCTGATTATCATATTTCTGCAATAAAGCAAGTGTATCATTGATTATTAGTAATGCTTCGTTAAGCCTGCTGTCAGAAATATATAAAAGAGCAAGAAAATATTTTGCAAGTACAAATATATTAAATATAGCAGATTTTTCGGCTTTATTAAGGACATCATTATATATAATTTCAGCTTTTTGTTTTATTCCGATATTTGCATAGGAATATGCAATCAACAAATCGCAAAACATTTCAATTTGTGTCTGGTGAATGTCGGAAGCAAGAAGTTTTGCCTGATAAATGTTTTGGGCAAAAGTTTTATAATCGCTTTTATGATATGCAAATTCATTCAAAATGAGGAATAAAACTTTTGAAAAAGCAGGCGCATTCTCTATATTTGATGTGGAGAAACTTTTTCCGCACATATAATCCCTGACGGCAAGAATACAGTCTTTATCCGGAAGTTCTCTGTTTAATGACAGTTTTATCAAATCAAAGAAATTTTCCAGATCGGAATCTGCAAGGAATAATTTTGCAAAAGCCGCCAGCCTGAATGTTTCAAGCAAATGCTCTGTAAAGAAATTCGCAGAAAAGCTTGCCGGTTTTATTTTATCTATAATATCCGGCTTTATTACATTGAGGAGATCTTTTGCAACTTCTGAACACTGTACAAAATCGCCTATATTAAACAATATTTCAATATTAACCAGTGAAAGCAGCAAGAATTTTGTATTAACTTCTCCATCAGCCGATATTAATGTAGGATTTTGCATTCTGGTAAGTATATTATGAAGCAGTGTTAAAGCATCTGTATAATTAGATGCAATTAATGCACCCTGAAGCATAAGATTGGAGAGCTTAACGATTTTTTCATCATTATTTTCGTGTATAGCATCAATCAAAAGCACATTTTCTATAGAATATATTTTTTCCGGTGAGTAGTTATACAGGCTCATCAGAATGTTTTGATAAACTTCTTTCTTATTGTTTTCAATATCTTCCGGAGAAATATTGTTTTCTATATGCTCCACGAGCGACAAAAATCCAAGACAGTTTTTAAGATATGCATCATAGTCTCCTGTCGTCATTGCAAACTGAGAATTTCGCCAGAGAAGAAGATATTCTTCTTTGTACAATTTTAGTTTACCCATCATAAGCAATGCCGAAGTGTCATCAAGCCCTTTACCAAGATTTGCCAGAATATTTTTTGATAAAAATTCATTTACCTCTTTTTTGAGGGAATCCTGAATAACTGTATTTACTATATTAAAATTGTTTATGTACAAAATATTGTTTTCAAAAACTGCAAATCCGGCTGCTTCCAATTCCATGGCTGCTTTTGCTGCATCCTTAATCCCTAGTTTTACAAGTGTTGTAAAATCCAGTCTCGGACCTAGATATGTGGAATATGCGAGTACCATGGACGCTTCCATGCTTTTGCTCAAAACCTTTAATCTTGCTTTAATTAATCCGGACAGTGTATTCGGTATTAAGACAGAACTGCTGCCTTGAATTAAAAGCTTGTTTTCAAATTTAATCAGTATTTTTTTCTCAAATAAAAACCTGAGAGCATTCTCAAAATAGATTTTTGAACCGCCAAAATTCTCTTTTATTTTCTCAAAATAAAAAGATTTTATAAAATCAGAAGCATCTTCTTTAATTAGAGATAAGATGGAATCTAATCCTGTTTTTTGTAAAGTATATTCCGTGTACACAGGTGTTCTTAAAAGTTTTTTGAATTTTGAATGTAATGGGGTTTCACTGTCTGTTAAAAAGACAAACTGTATATTAATGTTGTTAAAATTATCAAAGTAAAGTTCTAAGGTCTGGATAGAGGTGTCATCCAGATGCTCAAAGCCTTCAATTAAAACAACGCAATTTTTAAGCGAGGTTAAAAATGCCCCAAAATCTTCCATATAAGCGAATCTTGCATCCTCAGGAGCAGAAGCTTTGCGGGGTTTTGATTTTATTAAATCCACAATTGCAGTAAATCGTTTTACATCAAACTCTTTTGGAATTAAATCCCTGTGAAAGGATAGGCCATAATAGTCTTTAAACAACTCTGTAAGTACACCCCAAGGTTTATACTTCATTTCTTCCGTACAAACAGCTCTGATACAATTTAAGCCTTTTGTTTTAAAATATAAAACTAAATCCGATGTATTTACACCAAGTTCTTTTTCCGAGCGTATTGATATGATTTTGTTATTATCAAACTGTTCAAAGAAATTAACGGCATTTGTCTTTATAAATTTACATTTTGCATTGATATCAAAAACTTTAAAGTTGTATATATCATCTGTTTGTGCCGGAGTTTCGGTTTTCTTTTTTTGCATTTTCTGAGCTGGAGTATCAGCCGGAACATCCGTTATTTTTTCAGCCGGAGGCAGAACATAGCTGTCAAGCAGTATTTCATAATACATAACCTGTTTGCCGTCCTGTTCTACGGAATAAAGCGAATCCGTTTTATATTCCTTGTTAATGCAATCAAAGACATATTGATCCAGGATAATCTGCATGCCTTTTAGATATTTTTTATCAGTCTTTTTCACAGAAAGCAATTTTACGCTGTTATCGGCAATGACTTTTTCAAGTAATTTTTCAGAAGTTTTTTTTAATATTGAAATATTGAGTTTTAATGGTGTTTTTAATTCTTCCAGAATATTTAAGTTTAATCCAGCAAAAGCGTTTATAATTCTTATAGCCAATTTTGCAGCTTTTGCAGCTGAAGTGGGAAAGGAGAGTTCTTTGTTGAAATTAATAACAAAAGTATTATCATAATTTATGATACACCCTTCAAGTCCAGTGAATTGGGCTGTTAGAAGATTGAGCAGTCTATAATGAAATTTTGTAAATAAGTCTTTTGAAGCGAGTTGTTGTCTTATATTTTTGAGAGCACTGAATTGAATTACTAAAGATGCAAACTCATCAGTTTCACATTCCTGATATGCAATGCTTGTTTTTACCGGAAACCCGCATTTACATTTTTCTGTGCTTGTTGAAACAGTTTTTCCGCATTTTGAACATTTTGTCAGTATAATATATCCGCATTTCTCACAAACAGCACTGTTTCCCGTATTATGACAATTCGGGCATTTCAGCGTTAATACTTTCCGGCAATGCGGACAGACTGTAGCGTTTTCCTGAATCTCTTTATGACACTTCGGACATTTCATATATAAAATTATAGTCTAAAATTCAACTTTATGCTATAATTTTGAAATAAAGGGGTAAATAATATATTAAAATACTTAGAATAAGTTAGGGAGAGGATATGAGTTTATTAAAAATTGTTACAGAACCTGCTATTTTGATAATTACGGCATGTTTTTTGATTTTTATAATGACAGTTTTGAGAAATTATTCTAAGGTAAAAAATAATCTTAGCTCCGTATATACTTTTTTAAAATCATTGAACAAAAAGGAAATTTCATATAGGTTTAATGAACTTGATAATTTTATGGCAAACAATACATTTACATCTACTGCCTGGGAAGATTTTAAAAAAGCCTTGATATTTCCTGAAAAATTATTTATCGCTTCAAAAACTCCCTCATCTGATTTCAAACCGGAAGTGTATTTGACGATTGATGCAGCATACTTTTTTAATGAAGAAACTTTAGTATATTCGCAAATAAACCATAAGTATATTCAGACCATGCCGACTCTGCTGACCGGACTCGGTCCGTTCTTTACTTTTCTGAAGATGGCTATTGCTTTTACACAGGTAAACTTTTCTGCAGAAGCAAATGTTGGTGAATCCCTTAACGGACTAATTTCAAATATTCAAATTGCGGCATTGTGTTCTGTTTTTGCAGTAGGTTTTTCGCTTTTATTTATGTTAATTGAAAAAATTATGTACAACAGAATGTGTAAAAAGTATTATCTTAAGATACAAAAAGAATTAATAAGACTGTTTGATGTTGTAACCAGTGAAAAATTCCTTATTGATTTAGTTAAAGAATCAAAGCTTCAAGGTATAAATAATGAAAAATTACTAAAATCATTGCCTGAAAATTTTGCAAAAGCAATAGAAAAAAGCATTGGAGAATCTACACTCCCTTATTTGGAAAATATTTTATACAGCTTGAATAAATTGAATGAATCTTTAAGCAAACGCAATAATGGCGGAGATCTTGTAGATAAACTGTTTTAAAGAGGTTTAAGATGAAAATTGTACCGCGCAGGGAAGATAGTGGAGAAAATAATATTTTTTGGGTCACAATGACAGATTTGATGACCGCACTTGTGCTGGTTTTTATAGTTCTTTTCTTTTATACATATGTAACCAGTTATTATGAAAAAATTCAGAGTAAACTTGAACAGAAAAAAGCCTCTATAGCACTTACAGAAACTTTAAAAAAGCAAAATATAGATGTCAATATTGACGCTGCAGGGGTGGTCAAAATATCTGATCTTGAACTTTTTGACCTGAACAGCTATGAACTTTCTGATAAAGGTAAAGAATATCTTGCCAAATTTTCTCCTGCGTATCTGGATTCTATTTTTTCAAATGAATACCTGAATAAAAATATAGAAAAAATTATAATTCAGGGACATACAGATTCACAGACATTCAAAGGTGCGTATTCGGATGACGAGCAGTATATGAAAAATATGGAGTTAAGCTTAAAAAGAGCTTTTGAAGTTGCAAATTATATGACAAATACTCCGTACAATAAAGAAAACGGCAACAGATTAAGAAAAATGATTATAGTCGAAGGCGCGAGTTTTTCTTCTCCTGTAATGGTTAACGGTAAAGAGGATTACGCAAAAAGCCGCAGGGTTGAACTAAAAGTCGTTATGAAAAATTCTCCGGATAAATAGTTCTATTATACGGCTGCTCTTGTTTGTTTTTGAACTTCTTCAAAAGTCTTTAGCAATAATTGTTTATCATTATATGAAAGATTTAATTTTTGAATATCATCTTGTTGCAATAAACCCTTTCTTGTTAATTTTTGAGCAAGATATTTTCTTGCATTTGTAGGAAGTGCGTTAAGAATTGTAAGTGAGTCTGTAACTCCTGTTAAATATTTTTCCAGAGCAACTTTTAACATCGGAGATTTATCAAAGAATTCTTTGATTACAGCCAATTTATCACGACCTGAATTTGCTTCTGCCATCTTTGCGCTGAATGTTTCAGGATTAACTTCTTCTCTTGGCTCACTTACATTTTTTTCAACTCGGAATTCTGTATTTTTTGCTGCAGAATCTTTAATTTGCTGCTGCAAGAAAATGAGTCTTGTTGTATCTACAGTTTCTCTTTGTGTAAAACCAACATCCGGGATATTATCATTTGTTGGCGTCCTGTCAACAGGCGGATTTAATTCCACTGTATCATTGCCTTCAACAGGAATTTTTGTATAATTACCGTTAGTTGCTTTATCTAAAGTCTTTGTTAATTTATCCGGTGTTGTGAGAAGTTTTTCCGGATTATTTTCAGCAAAAACTTTGATGTTCTTAATGATATTTTTATAATCAGGTAATTTAAATCCATCTCTGTTTAATATATCTAAGAGTTCTTCCTTTTTTTCATCAGAAATGTTTATATTTTCAACAGTACCGATAAATTCACCTGAAGAAACTCCGATTATGAAGTTTTGTTTTTCAAGCAATACTCTTTTTTCTTCATCAGTAAATTCCGGCGCAACACCGTTTTCTTCAGCTTGCTTTATTTTTTGCTGAATAGACTCCAAAGTCTCTTTATTTTTTTCATACCATGCGTCTCTGGCTTTATCATATTCTTTATGAGCTTCTGCTCTATCTGCTTCGCTCTGGTTTTCAGCAATAATTTTTCCGATTTCGGTTGCATCTTCCTGACTTACCGGATCATCATTCAAAATATTACCTTCAGCATCACGAATAGGCTCTGTTGTAATTTCTCTTATATATTCAGGATTGCCGGCTTTTTTTGCAAGACTTTCTTTCGCTTCTTTAGTCTCGCAACTGGTCATTACCGCATCAAGTCCTCTGGCACGGTTTTCTGCATATAAAGATTTAATTACTTCCAAAAACAGTTCTTTTTCTTCAGCAGGTGAATTAATTAATAATCGTCCGAAAGTCTGAAGTTGTGCTTTTATCTGCTTTTCTGTAGGATCTTTTTCAATGTTTCCCAGAAGAATATGGTTGAATTTTCTGATAGCAGCCTTTAACTCTTCCATTGAAGCAGTTTTTATGTCCGTATCTTTTGGTAAGCAACCAGTTTCAATAAGTCTTTCTAACAATGTAGACTTTTTTACACTGTTATTGTGTTTTTTGAAACCCTCTATTGACCAACCGGTAGCTAATGCGACAAGGTAATCTTTACCAAGACTTGAAGCTTTTTCCCAGTTAACTTTTTTATCAGTCATAGAATCTTTAATAGCGGATTCTACTGCATCAAAGATTTTTTTCAACTTGTCTTTAGGAACTTTTTCAAGCTGTTCTTCTGTTAACCCACTGACATTGTAAAGAATGTTGCTTTTTTTAATATCTTCTTCTGTAATGCCAAATCTTTTTAATCTTCTGCATAATTTTTCAAACTGTCTGTCTAATACAGTTTTATCAGTAGATTCTGCAGAAGTTGATGACTCAGCACTTGTTTGCTGTGCTGTATCATACACAGAATTAGGTGCTGCAGCCTGCTGCGCGTTTCTTGCAGAACCAGAACTGCGAGTTTGACATATATTTTCATTCTGTTTTACACCATCTATTGACATCTTAAATACCTCATATATATAAAGTATACAAGATTAAAAAAATTTCATACTTAACTAATTTCTTTACATTACTTAATAATTAGCTGGAAGGTGCATTCAAGAAGCAATTGCAACAGTAGTGTACCGTCACTACCGCACAAAAAGAGCAACAGCGCTTGTTCTTTCCCTTTGAAGGGAGGTTAGGATGTGTACAGATACTGTATTGTAGAATAATATCACCCGCTCCGACTTTCCCTCATTCAGGGATAGTGGCACTGATGCGCTATTTTATGCAAAAAGATTTGCACGGCAGCGCGCATTCTCCTCACCTTTAGGGAAGGAATTTCCCCTCATCCCTTTGGAGAGAGTGCAAGTAGAGTAGGGTGCGCACCTTGCAAAACTATTCACAAATATAGATTGTGCTTTTCTCTTAAACTAAATCACTTCTTTTTCTTTTGGGATTTATTCTCACATTCAAGCATAATTCTGTTGAGATTATTAAGATCATATTCCGGCGGAAGATTTGTTTTTAGAGGAAGAAAATATGAAGTTGTATTTTTATCGGTAATGAAAACATTTGGATCCTTTTCGCGCTGGAACAAAAAAGCCTCTCCGCGGTACTGATTAAATTTTTCAAGATAAGATTTATTACCGGGTTCATTAAGCGGCTTAACAATATCAACAAGAGGTTTATATTTTTTGTCAACTTCTTTATTATTTAAGATTTTGAATAATTTATCATCCAACTCTTTTAAGTCATTAACATCTTTACCCATAATCATGAGTTCAAAAGGGCGCGGTTCTTCCGGGAATTTGAATAAGAAATGAATAGCGGAATAATTCATTTCCGTATAATCACTCATATCAAAACGGACAAATTTTCGTTCTTTGAGATTCTGTGTTTCCCATTTTTCCTCCTGAATCCTCTGTAATTTTTCCAGAAAATCAATAGAGGCGTAATCATACTGCTCTTTGGTTTTGCGTTTCATTTTTGCAGTAACCTTTGGTCTTTTATTTTCTATCTCACACAGTTCTATTTCACCTTTTTCAATTGGGTGAATAAATCTGGAAAGTATTTTTTCTACGGTTTTCTTTCTGCCGTCCCTCATAACTATTTTGGCTCCGTTCAAATCTGTCATAAAGTCTAAGATTTCAGATTTGCAGTTGTATTGTCTTGTTGCGCTTTTTTCCATGATAGACCGTGGAGTTTTAACCCGATCGCAAATTTTCAATATAGGATTCTTAGGGTTTAATTCTGTTACAACGGCATCGGCCAGCAATCCGTTCAAAAATTTTTGAATTTTCTCCTGCATAGGTTCTGCTGCCTTACTTACAGCAGTTGCGACTTTTAGCGATACACCGTCTGTTCTGGACGTAAGCATTTTAGCTGTAGCTCCAAAGGATACAGTATCTTTTGACAATGGTTTTGCCATTGTCAAGCTTGTTCTTTGCGTATTATTTTGAACTCTTCGTTCACCAATCGGGGATGTAAATCTAAACCCCATAATTTGCGGGATATTCATTTTTTACCTTCTTTTCTGTATTGTCCAAATTGATTAAAACAGGTAAATATAAAATTTTGCCTTATTGTAAAGTTTTGTAACTTACACAGTTGCCATTTCTTTTTCCGGTTCATCAATTTTATTTTCAAAACCGGTAAATTCGGAGATTTGCCTTGCCCATTCATGTATAATTTCATCTTCTGGCAAAGTATAGGATATAGGCTTGCCTATTTTTACAACAATATGCTTTTCAAACAGTTTTTTTGCATAGCCGTCAAACCCGCATATTCCAACCGGAATAATATCTGCCTTAAATTTTTTTGCAAAAAGGATAAAACCTTTATGCACCTGATTAATTACCGGTTCTTTTACAATTTTACCCTGAGGAAAAATTCCCAGTGACCATGAGGTATTAAAAACCGATTTTACTGTTTTAAATGTTGCAATTTCAGGCTTATCTCTGTTTACGGCAAATCCGCCTAGCGTATGTACCAGAAAGCTTAAAAGTTTATCTTTATCATGGAACAACTCCTGTTTTGCCATATAAGCAATAGTTTTCCAGGCTGCCACTGCAATAAGCGGCGGATCAATATATGAAACGTGATTTGCCGCATATATAACATGGGGATTTTGGGGGATATTTTCTTTTCCTTCGACTTTCAGGTTATACATAAGTTTTGTTACAGGCCAGACAACAAGAAATAGAAACAGCATATAATATGTCGTCCTAAACCAGTTGTAATCTTTTTCCGTTCTTCTGTTATAATTTTTTTCCTTACTCATTAGTCCCTTCCAGTCATAATCTGCGCATTATACTATGGCTTTATCGTCCACATATTTAAATCCTGTTAAATTTTCTATAGCCTCTTCCCACTGGTTAACCATGCCGGTTACGTCATCGGAATATGGTATTACATGACCGATTCTTACAATAATTTTTCCCGAAAACGGCAGTCTTTTAACTTCCTGGGTTCCAGTAATACCAATTGGCAAAATTCCGCATTTTGTACTTTTAGCAAGTGTCGCGAAGCCCTTTGCAACATGACTTATTTCTCCGGCTTCCTGACGTGTGCCTTGCGGAAATATTCCGAGCACCCAGTCAGTTTGTTTCAGATTTTTTACTGTTTTTATTGTTGAAACACTAAGTTTTTCTCTGTCTACGGCAAATGCGCCAAGCCAATTTAACCACCAGCACATAAAAGGATTTTCAAAAAGCTCTTTTTTGGCCATATAAGCTACACCTCTGTTCATTATTGCGCATACCAACGGAGGATCTAATGTAGATAAATGATTTGCAGCTATTATAAAGTCATTGTTGGCAGGAATATTTTCCCTTCCGTAAACTTCCAGACGGTATACAAGCTTGAAACGAATCATATAAAAAAAATGTGTTATTATAAACAAAAATAATCTGCGCCAATTGTTATAAAATTTAACATCTCTATATGAATGATTACTGCCTTTTTTATCGTTTGACATAATAAAATACCCCTTGTCTTAAGCAGTATTATACTATAAATATAATCCGGAAAATAGTATAACTGATTAAATTTTATTCTTTATCTTCTTCTGCTTCTCTATATTCTTCTTCAGCTTCTGCTTCAAGCCGTTCTGTCTCTTTTTTCTTTTTTTCTTTTTCTTCTTCAAGGAGCTCTTTAATAGACTTTTTATGTTTCTTTGCATTCAGAACGGAAGCAACATTAGACATTGCCAGAGAGTTTAAAGTAGCCCGCAAAAGAGCACTCCTGTCAACAAATTGCTCGTTATAAAAGCTGTTTTCTTCTTCTTCGCCTTCGGCAGGAGGAAGGTACATTGCTTCAGAACCATATTTGTCCTGACTCATTTTTGCCGCTGTACCTGACGGGTCACCGCTTTTAAAATTAAATGCCCCGCCGATTCCGTAAAAACCTGCTGATCTATTATCTACCACTATCAGACCTCATGTTAAGGGTACATTTACATTATTATACCCTCCTAGGATAATATAACCTCTAAAAGTATAATTTGCTACTTCGTAAAGAAATTGTTACATTTAATGTGCTTCTTAAAAAGTCTTTATGCTTACAAGATGCTTTTATGATATAATTCCTTTGTATGAAACGTTTTTTACGAAAAATATTTTCCAAAATCACACTAATTGTTTTTATTTGTCTTATTGCGGTTTTAACGTTTTTTTTCTGGGGATGGATAGAAAACCAGTTAATGAGAGCCAGAGGAATGTATTATATATACAAAGGCGATCAGGCATATTCTCAGGATAATATGGCAAAAACTCTTGAATATTACAGTAAAGGTTTAAAACTTTTTCCGGGGCATTATGAAGCATGGTTTAATTTAGGTAATATTTATGCGGTTTATGAGGATTATTTTTCAGCTGTAGATGCTTATGAAAAAGCAATTGAACAGAATCCTAAATTTGTACTTGCAAGAATGAATCTTGGAATTGTTTATCTGGAAGATTTGGGCTTTTTTGATGAAGCCATTGAACAGTTTGATTATGTCGCGCAGCTGAGGTTATTTAAATTATGGATACCATTTGTTTACAGCAATGTAAAAAGTGTTAAAACAAACAGAGGGCTTGCTTATTATAACAAAGGTGTAGCATTTAAACAAAAAGCTATGTATTTGCCGCTTGACAAAAGATACATGGTGTATAAATACCTTGGTGACGCAATAGAAGCTTATAATAAAGCATTAAAATTCATCAAAAACAGTTATGATGTTCATTACAACAAAGCAGTTGCACATCACCTCAGGGGGGAATACAGAGAAGCCGGTCTGGAATACTGCGAAGCCATTCAACTGGAGCCAATGAAGTTTGATGCGCATTACAATCTTGCGGTTCTATTGAGACAATTGGATCGCCACAGAGATTCAATAAATGAACTTCATAAGGCTGCAATCTTAATTCTTGAGGAGCCTGATTCTTCACCGCTTGAGTCCACGTATATATTTAATTTATTAAATGATGCAACCAGAAAATTTATATCAAGTGATGAGTATTATACAGAAAAACTTACAGATGAGCCTCTCGGTAATATAGGCTATACTTATGTTAACGGAAGAATTGTCCCAGATGAAGAATTTGATAAAGCAATATTAAAGAACTTTAAAACCTGCGCCGGATTTGAATATTTTAATGAAGAAGAGCCGGAGTAAAGGGGGCGGCTGGTATAATATGGAAAATAAATATCTTCAAATATTAATAAAAATTTCAGATCTTCTGGAAAAACAGATAGACGCAAACGAACTTGCGGAAGGAGTTAAACAGTTTTTGCAGGAAATTGTTGCGGTTAAAAATCTGTATATCTATGTTTTTGACAATATTACAAACACAATAAGAAATGCGGCGGAAGGCTGGAGCGTTATTCCGGATGATTCAGGAGTTTACAAGGCATTTAGTGATATTAAAAATGAAGATTTTATTATTAATTCCAGAGCTTACAAAATGCCGGCACACATCGGGGATATAACTTTCAAACTGGAATCTCTTTTTATTCCGACGGCAAAAGAAGGGCAGGATTTCGGGCTGATTGAAATCGATTTTGAAGATAACACTTCGGTTAATACGGAATTTTTATTTTTGATGAAAATTCTATCTGCCCAGATTTCTCTTAAGCTTCAGAATATTGTACTGAATGAGCAGTCAAAGATTAACGTCGATTTTCACGATTCAATGAAAAATATTGCAAAGATAATTGAAACCCAGTACGAGCTTAATTATATTGTTCCGCTTATCGGAGAAATGCTTGACCGGTTTATTTCAGACCATTTGATTTATGTTTTTCTGAAACAGGAAGGCGAATTCAAGCTTGTTTGGCCTAAAGCGTGCAAGGATGAGAGGATTTATGAAGTTTTGAAGGAATTAACCCCTGAAACTGAATATATTCTTACAAACAATGACAAAATCGGGGCGTTTCCTCTGATTTCCGAAGGTGAAATTACCGGATGTATTGTTGCAAGAAGTACGCTGGATAAGCTTTCAAAGCGTGATATCAGCTATCTGGAGCAGCTTACAAGACAATCGGCAATCACGATAAGCAGAGCAAATGCGTATTCAAAAGTTCTGCAGTACGCAACTTTAGATGCGCTTACGAACCTCAATAACAGACGCCAGTTTGAGACAAGACTTAAACAGGAGATTGCAATCACAAAACGTCAAAATAACCCGCTTTGCGCAATGATGATAGATATTGACTTCTTCAAAAAAGTTAATGACACCTACGGTCACGCAAGCGGGGATAAAGTTTTGAGAACAGTCGCATCTGTTATTAAAGCGCAGCTTCGTGAATCCGACATTCCTGCAAGATACGGCGGGGAAGAGTTTGCGGTACTTCTTCCTTACACTCATATTGACGAGGCAAAAATCGTCGGCGAGCGTTTAAGAAAAGCCGTGGAAGAAACAACAGTTTCTCTTGACAATTTAAATATAAATGTCACAATAAGCATGGGTCTGGCAGAATTCAGGCAGGATGAAAGCGGCGAAGAATTGTTTGCGCAGGCAGACAAAGCGCTTTACAAAGCAAAAGAAAGCGGCAGAAACAGGGTTGTTTGTGCGGAATAGAAAGAAAGTTAATATCGGGTTGGTAAACCTGACTTACTAGTGAATAGTGAGGAGTGAATAGTGAATAGAAAGTTTTTACAAAAGTTATAGAGATTCTTCGGGCTCACGCCCTCTGAATGACGGCAGGGGTAAATGTATTTGGGTTGTCAGGTGAGACTACAAGCTTGGCGTCATTGCGGGGGTAAATGAATCAGATTAGTAAGTAAACCTACAAACCCGGCGTCATTGCTGGGGTAAATGAATCAGATTAGTAAGTAAACCTACAAACCCGGCGTCATTGCGGGGGTAAATGAATCAGATTAGTAAGTAAACCTACAAACCCGGCGTCATTGCGGGGGTAAATGAATCAGATTAGTAAGTAAACCTACAAACCCGGTGTCATTGCGGGGGAACAGCCATTTAGCCCGAAGGAATCCAGAACAAATTTGACAACTAAATAAAAATGGATTGCCGCGACCCTCACGGGTCTCGCAATGACGGTACTTTGGTAAGTAAACCTACAACTCTCGCGTCATTGCGAGGGAGTAGCCAAAACAGCCCGAAGCAATCTTGAACGAGGTTAGCCCCTCACCCGAATTTCTAAGTTCGCTAAACGCTCACTAAGAAAATCTTCCCGTCTTGGATTATTCGGGGTGTCGGAAAGTTCCCAGCTTCCCTCCACCTTACGGGCTAGGCAAAGCCGTTGCCCTCCCGAAAATCCGCTCTCCCATAAGGGGCGAGGGGATGACGGCAGAGGGCAAGCAGTAAGGATAATATAAGTATGGAGCAATGACCGATATTGCCCGACTAAATAGGTTAAAACGCCCGATGCAGCCAGCTTAGAGCAAAGTCAGCAGAGGGCAAGCAGTAGAAGATAATATAAATATGGAGCAATGACCGATATTGCCCGACAAAATAGGTTAAAACGCCGATGCAGCCGGCTTGGAGCAAAGTCAGCAGAGGGCAAGCAGTAAGGATAATATAAGTATGGAGCAATGACCAATATTGCCCGATAAGATAGGTTAAAAAAAATGAAAAAATGTAAAACATTAGATGATACGAAGGCTCTTGCTTACAAGTTTGCGAATCTTGTAAAAGATGAGGGTTGTTTTGTGAATCTGTTCGGAGAAATCGGAGCGGGTAAGACAGCGTTTGTAAAACTTGCGGCTGAGGCATTAGGGATAAAAGAAAAAGTTACAAGCCCGAGTTTTGTAATATTGAATGAATACCACAGCGCTTCAATTCCTGTATATCACTTTGATTTATACAGGCTGGAAAATGTTGGAATTAAGACCATTGCTGATGAATTAAGAGAATACAGCGAGGGTAAGAAGATTACATTCGTAGAGTGGGCGGAATTTTCTCAGGGCGAACTTCCGTTTGACAGGATTGAAATGAATGTAAAATATGATGACAGCGATGACAGCAGAATTTATGAGTTCAAAGCTGTCGGCGAAAAATATAAAAAGGTAATAGAAGGACTAGAGAATTGAAAATATTAGGATTTGACACCTGTCTTGATAAAACATATATAACGTTAAGCGAAGATGGTAATGTTCTCGGGAGCAAAACAATTCTATCCGACGGAGAGAATTATCATTCTGCTTATTTAATCTCGACAATAAGAGAGGTTTTGAAAGATGCCGGCTTAACCCCGCGTGATGTGGAATTAATCGCAACCGATATAGGACCGGGGAGTTTTACCGGAATAAGGGCTTGTACTACTGTTGCAAGAGTTTTTGCGCAGCAGCTTGATATAAAAACCGTCGGGGTAAGCTCTCTTGAAATTCTTTCAAAAATCCGTGGAAGAGATGATATGGTTGTTCTTGATGCAAGAAAAAACAAAGCTTACGTTTATGACGGCAAAATTTTAGGCGCTATTGAACTTGAAGAAGTAGACAGAATGGTTAAGGGAAGGAATGTTGTTACTGATAATAGCCTTCTTGAGCGGGTTAGCGCCAATGCTGAATCAGCAGTTTCTTATGAAGCAGGTGATTATCCTTTAGGTGAAATATTATCAAAACTGGCTCAGGAAAAAGAGCCGGCAGACTGGCGGAAGCTAAAACCGTTGTACATCCAGCCGCCGCCGGTGTTTAAGAAGCAGTAAATAAGTGGTCAGGTGAGCAAGAAGGGTAAATGTGTTTTGTTAGTGAATAGTGAGGAGTGAATAGTGAATAGATGTTATAGAACTCTAGGTTGGGTGAAACCCAACAAAAACTCTAAATAAAAATGGATTGCCACGGCGCTCACGGGTCTCGCAATGACAGTAAAAATCTGTTCACTCCTCACTATTCACTAACAAAAGAAAGGTTAAATATGGTTGAAAAAAAGAGAATATTAATAGTTGACGATGATACAGAAATCCGTGACTTGCTGGAATTTGATATTTCATCAAGCGGATATTTTGTCGATACTGCCGCAGACGGCCTGGAAGGGCTTAATAAAGCTCTCAACAACAAGTATGATTTAATTCTGCTGGATGTTATGATGCCGAAGATGAACGGATTTGATGTTTGCAAAAACATCCGTCAGGCAAAGATTAATGTTCCGATTTTAATGCTTACGGCAAAAGGTACAATTGGCGACAAAACCAGCGGATTTGACAGCGGAGCGGATGATTATCTGGTTAAACCGTTTGATATTCAGGAGGTTCTTTTAAGAATAAGAGTTTTATTGCGACGCAGCCAGCCGCAGGAAGAGACTATTATGTCCAATGAGATTCTTGAAGCCGGTGAAATTGAAATTCTGCCGGATACTTTAGAGGCTGTAATTTTGAATAAGAGGATGAAGCTTACTCCGACGGAATTTGAGATTTTATACTGCCTGATGCAGCATTTTAATAAGCCGGTAACTCTTGCAACACTATTGGAAGAAGTGTGGGGATACAGCAGCGATGAGGATGTCAGAATGCTCAGGGTTCACGTCGGGGCTTTGAGGAACAAAATTGAGCCGGATTCCAAGAATCCTAAATACTTACATACTGTAACAAATGTCGG
>CALUSN010000031.1 GCA_944323435.1 Candidatus Gastranaerophilales bacterium | reverse complement strand
CTATAGCTGCTGTTACCCAGCTCCAGATCCCTGTTAAATTCTCTTACCAGTTCAGACGATACTATCCAGTTGATTTTACCTTCCGGATATTTAATGAAATGCTTTGCGGCACACAAGGTTGTAACATAGCAGGCATCCAGAATATTCATGTAAGAAATATCAATATCCATCTCTTTGCAATGGTATTTATCAATATAAGATGAAATAAAATCAACAGTTTCCTGCGGATTTGACGTATTCGGGGTAAGCGTATCACTCTGGGGTAATAGTTGAATCATGTATATTTTCCTTAACAATATTTCTAACGGCAGAATTTAGAGAAAATTAAATCGTTTTTTTATTAAATCCTGCAAACGGATGAAATTTTATTATATAATTAATTCAAAAGGAGAGTTTGGTATGACAAAAGAAAATGCGCTTGAAGCAGCAAAAAAGATTAAAATGCTGGTGTTTGATGTAGACGGTGTTATGACTAACGGAAGCATTACTTATGACGAAAACGGTGTTGAGTATAAGACTTTTAACGCAAAAGACGGGCATGGCGTAATAAGAATGCGCAATTCAGGTTTTATAACCGCAATAATTACCGCAAGAAACAACGGAACAGTGCAGCATAGAGCCAAAAACCTTAATTTTACGGAACTTTATCAGGGGAGAAAATACAAATTGCCGGCTCTGGAAGAACTTATGGAAAAATACAACCTGAAATACGAAAACATCTCCTATATGGGTGACGATCTTCCTGATATTTGTATATTGGAAAAAGTCGGTCTTGCCTGCTGTCCGGCTGACGCTGTCAAAGAAGTGCAGGAGATTTGTAATTTTAAATCCTCTTTTGGCGGCGGAAAAGGCGCTGTAAGAGAACTTTGCGATTTTATTCTTGAAGCTCAGGGGATAGAAAAAGAATATATTGTTGCAGAAGGTTCTGCGCCAAAAAAAGTATAAAATGCAGCTGTACGGATTAAACATAAAAAACTTTATATAAGTGCGATTTTGTTACCTGCCGGTCTCGCAGGTGGGTGAGTGCCTTAATCAATCCGTTTCCCGCTGGCGATTTTGTATCGGCGGGTATACTTCAATAATTATAGAGCTTACTCTCCCTATTTATAAAAATGTAGGAACAAAATAAACACCTATATAAAGTAATATTATTATGTCATATTTTTATTTTGTTTTCAATAGCCTTACTTTTCTAAATTTTCATATTGCCTGATACTTGCGGCGGTCTGTTTTTAAGATATTTCTTCTGTACGTCAGAAGCTATTGAATTCCTGATAACTGGAGTTACGATGTTTGAAGCTAAAATGCTTGCTCCTATTGTTCCCATTGTAGTTACATAGTTTTTATAAGAATAGTAAGACTCTTTAGGAAATTTTGGATTTTGTTTTATAACTTCATCCAGATCAAAAGAAACTTTACCGGCTTTATCACCATATAAATCTTTGTTTTTATTAAGAAAATTCCTGACCTTATCAGGAGCTATCTTTCCGCAGGAAGCAAGTTTTGAAATTATTTTTTTTGCAGACTGTGTGATAAGGAAAAATGTTCCGATATTTACTGCAGCATCCCATATTGCTTGCGGAATAAGAAATCCCTTCTGCTCTTTTTTGATTTGAGGATTGAATAATATTGCCCCGACCTGTGCAAGAGATGAAAGTCCCCAGCCTACCGTGCCTGTTATAACAAGCATTTTAGCAGTATTCTTTTTAAAATTCTGATAAACCCATTCAAGTCCTTTTTGCAGCGGTGAGTTATTCATGTTTCACCTCCTGCTTCGTTACTTTATCGACAAATTTATCTTTAAATGAATTTGTTAAATAAATTGTAAGCGGTGCATCCAGTAAAAAGTTTGTAACAGCACATGAGCTTACGGCTAATGACGTTGAAAGTGCGACTCTGTAATTTTTTAGAAATTTTTCGTTTTCTGTAATTTCTTTAAGATATTTTTTAGGAAGAAGTGCTTTGCTGAATCTGGAATTCCCCTTCAAATTGGTCATTTTTTCCGTAAGAGTGTGTATAGGACCTCTTACGATAAACATGCCGACAGTAGTACCTGCAAGAATAACGGCCAATCGATTAAAGAAAGCCATTTTTCTGGTTTCTTCATCAACTTTTTTATTATTGTAATCAATAAAAGGCTGTGTCATAAGAGCGGTAGCCCCCATAATAAATCTGTTTTGTGCCGGTTTTGAAACCCAGTTATCTATTTTATTCCATCTTTCAAGCCGTTTTGCAGATTCTTTTTGGGTATGCTCAGGTACAACGTCAATAATTTTTTGCATGACGCTGTTTTTCAGGTTTGTCCAGGAAATATTCGGCTTGCCCTGCATTGATACACTATTATTAATCGGCTGTATATTCATAACACTTCTTCCTGTCAGTATAAAACAACTGAAGCTCGAAAATTGACTTATATATATAATTTGTTACAAAAAGTTTACAAATTTAATTACATTTTGTTCTGTTTTATAAACTTGTAATTCGCTGCTGTCCGTGTTAAAATCTTTATTGCCGTACTCCACGGGGACTTAGCGGATCTCTTGACTCGAACGCTTTATGCGAGGTGCAGAGCCTGCTGTGAGGGTTACAGGTAAATTGCCTATGTTTATAGGATTGTTGATAACTTAAAATATAATGGCGTAAGATATCGAACCGTGTCAGGATGGAAACATAGCAGCACTAAGGTAAGCCTTGCGGGTGTTATAATTTTAAGAAGTAGATTTTGTAAGCAAAATCAGTTTGGCTGCAATTCGATAGGCAGTGGTACGGTTTATAATAAAAAAGAGCGGTATTAAATACCGCTCTTTTTATTAATTAAGGTTTTAAACAGCTGCTTTAGAGTTTTCTACACATTTTATAAGGGTCGAAGCTACTGTTTTTTGTTCTTCCAGAGTTAGTTCAGGGAACATAGGAAGAGAGATTACGCATTCTGTATCTTTTTCTGTATTAGGAAGAGAACCTTTAGTCCAGCCTAAGTGCTCATGAACTTTTTGCAGGTGTAAAGGTATAGGATAATAAAGCATTGCACCGATTCCTGCTTCCTGAAGCATTTTATGGATATTGTCTCTGTTAGGAATTTTAACCGTATACTGGTGATAAACACAGTATGTATCAGATAATTCCTTCGGAGTTTGAATATCAGGACAATTGGCAAATAATTCATTGTAAGTTTTTGCATGTGCTCTTCTTTGTTTATTCCAATCATCAATGTAATTAAGTTTTACTCTTAAAATAGCTGCCTGAATTTCATCTAATCTGGAATTTACTCCGATTTCGTCATGATGGTATCTGATAGCACCGCCGTGGTTTCTAAGTGCAATAATTCTGTTTCTTAAATTTTCGCTATTTACTGTAATCAATCCTCCGTCGCCCATACCGCCGAGGTTCTTGGTCGGATAGAAGCTGTAGCAGCCGATATCACCAAAAGTACCGACTTTTTGCCCTTTGTATTCAGCACCGATTGCCTGACAGCAGTCCTCAATTACATATAAATTATAACGTTTTGCAATGTCCATAATTGCATCCATATCACAAGGCTGACCGTACAAATGTACAGGAATAATTGCTTTTGTCTTAGGAGTAATTCTTTCTTCAATTTTTTTAGGATCAATATTGAAAGTATCAGGATCAATATCAGCAAATACAGGAGTTGCTCCCACGATTCCTATTGCTTCAGTAGTTGCAACAAATGTAAATGCGGTTGTAATGACTTCATCACCGGCTCCTATGTCTAATGCTCTTAATGCAAGGTGAAGTGCATCTGTGCCGGAGTTAAGAGCAACTGTATAGTTACAACCGATATACTTTGCAAGCTCAACTTCCAGAGCTTTGCAATTCGGTCCCAGAATATATGAACCTGAGCGCAAAACTTCGCATACAGCTTTTTCAATTTCATTCCCGATTGTTGCATATTGTCTTTTTGAATCTAAAATTGGTATCATATTGACCTCCTATAATTTCCTCTCCTTATCTTAAGTTTAACACACAAAATAGAAGTCTTTACATAATCTTAATCGATTTTGCATTTTTAAATTAAAGCCAAAAACATTGCAGCCGTAAGGATTAAAGAATAATAAATCATTAAATTTCTTGCTTGATAAATTCTTGTCATAAAACTTGGTTCATTCATTAAGTTTTCCATTGGAAAATGGAACCATTTATGTTCGGGAATTGATT
Source organism: Candidatus Gastranaerophilales bacterium (assembly GCA_944323435.1). Classification (GTDB taxonomy): domain Bacteria; phylum Cyanobacteriota; class Vampirovibrionia; order Gastranaerophilales; family Gastranaerophilaceae; genus CAG-196. Next base: position 14,340 of record CALUSN010000031.1, on the reverse strand, counting down.
CAGGATCTGCTGAAAAATCAATCAAGGATTTATATAAATCAATAGCAAGCGGAATTGTCAGATATACTGCAAAAACCTGCCAATCCAGAATGTCGAAAATACAAAGTAATACCGGAGCTATATAGGCAAGAATTAATAACCATTTCAGGATGATTAAAGAATCCAGTCCGGAGTTAAAAGAATTAGCTAGTGTTTTATGACCTTCATTAATATCAAAATCAAAATCCATGACAGTATGTATATATAAAAGTACTACTGTCATAATCATAGTAGGAAAAGAGAGAATTACAGCTTCCCAGGAATAGATTTTTGTCATAACGTAATAAACACCGCAATACAGAGCAGGACCGTAAGCAGCAGCAACTGCAAGTTCAGACAGACGTATTTTTGATAAAAAAGAATATAAAACAGCGATTATACCGCCTATAGCTGCAAAATACAAAACTCCTTCCCCGCATCTGAAGTAAAGAAAAATTCCTATTATACCGGCTATCGCGAGATAAAAACACGCAAGTAAAAATATTTCAACTGGTTTCATTTTTCCTGCTATTAAATATCTGCATTTTGTCTTTTGTGAATTTTTTAAATACTCTTTTTTATTAAAACCAACCTGTTTGATTAGTGATTTATAGTCAAAATAATCATCAAAAACATTTGCCGCAAGGTGGACAAAACATACTCCGATAAGTGTAAGAAGTCCGTATTTTATATGTCCCGAGACAAGTGCGGAATATGTAAAAATTACAAACCAGGACATTATTGTCATTGGAAGCGAAAATACCCGCGAGCATTCTAATAGAGTTGTTACATGATAAAGCATATGGTTATTCTATCACATGAATATACGCATTACAATCGGATGATTACAGCAAAATTTGTGTACCGAGCATGAGTCTGTGGGAATCTTTTGCACCATCGTTCTGGCAGAATACGTAGTTTAAAATAAGTCTTAAGCCCTGACCTTTAATAAAGTAGTTTAAACCGACAGAATATTCGCGGGTTTTGTTGTTACCTATATCGTGATCCGGGTCAAACTGGTCGTATCTTGCAAGAATTTGCAGTTTTTTAGTAAGCATATACCCTAAAGTTGCGTAAAAACCGCTTGCATGTTTGTCGATTGAATGTCCGGCAGGACCGTTGTATCCGTTAGCGTTTGCCCATTCAACATTTGCCATAAATCTTTTGTATTCGTATCCGATGTAAGCACCCGTTACGCAGTAATTATTGGTTCTGTGTCCGCCCTGCAAACCTCCGCCTATTTTTAAGCTTCCGTATTTGCCGTTGGTTTTGGCTAACGGTTTAAAGTTTACCCAGCCGATGAATTCAGCACCCGGGAAAAATTCTTCAAAATATGTATCAGAGCTGTATACACCAAAATCGTAGTCCATAAGACTGTAATTTCCGGAAACTCTTGCACCGAGTTTACGTACGGTACCAAAATTTCTTGAAATTTGCGAGCGTGCAATAAACGGCAAAACAAAAGGTCCGTAACCGCCTTCCATACCGACCGGAGGACGGGAATGACCTATTAAAATTCTATGATGCGGAATTTTGTTTGTAGCAACATACATATCCGCAAAAAGGTTTTGAATAACATTTCTTGATGAATACGGGGAAATGTTAAACATTATTCTGAAATCAGCATTGTTGTTTTTCAAAAATCCGTCATAGCCGACATTTATTGTATTAATATCATAATGATTAGTAGTATGCTCGCTTCCCACGCTTCCTGATGTAAAGTTCAACCCGATATCACCGTTATATCCTGCCCAGAACTGGGTATGATCCATAATAGAATCTTCATCAAACTTGTGGGTAAAAATGTTTTCAAACAAATAGGTTGGTCTGTCATACTTTTCGACTTCAAGATGATAAACATCCTGCAGTTTTTCTTTTAAACTCTTTTCTTCTGTCGGAGCTTTCTGTTCCGTGATTGAAATTGCCTGAGGAACTTCAACCTCTCCGTCCTCTGATTCAATATCTTCCGGAGATTCCAGAATAACTTCTTCCGGCTCACTCATCGGCTCAATCTGTTGTTTTCTTGCCGCATAAGCAGGAGCTGCCGCTATAAATATTAAAGCCAGTATTACTAATAAAACTTTGTTTTTCATACCTATATTCTATATTTTAAGGGGAAAAAAGACCAGACAAAAGTCCGGTCTTTTATTATGTAAACTAATGATTTTGTCTGCGTTCTTCTCTCAAGTATGCTGTCCAGAACAAAAGAACAACAAATACAAATGCACCTGCAATGTTACCTAAAGTAACAGGGATTAGGTTATGAACAAAGAAGTTTTTCCATGTCATAACTGCAAGCTGGTCAGGAGTAAAGCCTGAAGCGGCAACGATTGTAGGGAAATGTTTCATCAAAATACCGTTCGGTATAAAGAACATATTTGCAACAGAGTGTTCGTAACCTGATGCAACGAAGGTCATAATCGGGAAGAATATTGCGAATATTTTACCGATAACCCTTTTAGAAGTCGATGCCATAAAGATTGCTAAGCAAACCAGCCAGTTACAAAGAATACCTCTGAAGAAAGCTTCCGTAAATGTTAAATTGAGTTTGCCTAAAGCTGTCTGCATAGCAGTTACGCCTACAGCGTCGCCGCCGTTATGCCCCATTCCCGCAAAATAAACAAGAGCAGCAACAAGAATTGAGCCTATAAAGTTTGCAATATAAACAACAGTCCAGCTTCTTAAAAGTTTCATCAGACTTATTTTCTTTTCTAATACGGCAAATGTCATCATAACATTACCGGTAAAAAGTTCTGCGCCGGTTAAGGTTACAAGCATCAAGCCGGTTGCGAATGTCATTGCTCCGATAAGCTTGGTAAAACCCCAGCCCATATTAGAATCACCGGTCATTACTGTTAAAGAAACCTGCGCGCCGAACGCGATAAATGCGCCTGCTGCAATTGCCAGTGTAAACATTTTTGTTTTGCTGTAATCAGCTTTTCCTGTCATAACCTTGTCGCTGATTTCGTGAACAGTTTCATTTGGTGTTAAGCTGTCCAGTGTGGAAATTACTGTTTCTGTTTCCATTTTTCCTTTCTCCTATGTACCAAAAATCTCCTCTTTAGAAGACAACAAAATATTCCCGAAACGGTTCGGGAAATTATGTTTTATTTTTTGCTATTTATAAAGCTGTTAATGTTCATCTTCCCAAAAGAAGTTTATTAAATCCTTAATGATAATATCACCTGAAATTTTAAATTCAAGGGGTAAATGTATTTCATTGGAGAATGATTAAGTGACTGAAAAAATAAATAAAAATGTAGACTGGGAGAATCCCGGATATAACTATATAGACTGCCGCGAAAATCACATATTATCTCGTAATGACGGAAAGCAGATTACCGCGTCGGCAGAGAGGAAGCATAGAACAAATAAACTTTCAAATATTGCGTCATTGCGAGGGAACAGACAAGACTTTCCGAAGCAATCCGGAATAAATTTGACAATAGAATAGATTTATAAAAATCAATTGATTTACGTATAAAAAGATAAAATGCAGTTTTACCAACCCAACATTAACTAAGTTTTGCCGGACTAAAGCCCGACATGTTTACTGCCTGATAATAATTATTGGTGCGGTAGTGACCGCACTCTGCTATCTAAAATACTCTCTTTGTTGATATACGATTTTTTCTTTTATTATTACATTTGCTTCAATACTTTTTACAACGGTTGTTCCAGCCCCGATTAAACTATTTTCACCTATAGTTATTCCGGGAATTATAGTGCAATTAGCCCCTATTGATGCTCCGCGTTTTATGATTGTCTTTTTTAATTCAAAATCATGACACTTTGATTTAGGGTACAAGTCGTTGCAAAAAGTTACATTAGGGCCTATGAAAACATCATCTTCTATTTCAACACCATCCCATAATTGAACTCCGCTTTTTATTGTTACATTGTTCCCGATTTTTACATCATTTTCAATTAAACAATTTGCACAAATGTTACAATTATTGCCGATTTCAGCGTTTTCTAATACAACACAATACTGCCAGATATTAGTGTTTTCGCCTATCTTATTTGTTTTGACATCACTAAGCGGGTGTATCATTGGTGTTTCCTTTCAAGAAATTTTAATAACTTGAATTATTATAACAAATAAAATGCAGAAAAACAACAATATAATCCTAAAAGATGAAAGAAAACAATCTTTTTAATAATAGCAGTATCATCTATACTAAATAATAATGAACAATAACTCTTTAGCAAAAAAAGTTGGCAACCGCATAAAGGAACTGCGAGAATCTCAGAATATCAAGCAGTTTGAACTTGCGGAATATATAAATATTGAACCGACAAATTTAAGTAAAATAGAAAATGGTGTATATTTGCCGAGAGAGGATAAATTAAACAAAATTGCGGCTAAATTACATGTTGAGATAAAAGACTTATTTGATGTGGAACATATAAAATCACGTGCAGATTTAATTGATGGTATAGAAAAAATTTTATCAGAATTGAATGACAAAGAGTTAAAATATTTTTATAAAAGTTTGAAATTCTACAAAGAGATATTATAATCAGGAATCAGAATTTATAGGTTTGCCGAACATAATTTTCATCCCGCCAAAACGTGTTGAAAGAGTATTTTTAAAACCTTTTACAATATCATTTATATTGTTAACGACAGCATTGATGTTTTTGATAAGACAATTCACAAGCCTTACAGTCTCTCTGTTTGCGTTATTTGTTATATCTGAAACGTATAAGCTTGCACTTTCAAAATTTCTGGTAGCACGTTCTATATTAAAAGTTGTCTGTTCAATATTTGAAAAAGAGTTCTTTAACCTGTCAGGCTTTGCAGATTCATTCAACTGGTTTGTAACCTCTGCAAGATTCCGGCTTGCAAGCGCAAGATTTTCGCCGCTTTCTTTCAAAGATGGTCTCAGATCTTTTAAAATTTCATTTGCTGTTCCGACTAATTCTGTTAAAGCGTTCATTGTTCCGCCTGCAGCCTGAACTGTATCATTTATATTCTCTTTTATTTCGTCTAAACCGCCGTTTTCAGCCTGAGAATCTATATATTTTGAGATATTAGGACAAGTAGAACCTTCAATAACCGAATGATTTTTTAAATAAGTAACAGACGGTGCATCAGGATATTCTATTTCTATAAAATCCTTTTTATTTTTTGTCCTTACTTTAGCGGTTATATTGTCCGGCAAATTAATGCCTTTTATATTTAGAATCATGTCTACGTAAGTTGTTTGAAAATCTTCCGATGGATAAACCCTCACAGTGCGTCCGAATTTGAAACCTTTGTAATAAACATTAATGTTTTTGGGAAAGGGTTCCAATTCTTCAAATACAGCTGTTACACGCATGTTATACATGGTGTACATTATGTATCCTACTATAGAGAAAATCAAAATTATTCCAAGTATTAAAATAAGAAATTTTTTCATATTTCTAATTATTATAAAGTTATTAAATTTTATAAATCAGACAACAGAGTGAACATTAAGAATATAAGTTTTTGGTATATAATTGAAACAGGAGAATAGAAGTATGAGAATTGACAGAAGAGAAAATAACCAGCTCAGGGAGATAAAATTTACTCACAATTTTACAAAATACGCATTAGGTTCTGTTTTAACGGAATTTGGAGATACAAAGGTCATTGTAACTGCATCGGCTGAACTCAAGAAACCTAAGTGGATGGATGAGAATGACAACAGGGGATGGGTAACTGCAGAATACTCACTACTTCCGGCTTCTACTAATACGCGATGCAAAAGGGAAAGAGAAAAGATTTCCGGCCGCACGCAGGAAATCCAGAGACTAATCGGCAGAAGTCTCCGTGCCTGTGTTGATTTAGAAAAAATGTCCGGAGTTACAATAACAATTGATGCAGATGTTATTCAGGCTGACGGCGGCACAAGAACTGCAAGTATCTGCGGGGGATTTTTAGCGCTAAGAGACGCTGTAGATAAGTTATTAGAATCAGGAGACTTAAAAGAAAATCCTATAATTGAACCAATCGGCGCAATTTCCATTGGAATTGTTGACGGAGAAATCAAGCTGGATTTAAACTATGCAGAAGATTCACATGCCCGGGTTGATTCTAATGTAGTATTAACTCAAAGCGGTAAAATAGTTGACTTCCAAACAACATCCGAAGGTGCGCCTTATGAATTTGAAAGAATGGTTGAACTTTTCAATATAGCCAAATCAGGCATAGATACTATAATCAAAAAGTATTAGTCCTGCTTATTGACGGCGCTTTTTGTTGCTTGTAAACTTGTAAATAGATGTGTGGAGAGACAAAATGGAAGAAAACACTTTAAAAAAGTTTAACACTGCAAAATTTTTAAGTTTTGCACTGGGATTTTTCGGGCTGCAATTTGCCTGGCAGATGAGAATTATCCTATCAGGTCCTGTTACCGAAGATTTAGGCGCCGATCCGTTTTTGTTCGGCTTAATATGGCTTGCAGGTCCGTTTACCGGCATGGTTGTCCAGCCGGTTATCGGAGCGTTAAGCGATAAGACTGAATCAATCTTCGGAAGAAGAAGACCTTACCTGCTTGGCGGGGCGCTTCTTTCAGCAGTTGCTTTATGGGCGCTTCCTAATTCGCAGCTTATTACAAACTTTATTTCTTCAACTCTTCATATAAAATTTCCGGAACTTGCAGCATTATTCTTTGCAGCAATTATGATATGGATTCTGGATGCCTGCGTAAATATTGCGCAGGGTCCTTACAGAGCGCTTGTTCCTGATGTTGTTCCTCCGGAGCAGCATTCTATTGCAAATTCTTACATAAGCCTTGCAATAGGTCTCGGTTCCGTTGTTGCTGCAGGAACCGCACCTTTCTTAAAATGGGCTTTTAATTACCAGATGTCTATAAATGCGCAGTTTATTATGGCAGCTCTTGCCTTTGCTCTTGGTATGAGCTGGACATGCTTATCAATAAAAGAAAAAAGATATGTAAGAAAAGACGAAGAGAAAAAAGAAAAATTTAATATTATTACAGCTTTAAAAGAATTTTTTGCACTTTCTCCGGAAGTCGGTAAAATTTGCTGGATGCAATTTTTTACCTGGATCGGTACAATGTGTATGATGATTTATTTTACACAATACTGTGTCCACACGGTTTTTGGAGTTCCTGACCTTTCTGATGTTTCGGAAGTCGTTAAGTCAAGCTATGATTCAGCTGTCCTTGCCGGAACAAATTTCTCTTCTGTCTGTTTTGCTCTTTATAATCTCGTTTGCTTTATAGTTGCGATTCCTATCGGTGTATTATCCGTAAAATACGGTAATAAAAGGGTTCATATTCTGTCAATGCTTTCAATGGCACTGGCGTATCTGGGTATGGCATTTGTTTTCAATGTAAAACTCATTGCATTATTTATGGCAATTGCAGGTATCGGCTGGGCAAGTATTTGTGCTCTTCCGTTTGCAATGCTGTCTCAATTTATAAAACCGGGAACAGAAGGCTCTGTTATGGGTATCTTTAATATATTTATTGCAGGTCCGCAGGTATTTGTCTGCACTCTGGTTTCTTGGATTATTAACAAATGCAGCTTTAATGTCATAGGAGGGGTTAATTACCACTGGGAATACACATTTATAATCGGCGCTATTTGCTTTATTACGGCTTGTATAATAGCTGCAGGCGTAAAAGAAAAAACTGTCAGAGGGTAATTTAATGGAGAATAATAAAAAAGGAAGAGTCTTTTTTATTTATCCCCCGTCTCCGGTTTTGAACAGAGAAGACAGGTGTCAGCAGCCTACGGAGGATTTGCTTGTAATTCCGCCTCTGCCGCCTACGGATTTAATGTATCTGGCAGCTATTGCGGAAGAATGCGGATATGAAGCAAAAATCAAAGATTATAGCCAGGGCGGAGATTTTTTGAAAGAATTAAGAGAATTTAATCCGCATTTTCTTGTCGTAAATGTTGCAACACCAACATTTCTATCTGACATGGGCTGGATAAGGCAGGCAAAGGAAGCTATGCCTGCAATTATAACCATTGCAAAAGGCGCTCCGTTTTTAACTTACAATACAAATGCAATCTATGAAAATCCTTTTCTTGACTATGTAATTATGGGTGAAGCTGAGTTTACTCTGAGAGATATTTTAAACGGTGTTCCGGATGAGGACATTTTAGGAATTTGTTACCGCAAAAATTTTCAGGCTGAGAAAAATGAAAAGAGACCTTTTATTGAGGATTTAGATCTTTTACCTTTTCCTGCAAGACATCTTGTCGACAATTCACACTACAGACGCCCTGATAACGGAAAAGTTCAGGCTGTAATAAAAGTTGCCCGCGGATGCCCTTTTCATTGCTTTTTCTGCCTTGCAACACCTGTTTCCGGTTCAAAGGTACGGGTAAGAACCGCCGAAAATATTATTGCTGAAATAAAAGAATGCGTTGAAAAATATAACATTAGAAACTTTCTTTTCTGGTCGGATATTTTTAATCTGAATAGAGACTGGACAATTGATTTATGCAAAAAAATTATAGACAGCGGTTTAAAAATCACGTGGTCATCAAATACAAGGGCGGATACAATGGATGAAGAGATGGCTAAAATGATGTACAAATCCGGCTGCAGGCTCGTGAGTATCGGCGTTGAGAGCGGCTCGCAAAAAATGCTTGACTGTATCGGAAAAAAAATTACTCTGGATAACATTAGAAATACGGTCAAAATTCTTAAAAAGAATAAAATAAAAATCTATAACTATTTTGTAATAGGGCTTCCGTGGGAAACTGAGGAAACCGTAGAGGAAACTATAAAATTTGCAATAGAGCTTGACAGTAACTTTATAAGTTTTTATACGGCAACCCCGCTTCCCGGAACAAAGTTTTTCGCGTACGCTATGATGAACAAGCTTACAGAAGGCAATATGGATTTTAGAAGTGCGTACTATGCTCCGGTTGTAAAATCCCATGAACTTTCTAAAGAAAGAATCTTTGAACTTCACAAACAAGCTGTAAGACGGTTCTATCTTAGACCTGAATTTATCCTGAAAACCCTGCTATCTTTGAGGAGTTTTGCGGAATTCAAGAATTATTTTATAGCAGGGATTAATCTTTTGAAGCATAAGTGATTATTCATTTTCTTTAATTCCAGCCCGTAATTTGCGACTATTATTCCCCTGTAACTTTCCCATATATCTTCATAATAAAAAAGGAATTAAAGCTTCCCTTAATCCCTCTATAAACGGAGTTTAACTAATATTTATTAATCTTTTCTTGTTGATATAGGAACCCCGGCATACTATATTTTTTAATACAGTAGTCCTATCTTCTGTCACCCGACCAAATGTCTACGTACGGGGGGGGGTAAATACTTTGAGTTTGTAGGTTTACTTTGAGGAACACCTGTAGGTTTAAAACCCACTGGCAGTCATATTAAATGTGTTCCTACCCAAGGTCTACGTGCGGGGGTAAATACCTTTGTTTTGTAGGTTTACTTTGAGGAACACCTGTAGGTTTAAAACCCACTGGCAGTCATATTAAATGTGTTCCGACCCAAGGTCTACGTGCGGGGATATAAACTTTGAGTTTGTAGATTTACTTTGAGGGTGACCTGTAGTTCTGATTTAATCCAGTAATCTTAACTTCTGTCACCCGACCAAAGGACTACGTGCGGGGGTAAATACCTTAATTTTGTAGATTTACTTTGAGGAACACCTGTAGGTTTAAAACCCACTGGTAGTTATATTAGATGTGTTCCGACCAAAGGGCTACGTGCGTAGCACCTATTGGGTTGCCATTTCCATTGCAGATTGGAGCAGGTCTTTGTTGGATTTAATTAGGGCGTTTACGAGTTCCATCTGGACTTTAGCCTGCTGGTAGTCTGACATATTAGCTTTAAAGTCAGTGTTAGCCTGTTCCAGCAGACCGGAGCGGATTTCTCCGCGTCCTACTACAGGCTTTCCGGATTCCGGAGTTTCAACAAACACACCGTCTTTAACTTCATACAACCCGTTTGGATTATGGAAGTTTGCGGTTGCTATTTTATAAAGAGGTACGGAGCGGTTTCCGCCGTCTGCTTTACCGTAGATTGTACCGTCGTTTTTAATTTCATATTCGTCATATTTTCCGAGGAACTTACCGTTGTTCGGATCAATCCAGAGTTTTATGTTTGTAGTCGGAATACTCATTGCACCGCCTTTAAGAGCGGTTTCTTCATACAAATCCGCGCCGATTGATTGTGTGCCGGACATTATTTCACCTTTATCGTTAAGTATGTAGCCCTGCACGGTTGCACCGCTTTTGGCACGATAAATACCTTCTTTATCAAATGTAAACTCACCGAGACGGGTGTATTGTACGTTACCGTCAGGACTTCTGAGCATAAAGTATCCAGTACCTTCAAAAAACAGGTTTTCGTTAGAAGTACCCGGAGTTGATTTACCCTGCCCGAGGTTTTTTACGTTATTATCGATAATAGCACCGCCGAGGAAGGTTTTAAAGGTTACTTTGTTTTCCCTGAATCCCGGAGTATAAACGTTTGTAAGGTTGTCAGCCAGAACATCCATCCATTCAACGGTTGCTTTCTGGGTGTTAATTGCCGTTGTGTACAAATCATTCATCTTTTTGTTCCTTCTTTCGATCTTCTTTTTCGTTGTCTTGTTTCCGTTCTCTATGGTTCAATTCGTCATATTCTATATTGTTTTCATCAAACCTTTGTTTCAGAAGCGGTAAGTTTTCTTTGAGGTAGGCTTCCGCAACTTGTGAACTCGGGAGAAAATCTGCGGAGATTTTTCCGTCCCTTGATATTTTTATAATGACAGAAATATTATTGTCAAAATCTATTCTTACAGGCTGATTATCTTTCATTGATTTTGCAAGCAAATCGGCAAGAGTTTTGGAAACTTTTGAAGATTTTAGAGTTGCCTGCGTCATATCAGCCTGACCGTTTTCAACAAGTTTTGCAAAAAAGTCCACGTCATCTTTGCTCATAATTACATTATCAAATTTGACAACCGTTTCTACAGTAACGTTTGATTGTTTATCAACTTTTTTTATTCCTTCCGAATTAGAAACTGTCTTTACTTTCTGACTTTTTTGCGCTTCATTTTCATTTAGGAGTCTGTTTTTATTTGCCATAGCAATATTTTCGCTCATTGTTGAGAGAATGGCACTTTCTTCTTCTAAGTCTTTTGCGGAAGCGCTCAGTTTCTGCTCATCCTGAGAGTTCATAAAGTTTGCAAACGGCTGCCCGTCACTGTTAAAATTCATATTTGCATTCATCTGGAACATCTGCAAGTCTTTTTGTTCCTGAATGTTCATATCATTGTTTATCAATTTATTATCCTCTTTTTCCGGCTTATTTAACTTATGATTCATTTCTGCTACAACATCTTCCAGCCCGTCTATAATGTTTTCGAGCTTATCGTCACCGGTTTTTTCTTCCGTTTCTGATTTCCTTTCTATATCTACGGCCTTTTCTGCTTGTTCGGCATTCTTTTCTGTATCTTCAGCCGCTTCCGTCTCAGATTTCATTTCTGCAGCTTCTGCTTTATCCGTTTTTTCAGCTTTTTTTGAAGAAAGGCTTGACAATTCATCAGAAAACTTAACCGAATCATCAGATTGGTTTTTTGATGAAGATGTTGTTGATACGTTGTTTGTAGATGTGACTTTTGAATTTACCTCTATATTCATAGTTCACTCTCCATTTTTTGTAATTGTTCCATAAGCTCCTGCTCTTCTGCTTCTTCTCTTGAATGTATAAAGAATCTCTGAACGCCGATTTCCGAAAACTGTTTTAATTCTATTGCTTTCTGCTCTTCTAAGTATGCTTCTCTTTGTTTTTCTTTGTGTTTTTCGACAACTTTGACTGCCTGTTCCAGTTTAACAAGTTTTCTCTGTTCTTCTTCTAAAATCGCCTGAACTCTTTTTCTTTCCTGTTCCAGAGCTTCTGCTTTATCCCAGAGGTGGTGGAGATAGTTGTCATAGTATTCCATCATCCTGAAATCTGCAGTCTTTTTGTTCTGAATTGTTTGTCGGATTTCCTCATTATTCTGTCTGATTCTTTCTTCTGCCATATAAACTTCCTGCTGCGCTTTCTGAACTACAAGCAGTTGTTCTTCTTTTTTACGGATTCTGAAATCCAGAACTTTTTGAAGTCTATAGACAAAGGGCATAACATATTCTCACATATGTATTTTTTCACATTTTCATGCTTTTGAATACATCTATTTGTATGATTAATTACAAGAAAACAAAAGTCAAAGCTTATTCTGCAGATAAATTTTCTAAAAACTTAATAAAGTTTTGTAACAAATTTTAGAAAATATGCAATTTTGTATACAGAATATTTTTTATATATATACAACGAGAATCATAATACAAACCTTTCATACAACCTACACACTAACCTTCTACACATGAGGAATTAATTAAAAAAATTCCAAACCTTTCTATTTTTAGGAAGGTTTTTTATTTTTTTCTATTGAGTAAACCGGATATTTGTGATAGTATACTATATGTAAGAGGAGCTTAAATAGATGGGCTATAAAATATTATCAAAAAAAGAGTTATGTCCAAATCAATATGAAATAACTGTTGATGCGCCTTTTGTTGTTAAAAATGCACAGGCCGGTCAATTTATTATATTTCGTGCCGAAGAAAACGGAGAGAGAGTTCCTCTGACTATTGCAGACGTTGATAAAGCAGCCGGGTCACTCACACTTGTTTTTATGGCCGTCGGATATTCGACTAAAAAACTTGCAACACTTGAAGCCGGAGACGAACTTGTTGATATTGTCGGACCTCTGGGACAGCCTACGCACATTGAAAAATACGGAACGGTTGTCTGTCTGGCTGGCGGTTACGGGGCTGCGCCTTGCTATCTTATTGCAAAAGCTTTTAAAGAAGCAGGTAATAAAGTATATATGATTATGGGCGCAAGAACAAAAGAATTAATCTTCTGGCAGGACAAGATGAAAGACGCTTGCAGCGAACTTTTTATAACTACAGATGACGGTTCATCAGGTGAAAAAGGGTTTGTAACTCAGGTTCTTGAAAGATTGATAAATCGCGAAAAAATTGATTATGCAATTGCAGTAGGTCCTATGCCTATGATGAAAGCTGTTGCTGACATGACCCGCGGCAAAGGAATTTATACAGAAGCAAGCATGAATCCGATTATGGTTGATGGAACCGGTATGTGCGGTGCTTGCAGAATAACAGTGGACGGCGTTACAAAATTTGCCTGTGTTGACGGGCCTGATTTTAACGCTCACGAAATAGATTTTGATGAAGTTATAAATCGCACAAAAATTTATAAAGAACAAGAACAAAAACGCAGTGAGAACTGTAATTTGTTAAAAATGGCAAAGTAACAGAATATAGGAGATAATGAATGGCACTTCATGATCAAGAAAAATCAATACCTTTATGTCCTCTAATGAGTGTAGGCTCTCAGGTAGAAATTGTTTGCATGCAGGAAAATTGTGCATGGTATTTAAAAAATTACAAAATATGCTCTGTCTATATGATGGCTCATAATGCAATGCTTGATGTACAAGCAAAACAAGCACGGGCTAAGCAGGCAAAAGCAAATAATGCATAAAAAATTTTATAAAGCCGGTATTCCGGCTTTTTTAATCCGGAGAGGTTTAACATGAAAAATACAGTTGTTATAGGGGCCCAGTGGGGAGACGAAGGAAAGGCCAAAATAACAGATTTGCTTGCGAGCCAGGCAGAATTAATCATTAGATATCAGGGCGGGTGCAATGCGGGACATACAGTTGTAACAGGCGGTAAAACTTATAAATTTCACCTTATTCCTTCCGGTATTTTGTATGATAAAACTATTTGTTTTATAGGGGCGGGAACTGTCATACACCCTGAATCTTTTGAACGGGAGCTTAACGAACTAAAAGCGGAAGGGGTAGATTTTAAGAACCTGAAAATATCTCCGCTTGCATCAATCACTATGCCTTATCATATTGAAATCGACGGATACAGCGAATCTCACGCAGGGAAAGGCAAAATCGGAACTACAAAAAAAGGTATCGGGCCGACTTATACAGACAAAGCCGGAAGAATTGGGTTCAAAATTCAGGATTTGTACTCTTTCGAAGCGCTTAATGAAAAAATTGACATGATACTTCCGTTAAAAAACAAGATGCTAAAGAATGTTTATGGCTTGGAAGAATATACAAAAGACTGTATAATTTCTCTCTGCGAAAAGTATGCCGAACTTTTTAAACCGTATGTTTGCTTTGAATGGCAGGATATGCTAAACAGGTACAAAGACAAAAAAATCCTGTTTGAAGGCGCCCAGGGTGTTATGCTTGATGTCGACTACGGAACATATCCGTTTGTTACAAGCTCAAACCCGATAGGCGGCGGAGCTGC
>CALUSN010000030.1 GCA_944323435.1 Candidatus Gastranaerophilales bacterium | reverse complement strand
GTTGAAGAAAATCTTGTCGAACAGATGAAATATATTTACGGCAAAGGATTCAAACGGTTAAAAGACAAAGTCCTCGGCTCTAATGCCACTTATATGATACACTGATTTGAAACTAAAAAGAGTGAATAATAAGGGGCTTAAAGCCCCTTATATTAATTTTTCTTTTTCTTCTTTTCTCTCTTCTTCTTTTTGAATCATCTCTTCTAATTCGTCAGGTGTAACCGTGTTATGCGCGACACCCTTCTTTTGCAAACCTTTCTTCAATAAATCAACCTCTTTATTTTTAAGCTCTTCATCAGCAGCTACAATATCTCTGTCATGATAAATACCTGCCAGTCTGATTGCATTTTCGGACGGAGAACTGATTTCATTTTGTTTTTCCTGAACTTTATAGCTTGCCCAATCTTCAGGAAGTTTTTTAATGGTTGTATATTCACCTCCGGCTTCAAGACGTTTGTCAACTTCTTTTTCAAGAACCTTTTGTACGTATTCCTTCTGGGACTTAAATCTGCAAGGAATAACTATTTCAGTACCGATTACCTCTTCAGGATCCCTTTTTTCGTATTTTTTAAATAATTCCGCTGCAGCCTGCAGGTGTCCAAGCTCTATATCAAGGAATAATTCCCAGGTCTTTTTGATTCTCTCGTCCGGTTCATCTTCCATACAGGTATAATAGTTACAAACCTCTGTAAATTCGTGAATCAGGAATTTTTCCCACATAGTTTCGTTAGGGTCAATTAAAGATTCGTACATTGTAACGTGTTCTTCTTCAACGTCTTTTATTTCTGCATATGTTTCCCTTAAGACGTGATCTCCGTACATAAAACCATGTTCAGCATAATAATTATGGGTTTGCTGCTCACCGGATAAAAGTGTCAAAATATTAACTTTTGTCTGCGGATGTGCCGTTAATTTATCATAATGTTTTCTGATTCTTATACCGTTACAATTATGATGATGCTGGGTCGGCCGCCCTATAATGACATCTGTCTGCCCCTGTACAATATCATCCGGTTCAATACCTTCTGTCATATATGCAAACTGCGAATATCTGTAAAGATGGTCAAAATCTTCAAGAAGTCCAAAATCAAAAGTTTCTTTTACATAAGGATCGGGTTCATTCTGCGCCATCCATGCAGTCAAATCCACCGCAACCTGTTCATACCCCAGAGTAGTTTCCAGTACCGACTGGTCTGCAGGTCCCATCCAGTTTGCAGTTGCCTGCTGCGAATCTTCTATTCTGCTTATTCTGGCAATAAGTTCTTTGTCATTATTATCCGGTACAAATCTGTTTAGCTGGTGTTTAAAACCCCAGGCTTCAACTTCTATACCGTTCATCAGAATTTGCCTTGTTCTGGAGTAACAATCAACTTCTGTTTTATTATAAGGCTTTCCGACAATCTGATGCCAGTTCCTTACCTGTTTTTCGATTGAAATACCTTTTTCTTTTAACGGATTAAAACTCATTATATCCCCTTTCTGCAGATTTTCTGCAATCAAATAGTAATACAATGAGTGAAAAATTTTATCGCCTGTAAATTTAATAATCAAAAGAACAGCATTATATAGCCATAGAGGTAATATCAGTATACGCTGTGACCAGCCTGTTTCTGACCTGAACTGCCATTTGCATGCTTAAAGAAGCCTTTTCCGCCGCAATCATAGCATCATGAATACTTGTAGAACCGCCCATTGCCAGATCTTCCTGCAACCGGTCTGCCGCAATCCTGTTATTATTTACTGCATTTAAGCTGTTTGCAAAGGCATTTCCCATGCTGGAAGCAAAACTCCCGAGTCCGGCCGGATCACCTTTATCTTTTACCGGAAAATCTTTTGAAGCTTTTTCCAGAACCTTATCAAATTCATTTTTTTCAACTTCAAAAGATGCATTGCCCTGCAAAAATTTGTTGTAATCATCTATTGCATTAAGGTTATAATTTGTATTAAATGCACTTATTCCTGTTGTAAATTCCATTTTTAAGATTCCTTATTTTAATTAAGTTAAAGAGATTCTGATTAGTTTCTGTCGGAATTCACCCAACCTGCAATTCTATTCACTCCTCACTATTCACTAACCTTATATATTCATTGCAGTCTGCATCATAGTAGTAACATTCTGAGCGACTGTCGCATTCGCTTCATAAGCACGTGATGCTGATATCATTCCGACCATTTCTTCCACAAGGCTTATGTTAGGCAAATCCACATACCCTTCTTCATCTGCATCCGGATGAGAAGGATCATAAACTGTTTTTACTCCGTTTTCAGCTTCATAAATTTCGTCAACTCTTACTCCGCCTGTGATTACTCCGTTATTCAGAGCAACATTTGCATTAATAAGCATATTGCCAGTTTTCGGGTCAAATTCAGCGTCCGGACTATTTGAAGCAAAATTTGAATACCCTCTGTTTACAGTATCTTCATAAATTGTTCTGAAAGACACGTCTTTTTTTACATAAACACCTTTTGAACCATCCGGTCTGCGTGTTGTATTTATATTTGCAATATTACTTGCAACTGTATCCATTTTAATTCTCTGCGCAGTCATTCCGGAACCTGCTATATCAAAAATATTAAAACTCATCTAAACCTCCTTCCGGTTTAAATTATTGCCCCCGTATAACCTCTGACAGGTGGGTAAATTGATTTCTTTCCAAATTTGATAATACAAGATACCTGTTTCCTGTCTTGGACAAATCCATCATCTCGCGTTCAAGCTCTACATTGTTTCCTTTTGAATCAGAGCCGCTATACACGTCTGTCACAATTTGCGGCCTAAACTCCTGCATTGTGCTTGCTTGCAAATACGCTTTTTCCTGCTGCGTCGGCGTTCTGTAAGTATGAATATCACCGGTAAAGACATCTACCATAGGCGGTTTGTATTCAATGCTATTTTGTCCTTTTATATAATCTTTTAAATCTTCTTTTTCAATAATTTCTGCAAGCTGGCTCTCAAATGCTACTTCTTTTCTCTGGAAATCAGGAGTCATGACATTCGCAATATTGGAAGCTATCGCATGCTGCCTGTCCATAAGCCCGTCCATACCGAGTTTTGTTATTTCGATTGTTCTGTTGCTGATTAAATCCATATATTTTTTTTACTAACCTCCGGAACTTATTTTATCAGTCCCATCTTGATTACGAATTCTGTGTAATCATCTCCTGTATGCTCCAGCTGAAGATGTCCCAACTGTTCTTCAATTGCTTTTTTGCAGATATAAAGTCCTAAACCGGAGCCGGAATTTTTTGTTGTAAATCCTTTTTCAAATATTCTTTCAGGCTCATTAATTTTTCCGGCATTGTTCAGGACTCTTATTATCGCAAAATCTCCCCTTTTCTCCGCCTTAACTTTAACATACTTACCACTTTTAGCTTCTTTATCCGTTTGAACTTCCGGTAACATCTCTTCTCCTGCACCAAAAGCTTCTGCCGCATTTTTAACAAGATTAATAATAACCGATATTAAACTATCTTCGTCTGCAGCGATTTTTAAATTAGCCTTGCTCTCTACTTTATATTCAACATTTTTGCATTCAAAGTAAATCCTTGTCAAATCTTCAGCCGTATCGATAATTTTTTTCAAATCACACTGCTTAAGTTCTTTATGCCGGAACGTTTTTAAAGACATCAGTGAATTATTTGCCATTTTTACAGCTCTTGAAATACTTTTTACACCGTTTAATATAGTCGCATCACTTATATTATTTTTTGAACAATATTTTTTTATAATTTCACTGTACAAATCACATATTGAAAGCTGGTTTTTAACCTCATGTGCAATCTCCCTTGTCTCGGGAGTATACCCTTTAGGCCGGGTTTGAAATTCTGCAAAACCGAGAACCGCATCTTTAGCCGCTTCATCCAAATTTTCCGCCATACGCCTTATTGAAGAATTTAAGAGGATGTTGTCACGTCTGTCAGGATGAAATTTTTCCTGATATTTTTTTATGTCAATAATAGAATTGCGATTGATTATGTCTAACGCCTCATCTTGAAGCCTTGAATTAAAAATCGAATAATATCTTACATAATTTTTATCACCTGATTTGTTATCCCAGAGAAGAATCGCAGCAAACCTGTGAGTCATAACACAAATAAACTCTGTATCTGCCCAAACTTTTTCTCTCAAATTTTCACTCTCGTCTGAAAAATCAAAAGATTCAATATCAGAAAAATCCAGCCGCTTTAAAAGCCCGGCAAGCCCTGTTTTATATATAATTCTGAAAAGAACAACTCCCGCTTCCGGATTATCAAGTAAAGGTTCAAGAACAGCACGTACAGCACACCTCAAAGTCTGGCGTGTTATATTCTTATTCTCCTGAGAATTTATGAGTTCTCTTAAGTAATTTTGCTGTCTTACTATCTTCTTCACTATTATAAAATTCCTAAACTGCTATTTTTATCTTCTTTGTCAGAAATCCGTTATTTATTGCGTACAATACAGCCTGAGTTCTGTCATTAACCTGTAATTTTTGAAAAATATTGTTTACATGCGTTTTTACTGTCGTTTCAGAAATAAATAGTTTATTTGCAACACCTTTGTAAGTAATACCTTGTGTTAATAATTCCAGAACTTCTGCCTCTCTCTGAGTTAGCGCATCCAGCAGATTTTCTTCCTCCACCCCGGCATCTTTTGCAGAATTTTCTTCTCTGAATGACCGTTGGAAATATTCAAAAAATCTGGAAGAAAGTGCAAGCGGCAAATAGATTTTACCGTTCAAAACTTCTTCGATTGCATATATTAGCTGAGCTGATGCCATAGTTTTAAGAACATATCCTCTTGCCCCGATTTTCATAGCCCTGAAAATCAAATCAGCATCATCATATCCGGACAAAGCCAAAACCTTCGTATTTACATTGAGTTTAGAAATTTCCAGGATTCCCTGCAGACCGTCACGCTCTGGCATATTCATATCAAGCAGCACAACATCCGGCTCATATTTCTTGATTAAATTCAAACCTACGGAAACATTTGTTGCTATACCTACTACATCAAAAGTTCCTTCCAAATTCAACAATTCCCTGATTCCGGCTAAATGTTCGTAATTGTCATCAATAAGCAGCACTTTTGATTTCTTTTTAAACTCTCGTCTCATACTCTCTCTTCTCCCTTATCATTTAAATTTAGTATTTTTTTATCTTAGCTACACTATTCATATTACCCCCTTGAAGAGGATATTTTCATCAACAAGAGGATTGATTTTACTACTTTTGAGGTAAACACATAGATATAGACCATATGGTTTACACTAACAGAGTTAATTCAGAAGTAATAAGGGTTTTAGAATTAAACAAAAAATTTATTCATCTGATTAAAACAGATGAAATTTTATAAAATCAAAATAGTATAAAAAGACTATAGACTTGTTTCAGGTATTAATATCATTTTCAGTATTTCAAGAATGTAGTATTATAATATAACTGGAGAATAAAATGTTAAATCAAACAGATCAAATCAAAGTCCGCGGGGCAAAAGTACATAATTTAAAAAATATAAATGTTGATATACCGCTCAATCGTATTGTAGGCATTGCAGGAGTTTCAGGTTCCGGCAAATCTTCACTGGCACTGGGCGTTTTATATGCAGAAGGTTCCAGGCGGTATCTGGAAGCACTTTCTACATACACCAGAAGAAGAATGACACAGGCTGCGAAGGCAGCCGTTGATGAAGTTTTGTATATTCCGGCAGCCCTTGCCCTTCATCAGCGGCCCGGGGTACCCGGAATCCGGAGCACTTTCGGAACAGGTACAGAACTGTTAAACAGCTTAAGGTTAATGTATTCACGCCTTGCAAGCCATCGTTGTCCTAACGGACATTATCTTGAGCCGACACTCTTGGTCGCAGCAGAAAAAGAACTTATCTGTCCTGTATGTAAAACTCATTTCTATGCTCCGGGAGCGGAAGAACTTGCTTTCAACAGTCAAGGTGCCTGCGAACAATGCGGAGGAGTCGGAACAATAAGAACTGTTGATGAAACAACTCTTGTTCCGGATGAATCTTTAACAATTGATGAAGGAGCGGTGGCACCTTGGAATTCTCTAATGTGGTCTTTAATGACAGATGTCTGCCGCGAAATGGGGGTGCGAACTAATATACCCTTCAAAGAGCTTACAAAAGAAGAGCGGGAAATAGTTTTCCATGGTCCGGCAGAAAAAAAACATATTTTTTACAAAGCAAAAAATTCAAATCAGGCGGGGGAAATAGATTTTACTTACTATAATGCTGTATATACGGTTGAAAACGCTCTTAAAAAAGTTAAAGATGAAAAAGGGATGAAACGGGTAGAAAAATTCTTAAAAGAAGCAATCTGTCCGTCTTGCGGCGGCACAAGGCTTTCAGAATCAGCCAGAGCCCCTAAGCTGCAGGGGATATCGTTGGATAAAGCCTGTGAAATGACTCTTTCCGAATTAATAAAATGGGTAGACAATATTCCTAATTCCTTACCGGAAGAAATGCGCCCGATGGCAGAATCCATTTGCCAATCCTTTCAGGATACTGCAAAACGTCTGATTGATCTCGGATTGGGATATCTTTCTCTTGACCGCGCTGCTTCTACCCTTTCTACCGGAGAAAGACAGCGAATGCAGCTGGCACGCTCGGTAAGAAATCGTACAACAGGAGTTCTTTACGTGCTTGATGAACCGTCAATCGGTTTACATCCGGCAAATATCAACGGGCTGAATACAGTTATGCATGATCTTATAGCAGACGGAAATTCCGTAATTCTAGTTGATCACGATACCCAAATTTTATCTGAATCAGATTGGATTATAGAGCTTGGTCCGGAATCCGGCGCTGACGGCGGAGAAATAATTGCGGTGGGAAGTATTCCGCAAATTATAAATAATCCTGATTCAAAAATCGGACCTTTTCTCGAAAAAAAATGTAATACTAAACTCCGTCCGGCTGTAAATAAAAACGAACTTTTTAATAACGGCACAATCAGCCTGTCAACTTCCTCAATACATACAGTAAAACCTTTGGACGTAAAAATTCCAAAAGGCAGATTATCTGTAATAACCGGGGTTTCCGGTTCCGGCAAAACAACTTTAATTCTTGAAAGCCTGATTCCGGCACTGGAAAATAAAATTGCAGGGAAAAAACTTCCCGAACACATTAAGAGTATTGAAGCAGACGGAATCAAACAGGTTAAACTTATTGATGCCACACCTATAGGTATTAATGTCCGTTCTACAGTTGCAACTTATGCGAATGTACACGACGAACTCCGAAAGGTTTTTGCAAAGACATCTTCAGCAAGAGAATACGGATACAAAGCCGGAGATTTTTCTTATAATACAGGAATTTTAAGATGTCCGACATGTGATGGAACCGGCAGTATATCTCTGGATGTACAATTCCTGCCGGATGTTGAAATTGCCTGTCCGGATTGCCGCGGCTCCAGATACTCAAAAAAATCACAAAATATAAAATACATTTCAAAAGACAAAACAAACTATTCTCTGCCTGAAATAATGGCAATGGATATAAACCATGCACTTTCTGCCTGCAAGGATTTAAATATCGTAAAACAAAGGCTGCAAATTTTAAAAGACCTCGGGCTTGGGTATCTTACACTAGGCGAAGCAACCCCGAGTTTATCCGGTGGAGAAGCCCAGAGATTAAAACTCGCATCCGAGATGGGACGCAGACAGGAGGATAGTATTTTTATTTTTGATGAACCGACAATCGGGCTTCACCCGCTTGATGTCCGGACACTGCTGAATGTTTTTCAAAAATTGATAGAAAACAACGCAACCGTTATTATAATTGAACATGATTTGGATATAATAAGAAACGCTGATTACATAATAGATATGGGACCCGGAGGCGGAATGGACGGCGGAAGAATCGTTGCTGCCGGAACTCCTGAAGAAATTTTTAATTGTCCGAAAAGCATTACAGGTAAGTATATTTTTTCGTAAAACAATTATACAGTTGTATTAGTAAATATATTTATACCGGGCAAAAATAATAGCAAAAAAAATATTTACATGTTTTATAATATGTAATATTTTATGAAAGGAGTATTATGCAGACCAGCCGGATTAATAATTACGCAAATATGAATTTTAAAGCTTTACCCGGAGGAAAAATAAAAAGTATTTTAATCAACCAACCCGAAAAAATGCAAGAGATTACAAATTTTCTGGCACCATTTGGAGACCAAAATACTGTTATAGATATCTTTACCGGTACTCGCAAATATTCCAAAGAAAAAATTTACTCTCTCAGGCTTTACAATAAAGTTTTCGGTAGTCAGCACAATGTACCTCTTACTAAAAATAAAAATATAGAATATATGCCGCAAAAGCTTTTGCCCCGGTTAGAAATGCTTACCAACAGAGATATTCTATGGGGCGAAGATAATCTTTTCCGAATAATTAAGAATGAATATAAGTCCTCTTTGCCAATCTTTCAGGAATATCTCAATAATATTATATCAGGAAACAATGAAAAAGGAATTTCACTGGGTGCAAGCACACAAAAAAGATTTAAAAATATCTGGAACAGTTAAGATTCTTTCAACTACTTAATCTATACTTTTTACTCTTTTTGTGATAAAAATGAATCAAGAAAGAGGTATGAAGAATGTTAGATATTAAACTTATAAGAGAGAATCCTGAAAAGATTAACGAACTGTTAAAGAGAAGAAATCCTGAGCTATCAATTGATACAATCATTGCAATTGATGCTGACAGAAGAAAAGTTCAGGCGCAGGCAGATGAGCTTAGAGCAAAAAGAAAGTCCGAATCGCAGAAAATCGGACAAATGAAAAAAAATGGTGAAAATACAGATGCTATTCAGGAAGAAGTTCGTAAACTCGGAGATGAGATAAAAGAACTTGAAGAAAAACAGATTGATTTAGATAACATTCAAAGAGATATGCTTTTGAGAACTCCTAATATTCCTGATGAAACAACTCCGGTCGGAGCATCCGAGGCTGATAACATTCCGGTAAAATTCTGGGGCGAACCTACAAAATTTTCTTTTGCCCCGAAGGCTCACTGGGATATTTGTGAAGAAAAAGGTATTGTAGATTTTGAACGCGGCGTAAAAATTTCCCAGTCACGCTTTACTCTGTACAGAGGAAAAGGTGCAAGGCTAGAACGCGCAATAATCCAATTCTTCCTTGATATTCATACAGAAGAACACGGATATGAAGAAATTCTGCCGCCATTTATGGCGAATGCAGCGACTATGACAGGAACAGGTCAACTGCCTAAGTTTGCAGAAGATATGTACAAATGCGTTGATGAAGATTTATACCTTATTCCGACAGCAGAGGTTCCTGTTACAAATATCTATTCAGGGGAAATCTTATCAGAAGATGATTTGCCTAAATATATGACTGCATACACACCTTGTTTCAGGCGTGAAGCGGGTTCTGCAGGTAAAGATACCAGAGGATTAATCCGTGTTCACCAGTTTAACAAAGTTGAAATGGTTAAGTTAACTACACCTGAATCTAGCCCTGCTGAACACGAAAAATTAACAAGAGATGCAGAAATCTGTCTTGAGAAATTAGGATTGCCGTACAGAAGAGTTGCTTTATGCAGTGCCGACATAGGTTTCAGCGCAAATAAATGCTTTGACCTTGAAGTCTGGCTGCCTTCATATAATACATACAAAGAAATTTCAAGCTGTTCAAATTACGGCGACTATCAGGCAAGAAGATCGAATACAAGATACCGGACAAAAGACGGACAAATAAAATTCGTACACACAATTAACGGTTCCGGTCTGGCTGTCGGAAGAACTTTTGCCGCAATTCTGGAAAACTTTCAACAAGAGGACGGTACTGTTACCATACCGGAAGTTTTGAGAAAATACACTGGTTTTGACAGATTATAAGCTTTAGGAGAATATATGACTAATAATGTAATTTGTATCAAATGGGGTACAAAATTCGGAGCCGAATACGTTAACAGGCTCTACCGTATGGTTGAAAAAAATCTGAATCTGTCTCACAGATTTGTATGTTTTACTGATAATTCCGAGGGACTGGCTGCCGGAATAGAAGTAAGAGAACTGCCGCCCTATCAAGAAAATCCGCATATAGGAGACAAAGGCTGGAGAAAACTTTCGCTTTTTAATGAAAAGCTTGCAGATTTAGAAGGTACTGCGCTGTTCCTGGATTTAGATATTGTAATAAAAAACGATTTAACTCCGTTTTTTGAAGCAGAAGGCGATTTTCTTATTGTAAAAGACTGGGATTTTCCCGATGATATTATCGGTAATTCCTCTGTTTTCAGGTTTGAAATAGGAAAACATCCTGATATTCTGGAGAATTTCTACAAATTAGGAAATGAAATCCGGCACGATTACAAAAACGAACAGGCATTTTTATCTTATGAAATGAAGCGCAAAGGAATCCTGAAATATTGGGACAGCTCCTGGTGTGTAAGTTTCAAGAGGAACTGTCTGCAGCCATTCCCGCTGAACTTCTTTTTAGAACCAAAAGACCCTCTTAATGCAAAAATAATCGTATTTCATGGCAGACCTACGCCAGAGCAGGCATACAACGGGTTTATGGGCAAAGGCGGACTCCGTTACGTCAAACCTACCAGATGGCTTAACAAATACTGGGGGGGGAAGTAAATATATTATAGTTGGCAGACTGAGCTGTAAGTTGGGCGTCTTTGAGGGAAAAAATGTTAATCTTAGAAATTTTAATGACAATTTTATTTTCACTCTTTCTTCCGTTTTATTATGTGGAACGTACAATTCACAAAAAATCTTACGGATGGAAAGAAAAATTCGGTGGAATTGGCATTGGTGAAAATGATGAAAAAATTATCACTCCTGATGATAAAGTTATTCACATACACTGCTGCTCGGTAGGAGAAGCTCTTGCAATCGAGAATCTGATTAAATCAATCAGGAAAAATTTCCCTGATTACAAGCTTGTTGCAACAACATTTACTTATGCCGGCCAGCAGATTGCGCAAAAAAAATTTAAACCTGCTGCTGATTATGTGACTTATTTCCCGTTTGATAATCCGATTCCGGTAAAAAGATTTTTAGATAAAATTCATCCTGATATCTCAATTATTGCTGAAACAGAAATCTGGCCTTACTTTGCTTATAGCTGCAAAAAAAGAAATATCCCTCTTATGATGATTAATGCAAGAATTTCAGATTTATCTTACAATTCTTATAAAAGAATGAAATTCTTCTTTAAAAAAGTTTTTGAAAACTATACAGCTGTATATGCACAAAGCAAAGAAGATAAGGATAAATTTTTATCTATCGGGCTTGCACCGGAAAAAACCGAAGTTATGGGGAATTTAAAATTTGATATCGAACCGGCAGAAGAAAGTGTTGATATCGGACAAAGCGGTTATAAAATTTTGCTGGCAGGAAGTACGCACAATCAGGAAAACGAAATTGTCATTACTACTTATAAAAAACTTAAAGAAAAATTTAAAGATTTAAAATTACTGATTGCCCCGCGTCATCTTGAACGTGTAGAAGAGATTAAATCTTTGCTCAAAAAATATGAACTTTCGTTCGGGCTCAGGTCAAATAACGATAAGTTTTCGACAAATATTGATGCAATAATTCTCAACACTCTTGGAGAACTTAAGAAAATGTATTCAATTTGTGATATCGCATTCATAGGCGGAAGTTTTAACAATACAGGCGGACATAACCCTCTTGAAGCAGCTATTTTTGAAAAGCCGGTTGTATCCGGTCCTGCTGTGTTTAATTTTAAGGATATTTATGACATTTTATGCAAATCAGGCGCCGGTCGTGTTGTTAAAAATCAGGATGAATTTTATACCTATTTGAAAACTCTGCTTGAAAATCCGGAAATCTATATTAAAACAAAAAATGCCTGTAAAAATGTTTTCACTTCAAACAGAGGCGCAATAGATTTTATAATTAATAAGATGAAAAATATCTTAAAGAATTAAAAAACGACTGCAGCATAAAACTGCTTGAAAACGGAATAAAACAGTAATTCTTCCTGGCAAATATTTATCTTTCGGAAGACAAACACATTATATTAACAATTGTAAAATTTTAGAAATTTTCTGAAATTATGATTTCTATAAAAACTTTATATAAATATAGTGTGTTAATAATTAGTGTTGTAAGGATTTAATTAATGTCATCAGGTTTAGCAATTACATCTTTTATGCCGTCCGTAGTCTCAAGCAGTATCTTCTCTTCCAGAAGAGCAAATTCCGGAGCAGATGCTCTAACCCAGAGCAATCCGTTTGTTGCTGCTATGAATATGGACATTGCCGGCGGCCAAATTCTTAATGCAGCTAAAGGAGTTTCCGCTATCGCAAAAGAATCTAATAATGCACTTGCTGCCGGATTTACAAGTGCAGAAGAATCTATTAAAGCGCTAACAAAAAGCGACAAAATTCTAAACGGGTTCGGGAAAGTTTTGAACTTCACTTCAAACTACATTAACCCTTTGATTACGGCAACCGGTGCAATTAAAGTTATTACTGCAGATGATAAAAAAGAAGCTGCAATAAGAGAGTCTCTCGGACTGGGAACTATGTTCGCCGCCGAAGCCGCTGCTAAAAGATTTATCGGAATGCCTGTTATCAAAAAGATTGATGGAAAAAGAATTGCTGTTGCAAGAGAAGGATTATACAAAAAGAACCCTTTCGCCGCAAAACAAGCTGCAGCTTTCAAAGATTATTGTAATACCAAAACATTCTTTAATAAATCTCTTAAATTCCTGCCGGGAATGCTTAAAGGCTTAGGTTTTGTCTGTGCATCCATCTGCGGCTACAAGCTTGGAACCGAAGTTGCCGGCTTGCTGTGCGACAAATAAATAGAATAAATCACATTCTTGTCAATAGAAGTATGTTTATAAACAATCTTAAGATTAACAATTATCTGGTACTTGTAATTTTTCCGTTCTCTTTATAGAGCGTCTGAAAAATTGATTGTGACCGTCTGTAATTGTTAATTGTAGCTTCCAAAGACGCATTTATGGTCCAATATATTACGGGTATGGAAATCGTAATAGTTAAAACTGCAACAATTGCATGCTTTATTACTGTATTTATTACCTTAAACCGGTGTTTTGTAATAGCTATATCATCCTGCTCTCTTAATATTTTATTAATTAGATTTTTACGTTCTTTCACTGTTAAACTATCTATAAAATCTACATTTTCAGGATCAATATATATAACATACTTTGAATACTTAACATTGCCGTCTAAAAAATCAAGGCTGTCATTATAATTTTTTTGAGCCTGTGTCATAATTCGTTCGGAAATATTTCCTTTTGTGACCTGCTCTATATTTTCATCAGTTACATTATCGGAAAAAGCTGCACTGCTTATTGTATTTTCTACTTCTGCAGTCTTTTGGACAGAAGCGGTCTCTTGCTGCTTATTAAGTCTTGCCCGGTATTTTTTTATAAAATTGTCATCAAAATTCTTATCAAGATTAAATTCTTTTTTAGGTGCACTGCGCACTTCCGTATTATCCGGCAAGGTTTCAGCAGGTTTTGCAGGCTCCTCAAACAGTGTAGTATCATCATTAACATTAAAAGCAGGTTTATTTTCTACAGAATCACCGCCGCTTAAAGATTGCGCATCCTGTGATAATTTTTGCTGCAACTGTTCTATCAATTCCGGAGAGATATCATCATTCAATGAGGCAAGTTCATTAATATCCATAGAATCTTTGTCATTTAAAATATTCTTTTTGTCTGCCATGCTAATCTCTCTTTTTTGTAGTATAGTATAAATATATTATATAAGAGATTTAGACATTAAGCAATCGTAAGAGAGATTGATATGTATATAAATAAAGACAAGCTTGTTACACTTATAAAAAAACTTAATGATACTAAAATACTAGTCATAGGAGATATGGCTCTTGATGAAATGATTTACGGAGACACTGAAAGAATATCAAGAGAAGCTCCTGTCTTGATTTTGCAGCACACACACACAAAATGCATACTGGGCGCGGCTGCAAATGCGGCGCATAATGCCGGCAATATCAACAATGGAAAGGTTAGTGTAATAGGAGTCATTGGTGATGATTATCAGGCTAATGATTTAATAAAAGCATTTAAGGATGCAAATATCGATAGTTCTTCCCTGATTAAGGACAACGGGAGAAAGACTATTACAAAAACAAGAATATCCGGTTCTTGTTCCCATTCTATTACGCAGCAGATTGTAAGAATTGACAGGCAAACCAAAGAACCTTTAACAGAAGAAACTGAAAACAGAGTTATAAAAAAAATAGAAAACCTCACTCCCCAATGTGACGCGGTCATTATATCCGACTATCACGTAGGAACTTTAACAGAAAGAATTATTCGGGCAGCAATACAATGTGCCAATAATTGCCGGAAAAAAATTATAGTCGATGCTCAAAGAGATTTGAATAATTATTACGGCATAACATCTATGACTCCAAACCTGCCGGACACTCAAAAGCATGTGGGATTTGCATTAAAAACAAAATCGGATTTTTTAAGAGCCGGCGAAATTTTACTTGAACAATCCGGTGCGGAAGCAATACTTATTACCTGCGGTGCGGACGGAATGGTTGTTGTCGACAACTACGGGCATTATACACACATACCTGTATTCAATAAAGCAGAAGTTTTTGATGTGACCGGAGCCGGTGATACCGTAACCGCTCTTTATACACTTGCACTGGCTGCCGGAGCAGAGCCGGTTTATGCAGCTGTAATAGGAAATATTGCAGCAGGAATTGTTGTTAAACAATTCGGTTGTGCTACCACAACAATCAATGAAATTTTAGATTCTATACCTGATAAAATTAATCTTGACGAAGGAGAATAACTGTGAAAAATTTATTTGGGAAATTCAATCCGGTTGACATAATTATTGTTCTCGGAGTAATTGCGGCACTAATTATAGGTATTGCAACAACAAAACATTTCAGACAAACTGCCGGCAAACAAATTGAAGCAACCTCACCGATTACATTTCAGGTTGTTCTCCGCGGAGTTTCAGTTACCGGTGATGAATTTCCTATTAAAGCGGACGAGCATACTTTTATCACTATCAGAAATGTTCCTTATACAGAACTTAAAGTTGTAAACGTAACAGCGCAGTCAAGACAAACGATAATACCGTCTGCTAAGACTAAAGAACAATATATTCTTATAAAAGATCCGACACAGCCTTCATTATATGATGCTATTATAACAATCACGGATACTGCAAAAATTACAAAAGACGGCGCGGTTGTCGGCGGAAACAAAATAAAAATGGGACTTCCCGTAACTCTTGAAGGTGAAAGTTACAAGTTTAACGGAACAATTTCGGATGTAAGAGTTACAACAGAATCCGGCGTTGAAGATGTTGGCGCTAATAATTCAGTCGGGTAATCCTGCGGGGTGGATAAATGTTTTTAAATAACGTTTTATTTTCTTTGCAAAATTTATTTAAACCGCTGTATGAAAAAAGTTTTTTTCTTAAAACGATTGATTGGTTTATCGGCTTAAATATTTTTCTTGTAATATTTACTTCAACTGCCGCTAATTCTGATTTTATCGGCTATTTTGCGATTTTTGCAATTTTTCTTACAATTGTAAAACTTATTACAAAATCAGGCGAAAAATTTGAACTGACGACGACAGATAAATTTTTGCTTGTATATTTTATTTTTGTTG
The DNA here is from genome assembly GCA_944323435.1 of Candidatus Gastranaerophilales bacterium. Lineage (GTDB taxonomy): Bacteria > Cyanobacteriota > Vampirovibrionia > Gastranaerophilales > Gastranaerophilaceae > CAG-196. Next base: position 2,876 of record CALUSN010000030.1, on the reverse strand, counting down.
TAATAAGTGTAGCCGGCTCTACTCTTTTTTATTTGAGTTTAAAAGGTTTTTTTAAAACTCTTACATATCTCGGGTTTTATGTAGCTCTGGTTCATTATCTTAAAGATAATAAAGACAAGATAAAATACATTTTTGCGGCTTATGCTGTTTGTTTGTCCTTTGAAATAATTGCCGCTTTTTTGCAGAATTTTTCATCAGTAGGCGAGATTTCAGGCTGGCAGGATACTTCAAGATTAAATCCGGAAGAGGTTATGACAAGGGTTTACGGGACTTTAAAACCCTATAATCCGAATTTGTTCGGCGGTTATTTGATTGCTCTTCTCCCTTCATTTATTGCACTTCCTAAAAATTTCAGGATATGGTCTGTTTTAGGCTTCATTGGTACAATAGCGGCAATAATAATGACAGGCTGCAGAGGAGCTTATATAGGTTTATTTTTTGAACTTATTGTTTTGGCTTTAATTACCTATAAACATCTTAAAACTGCACATAAAAAAGCTTTTATTACTTTAGCAGGCGCCGTTGCTGCATTTATTATGTTTGTTATTTTTTCAATATCTGCACTTAGAGCCAGAATATTTTCGATATTTGCAATGAGAGGTGACAGTTCAAATTCTTTCAGATTTAATGTTTATAATTCTTGTCTGGATATGTTCAGAGACAACTGGCTTCTTGGTATCGGTGTCGGAAACCAGAATTTCAGGGAAATTTACGGTTTATATATGAAAACAGGCTTTGACGCCCTGAGTGCTTATAATATTTATCTTGAAACTGCCGTTGAAAGCGGTATTTTTGCACTTATTGCATTTCTCGGGTTTATAATATTTCTGATGAAAAAAGCGTTAAAAAATACAGAATCCGTTTACGTTTTATGTGCGCTAGTGTCGATTACCGGAATTCTAATCCACGGCTTTGTAGATACGGTATTCTTCAGACCGCAGATTCAGTTTGTATTCTGGACAATGGCTGCAATTATAAGGAGTTTAGATGGTTGTAGAGAGAATTAAATTTTTGCGGGAAGAGTTAAACAAACTCGGATATAATTACTACGTATTGGATAACCCTCTGGTGAGTGATTTTGAGTACGATAAACTATTCGCAGAATTGAAAGAATTGGAAGCAGAGCATCCCGAACTCGTTACACCTGACAGTCCGACTCAAAGAGTAGGCGGAATAAGTACAGGCTTTGAAGAAGTCAAACATAAGTACCGGTTATACAGTCTTGACAATACTTACAGCTATGATGAGTTAAGGAAGTGGTATGAACGCGTTGAAAAAGAATGCGGGAATAATGTCAAACTTGTATGTGAGCTTAAAATAGACGGGCTTGCAATAGCGCTAACTTATCATGACGGACTTTTTGTAAAAGGCGCAACCCGCGGCAACGGAATTATCGGAGAAGAAATTACCCAAAATTTAAAAACAATTAAGGCAATTCCGCTTAAACTTTTTGAAAACGCGGATATAGAAGTCAGGGGCGAAATTTATATGCCAAAGACCTCTTTTGAAAAACTGAATGAAGAAAATTTAAAAAACGGCGAAAAGCCTTTTGCAAACCCGAGAAATGCTGCTGCCGGCTCTTTGAGACAATTAGACAGTAAAATTACCGCAAAACGGGATTTGTCAATGTTTACTTATACAGCAATAGTGGAAAAAGCTGATTATATGCCGGAGTCTCACTGGGAAAGCCTGCAATATATTAAAAAATTAGGATTTAAAACAAATCCTAATATAAGGCTGGTTGATAATATTGAAGGCGCCATAGATTTTTGCAAAGAATGGGAAACAAAGCGTTTTGATCTGGATTATGCAACTGATGGTGTTGTAATCAAGGTGGATTCTCTGGCTTGTCAAAGAGAAATGGGTTTTACTGCCCGCGCGCCGAAGTGGGCAACAGCGTTTAAATTTCCGCCGGAAGAGATTTCAACAAAGCTTCTGAAAATAGAAACAGGAGTCGGAAAAACCGGCGCAGTTACTCCGGTTGCAGTATTAGAGCCTGTACTTTTAGCCGGAAGCACGGTTTCAAGAGCAAGTCTGCATAATTTTGACGAGATAAAAAGACTTGATATTAGAGTCGGAGACAGGGTTTTGATTAAAAAGGCAGCGGAGATTATTCCTAAAGTAATCAAAGTGGTCGAGACTCCGGAGCATGAAAATTTGCCGGTTTATATTCCGCCTCAAACCTGTCCTGAATGTGATTCTCCTCTAATTACACGAGAAGGAGAAGTAAATTTGTACTGCTCTAATGAGAATTGCCCGTCTGTTATCAAGGCAAAATTGGAGTACTGGGTCTCTAAAGAAGCTATGGATATTGATTTTATCGGACCTTCGGTTATTGAGCAGTTATATTCTCTTAATCTTGTAAAATCGCCTGTAGATTTTTATAAATTAACTATTGAAGATTTCTTAAAACTGGAGCTTGTTAAGGATAAATCGGCTTCAAATATGTATAATTCAATTCAGGAGAGCAAATCAAGACCGTTATCCCGTTTTGTAACTGCTCTTTCTATAAGACATGTCGGCAAAGAAACGGCTGATATTATTGTAAATGAATTCCCGTCAATAGAGGCTTTACAAAATGCTTCTGTAGAAGAATTATCAAATATAGAAGGAATCGGGGAAAAAATTGCCAAAAGCGTTTATGAATATTTCCACAATACGCAGAATATAGAAATGCTAAAAGAATTTGAGACTTTAGGTTTTAATTTTGAACATAATGCCCCTGTTAAGACAAATGAACTTGAAGGAAAAACATTTGTTTTAACCGGAACCTTAAGCAGCATGACGCGTGATGAAGCAGGTGACAGAATAAAAATGATGGGGGGGAAAGTTTCATCTTCTGTTTCTAAAAAGACCTCTTATGTAGTAGCAGGCGA
>CALUSN010000029.1 GCA_944323435.1 Candidatus Gastranaerophilales bacterium | reverse complement strand
ACATCAGTACCGCGTTTCAGCAAGCCTGAAAGCTGCAATTCATAACCAGGTAATACAACAACATTCTTAAGTGTGTGAGAACGGTTAAGAAGCTTGTTGAACATTTCTTTACCCATAACATCATCAGGGTGGAATTTACCTGCAAATATGATTTGAACTTTGTTTTCATCTAAGAGCTTGTTGATTCTGTCTTTGTCCATCAATATTAACCATGCACGTTTGTAGTCAGCAAATCTTCTTGCCCATGTAATAGTTAATACATCCGGGTCAAATCTCTTACCTGCAACGTTTGCAACGTATTTGAACAATTCTTCTTTCATTTCACGTTTTGCGGCAAGAAGTTCGTCAAAGGATTTGTCGCCGTTCATTCTCTTATCCTGCCAGTAATGGAGGTTAACAGCGTTGGTGATAGCTCTAATCGGGCATCTTCCGTCAACCCATTCCCACATTTTGTTAGCAACAAGACCGTGAAGCTGTGATACAGCGTTAGCGATTCTTGACATTCTTAAAGCTGCAACTGTAAGAGAGAAGTTTTCACCGCCCAATTGGATAGCTCTTTCTCTTGTAGCGCCTGCAAAGAATCCGCCTTCGAGTAATGTGTCAACCCAGTGAACTTCGTTACCTGCAGCAACAGGAGTGTGAGTTGTAAATACGGTTTTCTTCTTAACTTCTTCAAGATTACCGTTGTATTGTCTCAATAGTTCAAATGCAGCAGGAAGAGCATGACCTTCGTTCATGTGAACAACATCAAAGTTGTACCCTGCAGCTTGAAGAACTCTGATACCTGCAACACCGAGAACTGTTTCCTGAGCAATTCTGATTTTTTCATTTCCGTCATAAAGTTTGTGGGAAATGCTCTTAGCCCAGTCGCTGTTACCATCAATATCTGTTGTTAAAAGATATACAGGGCAGGTGCCGAATAATTCGGGATCTACTCTGAATGCTTTAACTTTAACTTTTTCGCCGAAAGTATCAACTTCTACAGTAATGCCTGTATCTACAAGATAATCATAATACTTTCTGATATATGCTACTTCAACGTTGCCGGCATGGTCGATTCTTTGATCATAATAGCCGTATGACCACAACATAGTTACACCTACCATTGGCATCTGTAAATAACCGGCAGAGAGCATATGTGAACCTGCCAAAAATCCTAAACCACCTGAATATGTACTAAGTGATTGATCCATTGCTATTTCCATAGAGAAATAGGCTACGTTTGGTAATGTCATAATTTTAAACCTTTTCTTTTATGTGTACTACTAAAGGACTAGTCGTCCATGCAAATTTATACCAACAACATAACATATAATCAATCTTTTTATAAAAATTATAACCCCTTAAAATTAATAGTATGCATTAAAACCTTGGAAATACTGGATTTGGGAAATGTTAAGAAGTGTAACAATCTAATACTTTAGAATTAATTCTATATAATTATCATTTCTGTGACGATGTGATTTCAAAATCTTTCAAAACTTCACGTTTATATGCACAAACAGCAAGTTTGTCGCAGCGCTCGTTGTATTCATGTCCGGCATGACCTTTGACCCATATAAACTCCACATCGTGATTTTCCTTAGCTTTTAATAGTCTCTGCCACAACTCGACATTTTTTACAGGAGACTTTCCGGCGGTTTTCCAGCCTTTTTTTATCCATCCTTCTATCCAGTGATTGTTAAAAGCATCAACTACATACTTGCTGTCCGAATACAGGCTTACAGTACAAGGCTTTTTTAAGGCTTCCAATCCGACAATTACTGCCATTAATTCCATCTGGTTATTGGTTACACATTTATACCCGTCAGAAAGTTCTTTTTCATGGGTAATACCATTAGCATCATTATGCACTAAAATGGTGCCGTAGCCTCCGGGTCCCGGATTTCCGCTGCAAGCACCATCTGTATATATATTTACTTTAATCTTATCTGCCACTTATGCTGCAACACCTTTAATTTCAGAGATAAGATATTTAGCTACCCATTCAAAATCTTTATTATTGCTGGCTGCTTTTTTAAGGTATTCAACAGAAGCTTCACCAATTCTGATAAGAGTCATTGCAACAACACCGCGTTTTACGCCTCTTACAACCTGGAGCTGGTGAACAAGTTCCGGCACAACAGCTTTACCCTGATCAACAAGAATATTTTCTATTTTATTTTTGGTTGTATTATCTGCTGTTTCTAATTTGCCAAGAATTTCTTCTACTGATTGCATATTTTTCTCCTTCATATTTCTTTCGTTCTTTGCATTATTATTATAGACTGAATTTTTATGATATTAAGATTTCCTTACATAATCTTAATATGAATGTAAAGATTATTAAGATTATGTAAGATTTTGTAAACCCGTATAGCAATAATTATGCTCTTTCTTGCATAGTTGTACCATTTGCAGAATTATCAACAATGTAAAATTTTCCATTTCTCTTATAGATAATGACATGTACTCTGGATATTTTTTGCGAAGGATCTTTGACTCTAATGTCCCCCTCTCTGCCGATAGTTAATTGTTCTCCCTCTGATAAACTGAGAATTCTGGATTTTATAGAAGAATTATTTAAGTCTATAGTCATTATATTGGCTAAATTTAATTTTGAAAATCTTTGGATTTGATAACTTTGCCCTTTAAATAAACGATATTTACCGGACTTAAAATGTGGTGTTGCAGCAGGTTGAGCGTACGGGTCTGAGGGGTCGAAATTTCTCCAAATATCATCTTCAACAGTCATGTCATCTGCGAGATATTTTCCTTCACCTCTGTTTGCATCGTAACGGCGTAAATATTCTTGGTGATCTTTACTTAAATCAAGAATTTCATCTTTATATTTTCCGGATTTGAATTCATAACGATAGAATAATCTGCCGGTGCTGCCCATTTGATTGTCGCCGGTAATATGTGAGCCGCTCATTTCTAATTTATTTTTTCTGATAATATAGTCTAAGTCTTTTGCAATTTGTGCCATGTCCTCATTATTTTTTGGATAAATTGTAAAAGCTTTTCCTTGTTGTTTGCCACCATTCAAATATGAAACATCATATTTTGAATTAAAAGTTTTCCAGTCTACGTCTCTTTCTTTCAAATAAGGAATTATTACATCGCACATTTTTCTCCAGTCAGCTTCATCAACAGAGAACAAATGCATTTTCCAAGCACCATGACGTTGATCTGTCGGTTTATACCCACTCCAGCAATTAAAATCGTGCATATTATCACCAAACAAATCTTTTCTTGAATTTATCCACTTTGCATGTGATTTATGCATACTTATTCCGCGCTTACTAAATGTGTACTTATCAAGAGGGTTTATGCTGCTGTTTTTTATTCCGATTCTTGCGTAAACATTTTCCAGTGATTCTTTTACAGAAAGTCCGATTGCTTTTGCCTTATCATAAAGTTTTTCCAAAAGAACTTTCATATCGTATTTAAAATCTGCAAACTTTGTAGTAATTTTATCCAGTAATTTATTAAAACGTTGAATGTCAGTCATTGAATCAATTGCATTTTCCATTTTGTTATAATATCTGGCTAATCTTCTGCCAAGACGCGCTTTACGGTTTTTTAATTCAATTCGTTCCAGAATCTTTAGTTGTTCGCTGCTTGTATTTCTAATACCGATTTTCTTTGCATTATTATCTAATTTTATTAACAGGTTTGATGCTACATCTTTAAAATCTTTAAATTTTGTTGAAATTATTTCTTTTAACCTAACAACATCACTGATGCCGGTTATCTTATTCATAGACTTAACAACCATTTCGTGCATATTGTATAAATCTTTGCCAAGCTCCGCCTTTAATTGCTGCTTAACATTAATATCCGTTTCTTGTGAAGCGGCAACCGGAACCGGCTGTGTACTGCCGTCTTTTACACTTTTAAGCCGCAGGTCTTCTATCTTGTAGCCCTGTTTTTTCAGAGTGCTTTCTATTTCTTTCATCATTTTTATATATTGGGCTTTTATTTTTAAATCTATATCGGCAGTTGTTGTTTGCAGGTGAAGTTTATTATACTCGTCTAACAAATCTTCCGGTTTCATATTTGAATAACTTTTATGAACTTTGCCGGATTTGATATGCAATGAAGAAATTGCACTGCCAGCGCCGCTCAAAATCATATTTGAAGCAACACCTTCTATTGTAACAGTTCCGGATTCTACGTATTCCTGAGCAACACCGATTGCGGTGTCAGAAAGTACGTTTACAGAAGCTCTGCCAAGTGCTGCTACACGGGAAGCACCTGTTATAACGGATTTTGCAATCTTACCTGCCGCCCCGCCGGCTAATACAGATACACCATCCCATACAGCAGTTTTTGCAATTTCTTCAAGATCTCCATCTCTTAATCCGACATCGGATGATGCTCTGTCAGTTACTCCTACAAGCAGACTTGATATTGCGGCACCGGCGGTACCAAAAGCTATAGCTGCTGCTGTACCGCTTGTGCCGCCTGTAAATGGAGCTGCAATAGACGCAACAATACCTCCGACGGCTGATGTAACAGTTCTTACGATACTGCCGCCAAAATTTTGCGAGTCATTATATTTTGCAACTCTTTGAGCAATATTATTATCGACTCCAAAGGCGTTGACATAATTGTGTTCTGAAGGATTCTTAACATATTCTGCTATACAATACGGTCTAAAGTCAACTTGGAAGATTTCTTTGAATTGTTGTTCAAATTTTTTGTATTCTCCATTTTTCATGTATGTTTCAAGGATTTTTATCCCGTTTGCATACATTGCTAATTCCTTTGCAACAACTTCAGCCCTGTTTTCAGAGCCCCAAAGAATGCTTATATCATCAGCTACTCTTGCTGTCCAGCCTTGTTCACGTATTTGTTTATCAAAAGCCGCCTTTGCATTTTTATACATTTCTATTAGCAGCAGCAAAGTCGCTTGCATGGCAGTTTTAGAATCTCTTCGAATCTTATCAATAGCCTGTTCTTGAGCAACTTCTTCATCACAAATGATTCCGTTTGCATCCATGTAGTGCAAAATGCGGTCTTTATCCATAACGATTTTTCTTCCGTCGGGAAGATCATCATTTACTACTACATAATCTGCAGTCGTCCAACTGCCATCAGGATTTTTCGTTCTGCCTTTTATTTTTTCGGAAGAATCATAAAATTCCTTTTCTGCAACGTAACTTTCTTTCAGTATTTTATTGTCATGTGATACAATATAAACATTACCATCGCGGTCACGTGCTAATTTTCTGTCATTTGGCAAACCGGTTTTAATTACACCGAGTGCTTCTTTAGTTCCGTCTGCATATTCTCCCTGAACTTTTGGCAGAGTATCCCAATAAAGCTGGTCTTGAACTTTCTCTTCAGAGAGATATTTATTATCTTTTGTAAATACATAGTAGTGTCCATCTCTGTCTGCAGCAACTTTCCATCCGTGCTTCAGGTTATCTTTAACAACAACAAGTTCTTCCTGCCAATTTTTATTGGTTTCAGGATCTCTCCAGGTTTGTGTAATTTTTGGCGCTTTATCCCACGCTTCTTCATAAGTTTTCATATTTTGAAGTGCAGGATCGTCAATTTTAAACTGTTTTGGGATTCTTATTTTTTCCAGTACCAGAAAATTTGATTGACTGTTTGCCCTTATAAGTAATTCTTTTGAAACACCGAATTTTTCGGCAATGCTTTCTACTGTATCTCCCGGTTGAACAACATAACCTAACAGGCAGCCCTGCTCATCATATTTTAAACTTGTTACCTTACCGTTAATAGAAACTGTATGCGATCTGCATAAACCGTTAATTACTTCAACATTTTCCCAATCACCGGTAATGTTATTATAGTATGTGTTTATAACAGTATTGTTTGTTTCATCAACAAAAGTATTTGTGGTTTCGGTTGCAACAAAATTCTTTTTTTCTTCATCATAAGTATATTTTGTATAGGTTGTTCCTTCTAATCCGTTTGTAGTCGGTAAATTTTTGCTGTAATATGTGCTTCCTGAGTTTGCCGATTCCTTAGAAACAGGATTTCCGTTTTCATCATACTCAATATATGTATCAAAAAGAACTTTTCCGTCTTTCCAGGTAGTGTCCCTCACTAATTTTCCGTTTGCGTCATAAACTTTTTCAACGCTATGCTGGCCTTTTGTCTCTTTTATAAATTTTGATCCGTCATCAAAAACCTCTTCTTCATAAGTTCTGCCGTCTTTATACTTTACAATTTGCTTATTTCCTTCATTTGTTACAGATACTACATCATCTGTTGTATCTGCCAGTCTCGTTAGAAATTCCAAAAGCTCTTTGCCGCTTTTGTCAATTTTCTTTCCGTCAACTTTAAATTTTCCGGCTTCTCTTTCGGATAATACTTTATCTTTTTTGGCTAATTTTTTTATAATCTCTATGAATGCACTTAGTTCATTCCTATCAAGCTTTCCCTGTGACTCCCCGTTCTTGTTTGTATCAATACTGTCAAAAATACTTGCAAGAATAGAACCTTCTTCTATTCCAAGATCTTTTTTGGAAAGTCCGCTTTTTACTTTGGAAAAATCAATATCTCCTAATTTCTCTTTTTTGCCTAAGCCGAATGATTCAGACATCTTACTCCTTACTCCTTACTAAATTGGTTTTCCAAGATATATTAACGGCATCATTCGGAAAAACTTTAGAATATTTTGAAATTTTGTAACATTTATTTACATAATTGTAACAATTTCTTAATATCTCATATAAAAAGTGTAAAAAATACAAATTTTTTATTTTTTATAGTAATATATAGAAGTTAGTAGAAAATTGATTGGTGTTAGATAAAATACACCGGTAGTAAAGGAGGCACATGAATTGACAATTGTATCATCTTCACTCGACGAGCTTGAAAAGCAGAACTTGGACAGAGTAAACTTAGGACAACATGTCCTGGCAGAATTTTTTGAATGTGATCCAAACATTCTTAACAGTAATGACAAAGTAGAAAAGTACATGATAGACGCAGCTCTTGAGTGCGGTGCAACAATCGTTCAAAAGTGCTTTCATATGTTTAATCCGTATGGTGTCAGCGGCGTAGTTATAATTTCAGAAAGTCATCTGGCAATTCATACCTGGCCGGAATTAGGTTATGCAGCCGTAGATTTATTTACCTGCGGAACAAAATGCGACCCTAAGGTTGCGTATGAATTTTTGAAAAAGAAATTTAACTCTAAAAAGGCTTCTTTTACAGAACTTAAAAGAGGTATAATTGACAGAGAAACACTTAAGCTTGCTGAACAGCCGTTTGAAATTGCCGAACAGTTTGAAGGATAACGGGCTGTACAATAACTTTAGAAGATAAAATAATTTATATTTAAAATAAAAGCGGATATTAATATCCGCTTTTATTTTTTTGAAAAATTTTCTAGTAAACAGGAATATCTATCGGATTAAGTAATTTTACACTAAGCACATCTCCTTTATTAATATATACATCCTGACCTTTTCTGAACATATCTGCAACGCTGTCACCAATCCAGTATCCAACTCCTCCGATAAAACCTCCTATTGCGCAGATTGGAGTTGTTAAATACTGAATTCCCGGCGCAGAATCACCGGCTCTCAAGCCGTAATCAGTTGCATTTTTTGTAATCTCCACACTGCGTTCGTAGTTTTTCTTTAAAGCTTCGCCATATCCTAAGTTTTTATACAAGGCTCCGTCATAATAAATGTTATCAAACTGGCATACAGCCATATCTAAAGGTATTTGGCGTCCGTTTGGAGTTACTACATGGTCAAAATCCAGATAAAGTTTTGCGCCGCGTGAAAATCTTTTTGCTGTATTAACTTTATTTATACTGCCTCTAACTACAGAACCGGCAGGTAAAATTACATTTGTATCGGTTGTTAACTCATTTTTTAGAGTCGCCGTAAACGAATCACCTTCACACCCCGAGAAAGTGCTTACCGGCTGCAAAAATTCAAGCTGAAAAATCGTTCCCTCCTGAATTCTCTTTGTTCTGGCATCAGCTTTAAAAGTTCCTGCAAATGCATTTAAGGATGTAATACATAAAGCAAGCATTAATATAATTAATTTTTTCATAAACCTCTCCTCCGATTCAGCTTGATTGTAACACATCAGAGGGTTAATTGCAATTGAGGGTTATTTCTTCATTCTTATTAGAGAAGTGTTTAATCATCTGTGAAGCAGCTATTGCGGTAAAAGGAACACATATGACTATTGCAATGCTGCCTATAAGCGCGGAGGCTGTTTCTGTTACAACCTGATTCAAATTGATAAACTTTTGTAAATCAATATTGCCGGCAAGAAGCAGAAGCGGCAAGGAACCGCCCAAATAAACCAATATAAGTGTGTTAGCCATTGTTCCTATTATATCCCGTCCTACATTCATTCCGGAAATAAACAAATCTTTCACAGCTTTTTCAGAATCTACAATATAAATTTCATTGATTGTGCTTGCTATTGACATAGCTACATCCATAACAGCTCCGAGAGTTGCTATAACCATTGTTGAAATGGTTATGCTTACAAAATCCAGTTCCGGATGAGCTGTATATAAAAACAAAGAATTTTCCCCGGTAAATCCTGTAAGATGTGCTGTTAGTATTGTTATATAGGACAGCCCCCCAGCGAAAAGCAGGCTTAATACTGCTCCTGTTATTGCCGAGGTGCTTTTCGCATTAAATCCGCCGACCAGATACATTGTAGCAGCGGTTGACATAATACAGATTAAAAGGGTTGCAATAACCGGATTAATTCCAAATAAAATTAACGGACATAATATATGCGTTATTAACAGAATGGTTAAACCAATTGAAAATAGGCTGCATAGTCCCTTTTTGCGCCCTATATACAATAGCAGGATGCAGAATATGAATGAGAGCCAGCCCAGCGTCCCAGAGCGTTTTATATCTTCTATTGAGTATTCAATTCCGTTTCCGTTATCTTCTGCGTGCAGAATTACTTTTGTATTTTTCTTTAATTTTATATCATAATAAGGATTTCCCGTAAGCATATTATCAAGTTCAATCGTCTCTCCTTTAAATTGACCGCTTAAGATTTTTACCTGAATACGCTGCTTTGTCTGAGTAACAGAATTTTCATCCATATCGACATACTTGACAGTTTGGACAATACCGATTTCCGACGGAAGAATTTCTCCGGTTTCTTCATCTGCAAAAACCGGAATAAAAAATATTGTAAACAATAAAAGGATTATTAATAAAAATTTTTTCATACATACAAATCCTGTATATTAATTAACTATCTTAAAGATGCTCAGTCTGCATTTTCAAATAATCTTGTCTGCATAGAAGGCATTTTTTTGCCCAGATGTCGGTATCCTTCCGGAGAGACTTTTCTTCCGCGCGGAGTCCGTTGTAATAATCCGGCCTGTAAAAGATACGGCTCGCAAACATCTTCTATGGTTCTAACATCCTCGCTCAATGCTGCCGCTATTGTTTCAACTCCGACAGGTCCGCCGTCATATTTTTCTATTATAAGGCTTAATAAAGCTCTGTCTGTATTATCAAGGCCAAATTCATCAATTTTTAAAATATCAAGTGATTCATTTGCAACTCTTTCATCAATTTTACCGTCATATTTTACAATTGCAAAATCGGAAACTCTCTTTATAAGACGGTTCGCAATTCTTGGAGTACCTCTGGATCGCATGCCTATTGCTTTTGCACCATTAGGAGTAATATCAATTTCCAGAATTTTAGCTGTTCTTTGAACTACCTGTGCAAGCTCTTCTACAGTATAAAATTCAAGCCGGTGAATCATTCCGAATCTGTCACGCAGCGGACTTGATAACTCTCCCGCCTTGGTTGTTGCTCCAATTAATGTAAATTTCGGAAGCGGTATTCTTAAAGTTTTGGCAGTCTGGCTTTTTCCGGTTGTCATATCCAGAGTGAAATCTTCCATAGCCGGATAAAGTATCTCTTCCGCAACTTTATTCAGGCGGTGAATTTCATCAATAAAAAGAATTTCTCCGCCTTTTAATGACATTAATATACCTATAATGTCACGAGGTCTTTCAAGTGCCGGAGCAGATGTAATTTTGATTTCTACTCCCATTTGAGACGCTATAACACCTGCAATTGTTGTTTTACCCAGCCCCGGAGGTCCATAAAAAAGCATATGATCCAAGGGTTTATTACGCTTTTTTGCAGCTTCCAATATTATTTTCAAACTCTCTTTTAAGGCACTCTGTCCTATATAATTATCGAAATCTTTTGGTCTTATCGTACTTTCGAAAGTATTGTCGTACTCGATTGTCTCGGGTTTTACCACCGGATTCTTTTTAATCTGTTTTTTTATTGCATTGTCGTCAGATATTATTGCCATGATTAAATTCTAGCACAAAAAGCTTAAGACAAAAAATGACTTTTACCAGTATAATCTTAATATTTCTTAATAATACACCGTTAAATAAAGCAATTTTTTACAGTAAATATACTTTATATAAGTATAAGGAGTGAACACGTGGTACAAGTATCTAATCAAACACAGTCTAAAGTTTGGATAAACGGTCAATACCTGCCTGCTAAAGAAGGTATTGACGGAAAATGGTATGTTGAAATAGACGGTAAACGTGTTGAAGTAGACAAAAATGATTTGTTCGGCATTAACAAACATTGGCAAAAGCTCGATGAAAGCTTTGAAGAGAGAAAAGGTTTTCATAACAAATGGAAAAATTACTGGCTCGCTCTTCAGGGAAAAGCAAGTGAAGCTTATAATTCTGCAATCAGTGCATACGATACAGCAGCAAAAAAATATAATGAGGTAACTCATGGCTTGAGCTTCTCTGAGTTGGAAGGTCATCAGCTTAAAGAAGCCAAAGTATATAAAACTCAAATGACAGATGCCGGAAGTCAAAGAAGAAGAGCAACTTCAGATTGCATATTTTATGGCAGACTGGCTGCTGATGAAGCTTTTGCTATGCAAGATTATACAAATCTTCAGGCTGTTGCAAACAAAATGTCCTCTCAGGGGTAATCAACTAAATTGCCTGACTGTTGAATGTTATTAGTTTGTTTTACACGCATACTCAAATATAAACAGGAGATGCGTGCGATGAAAATGTTAATATTTGATTTTCGGGAATCAGAACGGGATTTTTTTGATAAAAATAGTTTAACGGATTTTGATATAACCTTTATAAAAAAACCGCTTAATGAATTTACGGAATTGACAGAGACACAATATAACGATACGGATATTATAAGTGTATTTACCACATCAAATGTATCGGAAAATATTCTCCGGAAATTTAAAAATCTGCGAATAGTATCTACGCGTTCAAGAGCGTATGATCATATTGACTTAAATTATTGTACAAATCACAATATTGCAGTATTTAACATTGAACAATATGGTAAAACTGCCGTTGCAGAATATGCAGCGGCTCTTATTCTTTCTCTTGTCAGAAATTTACTGCCGGCATATTTTGATATGAGAAAGCACTTGATAAATCACAAAAATTACGAAGGGAGAATATTGAGTTCTTATACACTGGGAATTATAGGATGCGGGGCAATTGGCTCTGCAGTTGCTAAAATTGCAGTTTTTTTCGGGATGAAAGTTCTAATCCATTCTTATATGAAAAACTCTGAACTAACTGATAGTTGTGAATTTGTTACACTTGATGAATTATTAGAAAATTCTGATATAATAACTCTGCATTTACCGTATAACGGAGAAAATTATCATATGATATCAGAAGAACAATTTGATAAGATGAAAAACGGAGTCTATATTGTAAATACTGCGCGCGGAGAACTTTTGGATATAAAAGCTCTTTATGACAATCTTGTTAAGGGCAAAGTGCTGGGAGCAGCACTTGATGTTCTGGAGTGTGAATTTATTAGTACTTATAAAGGCGAAATGGCAGCCGTTATGGAAGAATCCGGACAGCATTGTGTAGAGACGGCACTTATTACCCAAAAACTTTTTGACATGAAAAATGTGATAATAACACCGCATATTGCATACAATACTAAAGAGTCAATAGATTACATTTTAAATGAGACCTTTAATCTTATTCGAGATTACATAAAAGGTGTTAATACTAACAGAGTTTGCTAAAGAATATTTTATCTGTGCATCAGTAAAATAATATCATTGAATACAACTAATATCATTAATATTATTAGTAAAGAGAAGAATACAGATGATATTATTTCAATAATTTTTTCATCTAATGGTTTGCCCAGAATCTTTTCAATAATAAGAAACATTACATGACCTCCGTCAAGTGCCGGTATAGGAAGAATGTTCAATATTGCAAGATTCATTGATATGAGTGCAGCCAGAAGTATTCCGGAAGCTTTTCCACTCTTTTCAATCATATCTCCGCCGATTTTTGTTATTGCAACAACCCCGTGCATGTCTTTTAGAGGAATATTACCGGTAAATAACTGTCCGAGAGAGTACATCATAAGATACGTGTTATCCCATAGGTAAATACAGCTCTCTTTTACAACAGCTTTCGGAGTTTTTGTTTCTATCATAGTCTGTTTTGAACCTAAACCGACTCCGATAATACCCTCTTTATCAGGATATATAGGCTTAAGTTCTATAATTTTCTCTCCCCTTTGTACTGTCAAATAAATCGGATGAACGTCATTTGACAACACTTTGGCAATATCATACATTGAATATTTCCCGCTTGAAGTATAAACTTTTTTATCTTCAATAGTCTTTTTTAAATCATTAAGACTTGAATCAAGTGTATAACCTTCCTTTTTAAAATATTTTGCTCCCTTAAGAGCGTATTTATCCATTGTTATAATATCCTGTGATACTGTCTCCGGAAGTCTGACTGCTATACCTTCCGGAATGATTTCATCTTTTGATAATCCGGGATTTAGGTCTTTAAGCTTATTGTAATTTTCTTCTACAATTTTTTCAGATACAATTCCGTTTTCTTTGGCACTGTTTTTTACAATTGTTATAAATGAATAAGCATTGTTAATTTCGCACCCGTTAGCTTTCAGGATTCTATCCCCTTCCTTTAAACCGGATTGCCAGATACTTGCTGTTTTGGGCGCATTAATTTCTGTAGCATATATTTCATAATTACCGGAAGGTAATTTGTGGGAGACAACAGCTACAAACATTACGAGCGCAACCGCGCATATAACATTGGCAATAACGCCTGCTGTTACTACAATTAGTCTCTGCCATACAGGCTTGTTAACAAATCTTTCCGGAGAATCTGCGGGAAGATCGCAATCTTTTTCATCATCAGGAAATGACACATATCCGCCGAGCAAAAATGCATGAACCAGAATTTCTACATCGCCGATTTTTCTTTTTAATAATGTCGGTCCTATTGGCAAGCCGAAGCCGAATTTTTCAACTTTTATACCAAATGCCCGTGCTGCAAAAAAATGTCCGGCTTCGTGTACAAGTATTAACAAGCTTAAAAGTAGTATCATTATAATGATTGACATTGTTTCTCTCCCGTTTTCAGTTTTTATAATAGCATAAACAAATTGCTCATGGTATAATTAAGCAAGATATAAGGAGTAAAAATGACTATCGCAATATATCCGGGCAGTTTTGACCCGATTACAAACGGACATTTAGATATATTAAAAAGCGGCGCTGAAATCTTTGATAAAGTTATAATAGCTGTTTCCTTTAATACCAATAAAAAAGGATTTTTGCCGGTTAATATCAGGACAAAGCTTATACAGGAAAGTACGAAGGACATTCCTAATATTGAAGTTGATTTTTTTGAAGGACTAACGGTTGATTATGCAAGAAAAAAGGGCGCCAATGTATTGCTCAGAGGACTTCGTACATCTTTTGACTTTGAGTATGAAATGCAGTTATCTCAGACAAATCATGCCTTGTTTAAAGACATAAAAACCGTATTTTTGATTACTAAGCCTGAATATAACTATATCTCATCCTCCTGCGTAAGAGAGATTTTATTAAATAAAGGCGACATCAGCGATTTTGTACCGGAACCCGTGTGTAAATATCTTAAAGAAAATTATTAAAATTATCTTATTTTCATTTGACAGGAACAAGCAAATATTTTATTATAAAGTTAGTTTGGCCTAACTATTAGGAGAATATTTTATGCTTATTCCGAAAATTTCTATGTATCAAAATAATTCAACACCAATTTATCGCGGCATGAATACGGCTTCTTTAACGGAAATTGCTGATTTAAGAGTTTTCCACCATCATATTTATGAATTTAAAAAAGGAATTAGAAATCTGATATTGACGACTGAAAAATCTAAATATAAACAAAGTATTGAAAATAAGCTTAAAAAAGAAAAGATAAATTATTTAATTCATGATATAGACTCTAATAAAATTAATGTATATTTCGGGACAAAGGAATGCGTAGATGTTGTAAGAACATTTAGCCCAAAATTAAATGAACTTACTCCGGAACAGGATTTTATGCTTGGCATCATGCTTGGATATGACAGAGTCAAACAGTGTGAAAGATATATGAAAATCAAAAATAATATTATTAAGCTCGGGAAACGACCTCTTTGAAGTCAATGTGGATAATTTTCCCTAAATCTTCCGGTGTTGTCTCAACTTGATACCCTATTTTTCCTGCACTGAAAATTATTGTTTTAAAATTTAGAGCAGTTGAATCAACAAACGTCTTGAAATATTTTTTCATTCCGATGGGAGAACATCCGCCGTGAACGTATCCTGTAACCGGCAGGAGCTCTTTTTGTTTCAACATTTCAAGAGATTTTTCTCCTGCTGCAGATGCAGCCTTTTTTAAATCAAGTTCTTTTTCTACAGGAATCATAAATACATAGAAATTGCCCGATTTAGATTTTGTAACAAGAGTCTTAAAAACTTGTTCCGGATTTAGTCCCAAAATTTTTGCAACATCTTTTCCGCTTATTGCACCTGTTCCGGCATAAGAATAGGATTTATAATTTATTTTAACTTTATCGAGAATACGCATTACATTTGTTTTATATTCACCCATGGTGTTTTATCCATTCCATAATTATGTCAGCTATATATTTTTGTTCTTCTGTCGTTAACGTATGCCCTGCCGGAATTTTATGCCATTTCTCCAGACACCCTCTGCAGCAGGTTGCAGTAGCGTGTTGAGCAATAAAAACAGGATGACCTTTCATCGGGGTCTGTTTGCCGTCATTGGGAATTCGCGCCGGAGCAAGTCTCTTTGAAATAAAATCTTCCGCATGCGAACGGATTTTGTCAAGACCTTTTTCTATAATATATTGTTTTTCTTTTTCTCTAAGCTTAAATTTGTTTCTGAATGCGGACTTAGAAAGCCTGTTAAAAATATCATTATTCATAAAATAATTATATCACTTCTTTTCAATATAAACTTACAATTCGTCTTTTTCAAATTTGATTCTTCCGGTCTGGTTAATCTCAATCGGGGTATTAAGCCGCTTAATATACCGGCAGGCAATAAAATCCTTATTAAACGGATAATTTATACACTCTTCTTTTGGC
Organism: Candidatus Gastranaerophilales bacterium; assembly: GCA_944323435.1. Taxonomy (GTDB): domain Bacteria; phylum Cyanobacteriota; class Vampirovibrionia; order Gastranaerophilales; family Gastranaerophilaceae; genus CAG-196. The sequence continues at coordinate 3,123 of CALUSN010000029.1, read as the reverse complement.
GCTAAAACATCAAAATCCGCCCCTTCAAACATCATAAACGAATCCTGGGCAACTTTATAGAATTTATCCTCTCTCGGATTTTCTATATCAATAGGATGCTCGTTACCGTCTTTGTCTACAAAATTCATTGCGGTAAGTTTACCCTCTTCCGGATCAACCGTATAATTTAAACCCGAAACCGCAAGCAAACCCGGCTTATTGCCATGGGTTCTGTAAGTCGCTTCAATTGTATGCTTGAACATATCAACAAGTTTTTTTTCCGAAACGTCTGCAACCGAGATTCTATCCTCAAATGGCGCAATATCCTTAATATCACGGGAATCAATTATTCCTTCCTGAAAGAAACTTCTTGTTCCGCTGTTATTCCATAAGGCAATATCAGTTCCAAGTTCATAGCGCATAGCGTCACACATAAAGTTTGCGTGAGCATTTTCTTCAATCAATGTCAAAGGCGGCTCTACTGCAGATTTTATATAACCGACAATTTCAGGCTCTCCTAAAATCTGATTTATTATATACTGGTTAATCATATTTTTAGGGAAAAGTCTTGTTTCTCCGAGATTATTCTGAGCTTTTGTTATAACTCCGTCTTTATCAAAAGTCAGATTTAATTTGCCAAAATAATTTCCGTTCTTGCCGGCTTCTGTCATAACTACAGGCTCACCTGTTTTGGAGTAAAGAAGATTCTCGCCTTCTTTCAAATCTTTGATTAATTCGTGTGTATGTCCGCCTATAATAACGTCTATCCCCTCGGTATTCTGAGCAACAATCTTGTCTCTTTCATTTCCCATATGAGACAACAGTACAATCTTATTCACTCCCTGTTTGCGTAATTTATCAACTTCTTCCTGAATATCTTCTATTGAATCGTCTAAATCATCAACCGAGCAGTCTTTGTGATAAGCCGGGTGGGTAATTCTTTCTGTCAAATCAACAGGAGCAGTTCCGATAAGCCCTATTTTTTCGCCTTTAACTTCTACTATCGCGGATTTTTTAATATAATTGCTTAACTGTATTCTCTCCTGCTCTTCAACCTCCTCCGGATCTTCATCCTCAATTAAATCCTGATTCAGGTTTGCTGCAAAAAAGCTTCCGTTAAACTTGCTTGCCGTATCCGCAAAATCTTTCTGCTTTGTATCCATCTCGTGATTTCCGAGCGCTGAGCCTTTGATATTTGCAAGATTCATAAACTTTATGACGGCAAGATTAACCGCTTTGTTCTTTTCATCTCCGATATTATTGTCACCTGCCGAAACCCTTAAATCACCTTTAATCCCGGAAAGAATTCTTGTCATATTATTCGTCTGACCGTGAAGGTCATTAACGTATCCGATAGACATTTCAAAGCTGTCTTTAGCAGGAGATTTTTCCAGACTGTTTTGTTTAGATACCTTTGATTCTCTAAACGAAAATAATTGTGGGTTAATGTTTAGCGGTGATATTTTGATATTCATGATTTCCTGCTTTTTAGATACTAAAACGGGTAAATATATTTTTTGCTAGTTGATATTAGTCATCGTCGTCATCGTGATTTTCATAACGTATGCGACCATACTGGTTGATTACAATCGGCTCGTTCATTTCTTTTATATAAGCACTTGCCAATACATCCTTATCATACGGATATTTTTCTATATACAATTCCTCAGGAGCTAAAACATTATAATCAGCGCCTGCCGACATTAAAAATTCGTCCGTTACAACTCTGTATGTCTTGTCTTTTCTCGGATTATTAATATCGATTTTGTGTTCAACTCCGTTTTTGTCGATAAAGTTCATATCTGTAAGTGTTCCTTCATCAGGATTTACTGTATAATTCAGTCCTGATACAGCCAGCAGTCCCGGCTTAAGAACCGGAGAATCATAAGTAGCTTTTATTGCTTTTTTGAAAGCATCAACAATAATATTTTCCGGAACTTCCGCCACTACAACATAGTCCAAAAACGGTGCCATATCTTTTACGTCACGTGAATCAATTTCTCCTTCGTGGAAAAAGCTTCTGACTCCGCTATGATGCCAGAGCGCAATATCGGAATTCGTTTTTTCCCGCATAATGTCGCATACAAAGTTTGCATGCGGATTTTCTTCCGCAAGGTTGGAAGGCGGAGGCGGCGCCTGTTTTACATACCCGACTTTTTCCGGCTCGCCTAAAATATCATCAAACACATACTGGTTAATCATATTTTTGTGGAAAAGTCTTGTTTCTCCTATGTTATTTTGAGCCTTTGTAATAACTCCGTCTTTATCAAATGTCAGGTTGAGTTTGCCAAAATAGTTTCCTTCTCTTCCAGCTTCCGTTATTATAACCGGCTCTCCCGATTTGGAGTACAGAAGATTTTCGCCTTCTTTTATGTCTTTGATTAACTCATGCGTGTGACCGCCTATAATTACATCTATTCCGTCTAGTTTTTTTGCGGCTATTTTATCACGTTTATGTCCCATATGAGAGAGCAGAATAATTTTATTAATCCCTTCTGCTTTCATTCTGTCAACTTCTTCCTGAATATCTTCAATTGTGTCATCAAGATCTTCTATCGAGCAGTCAGTGTAATAATTAGGATGCGTTAATCTTTCCAGCATATCCATAGGGCAGGCGCCGATTAAGCCTATTTTTTCGCCCTTTACTTCAACTACTGTTGATTTTTTGAGATAACTCTTTAAATCCGCACGCCCGAATTTCTTGATTTCTTCTTCGCTTTGTTCGCTTAAAGGTTTCTGGTCAAAGTTAATTGCAAGCAAATCTCCGTTGAATCTGTTTATTGCATCAATGCAGCTTTTCTGGTTCATGTCGATTTCATGGTTTCCGAGAACTGTTGCTTTTATATCCGCAATATTCAGAAATTTTGTTGTTGCATAATGAATTGCTTCGTTTTTCTCGTCACCTATGTCTATATCGCCGCCTGCAAGCTTTAAATCACCTTTTATTCCGGATAGAATCCTCATCATGTTGTTAACCTGCCCGTGCGTATCATTAACGTATCCGACGGACATTTCAAAAGAATCCTTTTCCGGAGAGCGCTCCAGATTTTGATTATTGTAAGGATTAGATATAGGATTGCTCTTAAAGCGGACATTCTGGATATTAAAATTTATTGGTTGGATATTCAAGTTCATATAAAACCT
>CALUSN010000028.1 GCA_944323435.1 Candidatus Gastranaerophilales bacterium | reverse complement strand
TTAACTAATCTTAACTTCATGATGAAGTGGTCAATCATTTCCTGAGCTTCAGATTCAGTAATAACACCGTTTCTCAAATCTCTTTCAATAAAGATATCCAGGAATGTAGAAGTTCTGCCCAAGCTCATTGCAGCGCCGTTTTGTTCTTTTACTGCTGATAAGTAACCGAAGTATAACCACTGAATAGCTTCTTTAGCGTTTTTAGCCGGTTGAGAAATGTCGTAGCCATAGATTTGACCGAGTTCTTTCATTTCTTCCAATGCTCTGATTTGTTCAGCTAATTCTTCTTTCAACTGAATCTTATCAGGAGTCATTTCACCGTCAACAGAAGCGTGTTGTTCTTTTTTATCTTCGATTAATCTGTCGATACCGTAAAGAGCAATTCTTCTGTAGTCACCTATAATACGACCTCTGCCGTAAGCATCAGGAAGCCCTGTAAGAATAGCAGCGTGTCTTGCAGCTCTCATTTCAGGAGTGTAAACATCAAATACACCCTGATTGTGAGTTTTTCTGTATTTTGTAAAGATTTCAGTAACTTCAGGATCTACTTCGTAGCCGTAAGACTTGCAAGAAGTTTCAGCCATTCTGATACCGCCGAACGGTTGGAGTGATCTTTTAAGAGGTGCATCTGTCTGCAAGCCTACAATTGTTTCTAAATCTTTATCAATGTAGCCTGCACCGTGAGAAGTGATTGTAGAAACAATCTTTGTGTCCATATCAAGAACACCGCCGTTTTCACGTTCTTTTTTGAACAAATCACAGCATTCCTGCCATAATTTTGTTGTAGCTTCTGTAGGACCAGCCAGGAAGCTTGAATCACCATCGTATGGTGTATAGTTTTTCTGGATAAAATCTCTTACGTTGATTTCGCTTTGCCATTTACCGCCAACGAAATCAGATGTAGAAGATTGTTTTTCTAATGTTAATTCTGACATTTTAATCTCCTTATCCTTTGCCATTCTGTTGAATGGCATGCTATTACTATCATTTAATTACTATTATACCCCGTAAATAAAATATGGTACAGTTGTTTTAACAACATTTATTAAGATTTTATTAAATTTTTTCGGCAAAAATCACTCTGTCAATACCTGCAAGGTCTTTTTCGATTGTAATATTCGTAAAGTTTTTTTTCATAAATTTTTTAACAGCATCCGCCTCATCAATTCCGAGTTCAAACATAAGCCAACCTCCGGGATTTAGGAATTCCGGCGCTTTTTCGGTTATTTTTCTGTAAAATTCAAGTCCGTTTTCCCCGGCTCGAAGCGCAATTGCAGGCTCTTGCATAACTTCCGGAGATAATTCTATGTGAAAAGGAATATAAGGCGGATTAGAAATTATTATGTCAAACTTTTCGTCCTCTCTTATTTTATCAAATAAATCAGATTTTCTAAATACTGCACGATTATTTATTCCGAGCTGTGTTACATTGTCAAGAGCTATTCGTAAGGCATCAGATGATATATCAACTCCCAGAACGGTTGCATTTGTTTGTTTTGCAATTGTGCAGGCAATACATCCGGAACCTGTCCCTATATCAAGAATTGTTTGAAAATTATTACTTCTTATAAGTTTGATAGCTTTTCTTACAAGAATCTCGGTTTCATCGCGCGGGATTAAAACATCCGGTGTAACTTTGAAGTATTCACCCATAAAATACGCTTTTCCTAAAATGTATTGTATAGGAGTCCTTGTAACAGCACGTTCTCCTGCTTTTTCTTCAATAAGTTCAACAAGCTCTTCCGGCAAAGTCTTACCCAGAATGTAATCTTTGTCGGTATAATTACAAAAATGCTCAAACAGCATTTTTGTTTCAATTTTTGCTTCGTTCGGTTCAATCCCCGCATCAGTTAATATTTTTATAATCTTCTGAATGTTCATTTAAAATTTTCTCTATCTCATTTCGCATATCCAATCGGGATATGCTGTCTACATCTTTTTTTTCTATGGAATATTTTTTGCAGAGTCTTTCATAATAATAAACCTGTTTTTTTGTAGGTTTTTCTTTTGACATTTTTACTTCCTGCAAAAACTTCCTTTTCTTTTTTTCAAACTCTTTGTTTGCTTCAATTATCGGACGCTGTTTTTCTTTGTATTCATAATATTTTATACACTCTTTAATATAATCTTCTGTGTCTTTCAAAAACTCCTCATCATCAATTACATCCTTAAGAAAAGGAAAGCGTGATGCATTAAGTTCCTGATAATACTTTTCATCCTCTAAAAACTTTTCCAAAATCCCCTTGCAGCCCAGATTCAAATTCTGTTTGACCAGTGCTCTTAAAAAATTACACACTCCGCTTTTCTGTGTTTTATCAAATTTTAAATAAATTCTGTTTTTTATCTGATACATAAAAATATTTTAATATAATTAAAAGAGGTACACAACTTGTGTGCCTCTTTTAGACCTTATCCGCTTCCTTTTTCCTAGTTTTTCCTTTTCCTTTTTCCGCTTCTTTGCCTTATGTTTACCACCTGAGCAAATCATCGACATTAAACTTACGTCCTGCTTCATTATTGGTAAACTTCATTAATTTTTCTTTTAATGGATTAGTATGATATGATTTATGTTCTTCTTTAAATCCGGATTCTTTTTCAAAGTTGTCATTTGTAATTACTGTAAATCTCTTTTTCTCGTTTAATGTCATATTAGAAAACCTCATTAAATGTTTAAATATCTCTTATGTATATATAAAGTATCTAACATTTTGAAAATTGCTTTTTTTGAACGGATTTATTAAGAATTGTAACAAAAAATCGGATTTTTTTTAAAAATTTTACAATTCGTAATATATAGATTTTCATCTATCTGTTTTGTCTTTTTCGTTTAAATGACTTTCGGCCGCCAGTTTTAGTCTCGATAAAATTATAATTCTAGTCAGTACGGGATTTGTTTAGAATTTCCTCTAAATCCTTTTTTACGGAAGTCAGTGCGTTTATTCCGAAAACCTCTTTCAGTGTAGTCATCATATTAGGGTTAAGCATGACAGGGGTGCATTTTCCGACATAAATGTCAGTTTTCGGGTTTTGTGCAAGATAAATCATTTGTGAAATTGAGTGCCTGTCGCATTTCGGAAAGAAAATTGAAACCGGTAGGGATGTTTCTTTTGTAACACCAACTGCAATTTTTGTGATTGCGTATGTATCAAAACATGCATTCAGGCATATTACATTTTTTTTCTGTACACAGTAAAAGAGTGAAATTGCAAGAATGTTGTCAGGCAGTGCGGACAGAAGTTTTTCAAAATAAGCTTTTTGTTCAAGTGTATATCCTCCAAGCCCTATGAGCAGTATACGTGAATATTTTTCGGAGCATTCTCTTATTTTATTCATTAAATTTTTATAATCATATCCGACGCTTACACTTTCACATTGTCTGCCGGTTTTGAAACCTTTTGCATTTTTTGCACAATCTATTACTTCTGAAAAATCCTTATTTTTTATTTGAATAACACCTTTAGATGTTGCAAAATCTGTTGTAAATAACAGACCACGGTAAAGGTGTTTTATATTATACAGTGAGTGTCTCGTAAGGATTATCGGGCCGGGAAATGTTGCAAAGTCAAGAAGGCAGTTTTCTATCCCCTGACCGTATTGTCCCTTTAAATTTTTGTACTCTGCAAATTTAGGATATGTGTTTGCCAGAATCATTTCATCGTGTGTATAAACATCTATGTTTTTATTTTTAGAAGCTTCTAATATATCCTCCAATTCTCTTATATTAGACCCTACAACCAGAATTGCTTTACCTGGAGTTGTGGAATATGAAACTTCACAAACATTTTGCGAACCGTATCTTTCTTCTTTTGCTGTTAATAAAGACTTCATTAAATCATTATCAATACGAGCAATTTGTTCAATGAATTCCTTTATTTCTTTATTGTCATCTTTTGTATTTGTGTTTAGAGAGTTAAGCAATTTGAGTATTGAAATGTAACCTGTTTTGTCTTCTATTCCAAAACTTTCCAAATCAAGTACGTTTATGCAGATACTTTTTGCCAGAACAAAAAGTATTTTGTACAAATCTCTTGTTTGTGCAGATAGTAATTTATTTTTTTTAAGAAATTCTTTTTCTCCTAACTGTATAGATTGTATAATATTAGTATTTTGTTTAAATTTTAAAATAGACTTCAAACATTCGGGTACAATATTATTTTCCCGGCAAACGGATTCATATTTTTTTATTAAGCCCGGCAGAATTTTGTTAAAGCCTGCTGTAATTACTTTAAAATCACGTTCAGAAAATTCAAAATTAGATACCAGAATTGATATTGTATTGAGTATCATTGAGCGGACTTTGTTATCGGAGACCCCGTTTTCGTAAAGTTTTAATGCATAGTAAGAAGCCAGTTTTAAATATAAAATCAAAACTTCCTGCAGAGAAGATGTTCTCGGGTTCACAGAGCATTCGCCCTGCGCAGCACAGCTGTCATATTGATAATCGTCATTGTAATTGTAAATCATAACAGTTATATGATAAGTATTCCGGCAAAATTTGAAATTCGCCGTAAGGGGAATAGCGCAGGTTAATGTAAAAAATAATAATAAAAGTATTGACAAATTTGGACTTTTGTTGTATTGTACCAAAGTGTGTTAAAAAGAGGGTAAAACCATGAGAATTACTGCTATCCGAAATTATGAGCCAGGTCGTGCTGTCTCAAAAGTGAATCAAAAAAAGAATGTATTGCATTCTCACGACACAGAAACTAAGACCGATACTGTTTCTTTTAAAGCTCATGAAACAGCAAAAGGAGTTGGTATCGGCGCTTTGCTCGGGCTTGGAGCATTAACTATTCTTAGCGGCGGTGCTGCTGCCCCGATAGTATACGGTCTTTATGCTGCAGCAAGCGGTGTTGCCGGCGGAATGCTGGGAAAAGCCATTGAAGATACTAATAAGAAAGACAAGGATGACGACAAAAGAAATTAGTATTTTCACCAAATTGAGCAAAAATGAAGAATTGAACAGGTATTCAATTCTTTTTTTGTGCTATAATTTAATAATTAATCGGGAGAATAATTATGTTTAGCACAGATATTATTTATGAAGTTGTAATTTTTTCAATCGGAGATACAAAGTCCGGAAGCAAAATGGGAAAACTCCAGCTTAAAAACCCTGAAAACGGTGAGTTATTGAATTGTATACTCTGGGAAGAAGCGCTAAACAGAATGGATTTAAAATTGTTCAGGTGCGGCAATCTGCTCCGGATAGTGTCAGGTTCTTTTAATGAAAAATATAATAATTGTCTTGTATCTGCGCTTGAACTTATTAAAGAAGCAAAGACCGGTCTGGATGAAAAAGAGAGACTGCGGGAATATAATGCAATTTTGGAATATGTTGAAAAAATAGGTAATGAAAAGTTAAGAAATTTTGTTAAGAATATTTATTCAGATAACAAAGAAAAAATTCTAATCATGCCAGCTGCAAAACTTATGCATCACAATTATGTAGGCGGTTTAATGGTGCATATTTTGGAATGCTTAAAATATGCGGAAGCTAATATGAACATATTTTTTCAAAGAGTCAACCGTGATGAAGTTTATGCAGCCTGCCTTCTGCATGACATTGGAAAAATCTATGAATATACTGTTGATACAGAATCCGGATTAATAGATTATGATGAAAATTTCCGTAAAGAGTGGATTTCTCATTCACAGTACGGGTTTTCAATATGCATGACAGCAGGTTTTAAAAGAGTTGCTAAAATGATTGCTGCTCATCATGCCAGAATTGACTGGGGTGCAATTATTGATTTGAATGAAAAAGACCTTGAACCTTATGTATATCTTATTCATCATATAGATGATTTGTCTGCAAAGTTTGGCAAAACAAATGTAGCTATGCTTTCATAAATGTTTCCGTCAGGCATATATTATTTAGTTTTAAGCTCTCCTTCTGTATAATTAACTTGTGTATAAACAGAAATACTAACTTCATTTTAGTTTATCCAGATTGAGTACGAGCCTTTTTTCTATCGGAGACAAGTCAAACATTCGTCTTGCAAAGTTAATTATATAATGTTTTGACAGTTTTACTTTTTTAAATGTTCCGTTATTACACAATTCAATCAGCCGGTCTACTTGTTTCTGGCAGTTTTGATAAGTTTTAGGATGCTTTCTGAGCTGTTGTGTCATGGATCTTTCTGCGCGTTCGGAATTATAGTAGGCAGAGCTTATGCCGTAATTTTCAAGGCTGTCTTTCCCGTTTTTTACGTGCGGTATAAGATGATCAATGCTTCCCGCTGAACCGGCAACCAGATTATATCCGATTTTGTCTGATGAATATTCAACGCATTTCATAATAAATGCTGACAGATTCTCATGAGAAGTCGGGAGTTTTATGGCTTTTTGAATAATATTATGCGCCAGCTTTGTATCTTCAAGCTTGTTCGTGATTTTTTGAAGTTCATATATAAAAGATTTTCTGTTGAACGGGATTACTATAGGAATGTTATAAATTTTGGATCTTGTCTGGGCAAATAATCTCATCAATTCCTGATTATTTTTGAGAGAGGAGTTTGCAATCAGGATTTCCATTTCTGTAAGTAATTCTGCTCTGGTTTTAACAAGCCCTTTATGATATTTCATTCTTTTGTTTCGTCTTACTTTTGATTTAATTTCTTTGAAGGATTCAAGCTCTTCCGGAGTTTTTTCCGGCATCTTCTTGGCAATAAGCAATATTTCCTTCATAATTTCATTTTCTCTGGGGTTGTTTTTTTGTTTAATCTCATCAGAAATTCTTTGAAGTTTATATACAAATTCTTTGGCACTAAACGGCAGTTGAACAGGTTTATGATTAAGTTTTTTATAGATAATTCCCATTAAATTGTGAAATTCAGTTAATTGTTCCGGCGGCATTTTTTTCGCCATTTCTGTTAATTCATCAAAAATAGGCTGTTGTGCTTTCAAAAGTTTCTTATTATGCTCCGGCGCCAGATTCAGAACAACATCTTTCAATTTATATTGCGGCTGGATACGTGCCATATTTTTGACAATATTGAAAAATTGTCTTTCAACTGTATGCAGGCTGTCCTCGTACTTTACTAAAATTTTTACAATATTTTTTATGGATTTTGAAAAAATATTTTTTGTATAAAATTTTTCTAACATTTTGGGGTCGATTACAATCTTGCCGGAATACATATCAGGTATTCCATAAGCCATAAGAGCGCGCAATTGTTCGGCATTTTCCGCTCTTCTGCAAAATGATACTGTATCAAAAGAGAGCGGTGCGATTCTCAATACAGAATTGTATTGAGAATAATCGTTTCGATTATTCTTTTTCGGTGCTAATGGTGTAATGTATGGATTTGTGAATACTGGTAAAATTTTCATTAATTTCTCTTTATAAATAATAAATCCCGTGAATATTTTTTTTGCTACAAAAAAAGGAAGATAATTAAATATCTTCCTTTTTCATACTTTATGCAGCAACCGGAGTCGTTGATTTTTTCTTATCTTCCCATATATCAACAAGGGTTGAACAGAAGAAAATGCTTGAATAAGTTCCGACCGCAATACCCAGAATCATTGCGAGTACAAAGTCTCTTGTTGTAACACCGCCCCAGAAATACAGAGCCAGAAGCGTTATTAATGTTGTAAGAGAAGTGTTGATACTTCTTGCAAGAGTCTGATTAACACTGCCGTTCATAATCTCTGAGAAAGTCAGTTTCTTAGAATAATATTTTAAATTTTCACGGACTCTGTCGAATACAACAATGGTATCGTGAACAGAAAAACCGATTACTGTCAAAAGCGCGGTTACAAAAAGCGCATCAATTTGTACATCATAGAATAAACCTAAAATTGAAAAGACACCGCATACAAACAACGTATCATGTACAAGCCCCAGAATTGCAGCGAGCGCATAATCAAACTGAAAACGCATCGTAAGATATGCAATAATTCCAAGAAGTGCAAGCGATAGGGCAATCAGGGAATTTTTAAACAATTCCGAACCTAATGTCGGTCCTACTGACGATACCTGAACAAGTTCAGGAGACTGAAATTCCTGATTCATGATATTTGTAATCTTATCCTGATCAGAAGAACCTTCCGCAATAAATTTTGTTCTTATAGACAAAATTGCTTTCATATCAGTATTCTCTTGAGAGTTTATATTGATTATCTGTAAATACGGGTTCTCAATTCCGCCTCCTTCAAGAGTTTTTCTCACATCAGAAAGTTTCTCGTTTGAAATACCTTCCTTAACCCCGTATTGAAGCGTTGTCCCGCCTGTATAATCAATGCCGACCTTCAAAGGAGTATGAGTCGGATAATGTATTGTTGAATATATCATGGCAATTATCCCCGGAGTCAAAAGGATTGCGGAAATTGCCAGGAACAAAAATCTGTATTTTACTATATTTAATGTTAATTTCATAATTTATTTTCCTTATTTTTGTAAATCTACAATTAATCCAGAATACCGAATTTAGCCTTTTCGCGTTTTGTCTCGACAGCCTGATATCCTTCATTAATATCGCTTTCACGCAAACCGAACAGAGCAGGATGCGTAAGCTTGCCGGTTCCGAAGATTAAATGCATGAAGTTTTTAGTAATAGTAATCGCGCTGAACATTGATACAATTACACCGAGAGCAAGAGTCAGAGCAAAACCTTTTACAATGCTTGTTCCGCAGCAATAAAGAATTGCGCAGGTGATAATTGTTGTCATATTTGAGTCAAAAATACTTGTAAATGCTCTGTCAAAACCGGAATTAATAGCAGTAAATAATGTTCTTCCGGCTCTTAATTCTTCTTTTGTTCTTTCAAATATCAAAATGTTAGCATCAACCGCCATACCGATACTCAAAATGAAACCCGCAATACCGGCGAGAGTAAGTGTTACAGGGATTGCTTTGAAGAGCGCGAATAACATTAAGCCGTATATTACAAGCGCAACGTCCGCAATCAATCCCGGAGCCCTGTAGTAAACTGCCATAAAGAGCATTACAAACCCTAAACCGATAGCACCTGCAACTTTTGATTTTGCAATACTGTCAGCCCCGAGAGTAGGTCCTACCGTATTTTCTTCAATGATTTTGGCAGGAACCGGAAGTGCGCCGGCATTTAAGAGGTCAACCATTTTCTTTGCTTCTTCATAAACAAAGCCGCTGTCACCGCCTGATATTTGTGCTCTTCCGCCGGTAATAGCTTCTCTGATTACAGGAGCCGACTGCAGTTCACCGTTGAAGAATATTGCCATCGGCTGCCCGACAAGCTGTTTTGTTAAATCTGCAAACTTTTTAGTACCTTCGGTATTGAATTCCAGATCAACAACCCATTGTCCGTTCTGGGAATTTGTACTCAAATTAGCCTTTGATAAATCTTTACCCGTAAGTCCAGTTGCTTCCCATTCAGGTTCTCCGTCTTTCATAACCGGTTTTCTGAAATCAAGTTCCGCAGTTTCTCCGATGTATTCTTTTGCCTGATTCAAATCTGACACATCCGGAATTTCTACAACAAGTCTTTTGTCACCGGATCTTTGTACAACAGTTTCAGACACCCCGAGTTTGTTAACTCTGTTTTCAATTGCAAACTGCAAGCTTGACATCATATCAGGGGTAATCTGGGCGATTGTTTTGCTTGTCTGGGCTTCTAGTACCAGACGCGACCCGCCGACCAGATCAAGCCCCAGTTTTGTAGGTTTTGTGCAAATAACGTAAATACTGACGATTACGATAGCTACAATTACCCAAAACAGTATTAGCTTATTCTTCATTTTTTTATATACTCCTTTTATTTTTAGTGAATAGTGAAGGGTGAGTAGTGAATAGACTTTTCTTGTAAACTCACCGATAATCTCATACACTCTTTTTCAATGTAGGTCAGATTTACTAACCCGACGATAATTTTATTTTACCTCAAAAAAGAAAATAAATTTCTTACCCGGTTGTCTAAATTGAATCAAGTGTAAAAATTAAATCTGCTTTTTCAGATTTTGTAAGCTCAACAAGCGGTCGTCTTACATAATCACAAATGATTTCTCTATACGCAAGAGCAGCTTTTACGGGAACCGGATTCGGCGCCATAAAAAGCTTCTTGAATATCGGATAAAGTTTCTGATGCATATTTCTTGCAGTCATAACATCACCCGTTTTAAAGTTTCTAATCATAGACTTAATCTCTTTTCCGAAAAGGTGAGACGCAACAGAAATTACCCCGTGTGCGCCTACAGAAAGCATCGGAAGAGTCAGGCTGTCGTCGCCTGAATATATTGCAAAGTCTTTCGGGCAGTTCATTTTAAGATCTGTAATAACATCCATATCCCCGAAACTTTGTTTAAGTGCAACAATATTTTCATATTTTCTTGCAAGGGTTTTAACTGTCTCTACTGCCATATTAACCCCTGTTCTTGACGGAATATTGTAAAGAATTACAGGGAGTTCAACCGCTTCCGCTACTGCTGAGAAGTGTTCAATCATTCCGTTCTGAGACGGTTTATTGTAATAAGGAACAACCGATAAAATAGCGTCCGCTCCTTCTTTTTCAGCCTTTTTTGCCATCATAACGGCAGTTTCCGTTGAGTTGGAGCCGGTACCCATTATAACTTTACCCTTATTTCCGACCCCTCTTCTTGCACTGGATAAGATTTCCATCTCTTCTTCGTGTGTTAAAGTAGGAGACTCGCCCGTAGTTCCCGTAACAAGTATTGCGTCAGACCCCGTGTTAACAAGTTGATATGCTAACTGTTCTACTTTATCATAATCAACTTCTCTTTTTTCATTAAAAGGCGTCACCATTGCGGTTATAACTTCACCTGCGTCGTATCTCATATATTTATACTCCTTTTTCCCTTTTTAATTATACTATGAAAATTCTCTAAACTCATGAACTTCTAAAGTTCTTTCTCCGTTTTGAAATACTCCCAACTGCGAAGTCTCATATTTTTGAAGAGTATTAAACCGGTATCGAAATGAAGTGTCGGCTGCCATTGTAATTTTATTATAATGTTTCAAGCTGATTAATTTTTTTAATTGGGGTATATTATTTTCAACCTGTATGCTTATAGCATAATCCAGAGGTGTTGAGCCGTTAATAACTTTAAATAAAACTGTCAGAACTCTATCAATGCCGTAAAAGTTTTCAAAATTATATAAATAACCCTCTTCCAGAACAATAGGAGTAACTTCCAGCTTTTCATATATAAAATCTTTCATTAATTCGTTCTGTTTTTCAATATCAATATTAATTTTCCTGTGAACATAAATAGGTTTTATTCTTGTCTGTATTAACACTGAATATTTAAAAATTTTCTTCTCTTCTTTTTCAACACGGTCATATAAAACCTTGTTCATTGCTCTTTCTTCTGTTCTTTTGCAGAATCTTCTTGTATCGTCATATCCTTCTTCTGCCAGCTTGGAAAGCCAGATTAAAATATTTATAAAGCCGTATACAAGCATAATCAGCACAATTGCTGTTATATATTTGAGTTCAAAAACAGTTTCGCCAAAATTCAGAGATAATGAATAAATATTATCTGCAGTTTTGAGCAAAAAATCAAAAAACGGCGCAATAAATCCCATCCATTCCCAGGTTGAGTTAAGAAGATTTTGAATCCAATATAGCAAAAGCAGCATTATAAGGAAAATACAACATATTTTTAAGAATTGCAGAAAACTTCTTAACGCTTCAAATCCTCTTAAAACCCATTTATGCATTATCCCTCCATATATATATTATCAATCAGTCTTACACCTTCAACACGACAGGCAATCAAAACTATTGACTTTTCGCTTGCTACATTCTGCTCTTCCAGAGTATATTTATCCAGAATTTCCAAATATTCTAAATCATGCTTATCCGTAAGGAAGCTGTATGCTGTCTCTTTCAAACTTCTTATATCAGTTATTCCACGATTATAACATGCTTTTATGTTATTGAGAATACCGCTTAATACAAGAGCATCCTTTTTCCCTTCTTCAGACAAATATTTATTCCTTGAACTTAATGCAAGCCCTGATTTTTCTCTCACAATAGGGCACTGGATAATTTCAACCGGAACATTTAAATCTTTAACCATTTTCTTTACAATCACAACCTGCTGGGCATCTTTTTGCCCGAAAAATGCATAGTCAGGTTGGACAATATTAAATAATTTTAAAACAACGGTGCAAACCCCGTCAAAATGACCTGTTCTTGTTTTCCCGCAAAGCTTATTCACGTAGAAAAACGGCGGACAAACATACGTCAGAGTATCATTGGAAAGACGGCTGCCTTCTCCGTATATTTCTTTTGGAGACGGAGCAAATACAATATCAACGCCTTCTTTATTACATAATTCCATATCCTTATCCAGAGTTCTCGGATATTTATCAAAATCCTCACTCGGTCCAAACTGTATCGGGTTTACAAAAACAGAAACGACAACCCTGTCACAAGTTTCTTTTGCCTTTTTTATCAAACTCAAATGACCTTCATGCAAAGCCCCCATTGTCGGCACAAGCCCGACCGTAAGCCCCTGCCATTCTTTTCTCTGTTTTCTTAATTCTTCGATTGTATGTAAAAGCATTTTGTACTCCTTATTTTAGTGAATAGTGAATGGTGAGTAGTGAGTAGTGAATAATGGTTGAAAAGTGGAATAGTTTGTTTTTTTTTATTTTCTTGCAACTTCTATTCAATTATCAAAGCGGGTCGGATTTACCAATCCGACAATAACTATAACAGGTTAAACTTTCCCGACTCTCTTATCCCGTTATGTCTCATTCACAATCTTCATTATAACACCTGAACAAATGCGTACAATAATTAATTACATAATAAATAATATTTAAAACTTTTTTAAATTTCATTTAGTCTGAATGGTATTAAAATGAACTTTATAGATTTTCACCCGGGCTGTCCGCAGAGCAGCTCTCCCGAAAGGGAGGGATACAACACAAATAATTAAAAAATTTTTATTTACATGCTAAAATAATGTAGATGAAAATAAGAATAATTGCATTAGGGAAAATAAAAGAAAAATTTTTGAAAGATGGTATTGAGGAGTTTCTTAAGCGACTGACTCCGTATGCTGCTGTAGAAATTACAGAGCTGCAGCCTGCAGAGATCAGAGATGAAAATTTAACTCAAAAAGCTCTTAGTCAGGAAGGTGAAAAAATTTTGTCTTTAATTAAAAAAGAGTCTTACGTTATAACTCTTGAAATTTGCGGCAAGGAACTTTCTTCAGAAGAATTTGCTTCTAAAATAGAAGAAATTTCAAATTCCGGCTTAAGTGATCTTGTGTTTATAATCGGTTCCTCCTGCGGGCTTGCCAAAATTGTATCCGATCGGGCTGATTTTAAGCTTAGTATGTCAAAAATGACTTTTTTGCATCAATTTGCACGTTTGATTCTGGTTGAACAAATTTATCGCGCTTTTAAGATATTAAAACATGAAACTTATCATAAATAGAGTCAGGATTTATGCTATAATTTGTTTATGAAAGAAGTGAAAATAAAATGTCCTGCAAAGATAAATTTGACGCTGGAAGTAATAAATAGAAGAGAGGATGGATTTCATAACATTAGAAGTATTATGCAAACGATTGATTTGTATGACACGCTTGATATTTCTGTATCGAAAAATTCTTCCGGCGGGATTATTTTATCCGGCAACAGTGATGAAATTCCTTATAATGAAAAAAATTTGGTATATAAGGCTGCGGATTTATTTTATAAAGAAACGGGAATAAATAATATAAAAACAAAAATATACATAGATAAAAGAATTCCGGTAGCTGCCGGTCTTGCAGGTGGAAGTACCGATGCCGCCGGAACAATTTTCGGGCTTAATGAGATTTTTGAAAGACCTTTGTCCGCAGAAAAGCTTCATGAAATTTGTGCCGGTTTAGGGTCGGATTTGAATGTCTGCCTGGAGGGCGGATGCTTGCTTGCAACATCAAGAGGTGAAAATATTGCAAAATTGAAAACGGCTTTTTATCCGGTAACAGTTATAAAACCGAAAAATCTAGGAATTAGTGCAAAAGAAGCTTATACAAAATATTCACTTAAAGAAAAGAAACAGCATTTAAATTTCACGGAAAAAGTTTTGGAGTTATTACATCGCGGTGAAGATTTTTCCAAATATTTGTATAATGATTTGGAATACGCAATTTTTGATGATTATATAGAACTGCAGCAAATAAAGAAAGATTTTCCAGAATCTGTAATGTCCGGTTCCGGATCTGCATATTTTGTATTGAAAGACTATGTGAAACTGCCTGATAATCCGAATTATCAGGTAATTACCGGCTTACATTTTACCGATAATGGTGTTATTCTCGTTAATTAAAACTCTTCACTAAAAGCCGGCGGCTTATTCTAATCCGGCAATAAGGCAGGACGAAAACTTTTATTTATTATACCGGCTTGTGTTATAATAAAATTTGTAGAAAATTTGTCAGGCAATTGTGTCTTGCATTCAAAAATATCGGAGGAAGCTTTGGATTTTATACAGTCGATACTGATGGGAATTGTTCAGGGATTGAGCGAATTTTTGCCGATTTCAAGCTCTGCACACCTTGTTTTTACTTCAAATTTTTATAAAGTTTTTAAAGGGATTGAAGAGGTTCACCATTCAAATCAGGAAATTTTTACGGATATAATGCTTCATCTGGGGACACTTATTGCGGTTTTAATTTTCTTTAGAAAAGAAATTTTTGAAATAATTAAAGCTTTGTATTACGGTCTAAAGAATAAAGAATATTCTTCTCTGGATTTTAAACTTGGGGTTTATATAATATTAGGCACTATTATTACTGTGGTTATAGCATATCCGCTGAATGAAATAGCGGGCGGGCTTGTATTCAGACCGGAGATTGTCGGTATTTTGCTGGTTGGTACAGGTTTTTTGCTTCTGTTTAGTGAATATAAGGCAAAGAAAATCTTAGAAAAGAAAGAGCTTTCTCTTAGAAATTCTATTCTTATTGCTATAGCACAGGGGCTTGCAGCGCTTCCGGGATTTTCACGCTCCGGTTTAACGATTGCAACGGGACTTTTGAGCGGTATGGACAGGTCTGTTGCTGCAAGATATTCCTTTTTGTTAAGTATTCCGATAATTCTGGGCTCTTCTATGCTTTACCCGCTCATAAAACTCGATTTTCACGAGGTTATTGCATTTAATTGGACGGCGATTATTGCCGGTACAATTGTTTCTGGTATTGTGGGATACATTTGTATTAAATATTTTCTAAAATTTGTAGCAAAATTCTCTCTGGCAATATTCGGTTATTATTGCATAATTGCAGGAATATTGACGGCAATATTTTTCAGCATATATTAAATCTGTTTATCAGACACTATTCACTAAGAGGAGGAAATCATGAATTTAAATAAATATATAGAACATACACTTCTAAAGCAGGATGCAACAAAAGCAGAGATAAAAAAATTACTTGAAGAAGCCTGTGAATACAAGTTTCTGGGTGTTTGTGTGAATCCTTGTAATGTTAAATTTGCAAAGCAGTATTTAAATGATACCGGTAATAATGAGATTAAAGTTGTTACTGTTATTGGCTTTCCTCTGGGACAATCAACAACAGAGAGCAAAATACTTGAAACTATTGATGCAATTAAAAACGGTGCAGATGAAATTGATATGGTAATCAATGGCGGCAGACTGAAAGACGGTGATTATGACTATATTGTAGAAGAAATTACAAAAATAAAAGCCGCTTCACAAAACCACAATTTAAAAGTAATTCTTGAGACTGATTTGTTAACGAAAGATGAAATAAAAACAGCTTGCGAACTTTGTATAAAGGGCGGAGCAGATTTTGTAAAGACTTCAACCGGATTCGTAAAAAACGGAGCAGGCGCAAAAGCAGAGGATGTGAAGCTAATGTATGAAACAGTAAAAGATGCCGGGCTTCAGGTCAAAGCTTCCGGCGGAATCAGAGACAGAGAAACTGCCGTTAAGATGATTGAAGCCGGAGCAGTTCGTCTGGGAACAAGTTCCGGAGTTAAAATTGTAACCGGAAATTAATCAATTTTATCTTTTCATGATAAAATTGGCTTATAAATAAAACTAAAAGGGGAATATGAAATCATGAAAATGTCGAAATTGTTTGTACAGACTTTAAGAGAATTTCCGTCGGATGCAGAAGTTATTTCTCATAAGCTGCTTGTAAGAGCCGGTTATATAAGAAAACTCACCTCCGGAGTGTATAATTATTTGCCGCTTATGTGGAGAGTTTTGAAGAAAATTGAAAATATTGTTCGTGAAGAAATGGACGCAGCCGGTGCACAGGAACTTTTGATGCCGTTTGTGCAGCCAAAAGAACTCTGGGAAGAATCAGGCAGATGGGAAGTTTACGGTAAAGAACTTATGCGCCTCAGAGACAGACATAACCGTGAAATGTGCTTAGGTCCGACTCATGAAGAGATTATTACTTCTATTGCGCGGGATGGTTTAAAATCTTACAAACAATTACCGGTTAATTTATACCAGATTCAGTCAAAATTCCGTGATGAAGTCCGTCCGCGTTTCGGACTTTTAAGAGGCAGGGAGTTTATTATGAAAGACGCCTACAGCTTTGATATGACTCAGGAAGGGCTGGAAAAAGAATATGAAAATATGGCTAAGGCTTATACAAAAATTTTCAAGCGCTGCGGATTGAATACCAAAATGGTTCAGTCTGATTCAGGCGCAATAGGCGGAAGTGTAAGCCATGAGTTTATGGTAATTACTGATACTGATGCAGGTGAAAACGATGTATTTTATTGCGACAGCTGCGACTATTCCGCAAATTCAAACCACGCTGTTTCAAAATTGCCTGCGGGAGCAAATATAACAGGAGAGTGGACATCTGCCAAAATTGTTGACACTCCGGAAACACATTCTATTGAAGAACTTTGTGATTTCTTAAAGATTCCTTCAACACTGATTGTTAAAACTCTGGTTTATATTGTGGATAAGAAGCCGGTTTTAGCCTTAATAAGAGGAGATAAGCAGGTAGAAGAAACCAAGCTTATGAATGCAGCCGGCGGGTCTGATATAAGGATTGCAACCGCAGGCGAGATTGAAGAGATGATGGGAGTAAACGGTTTTGATGCCGCAAAAGGATTCATCGGACCACAGGGATTGAAGGAATATAACGGTTATGAAATTACTGTTATTGCCGATGAGACAGTCAGAGATATGAAAAACTTTGTAATCGGAGTTAATCAAAAAGACAAACACGGTGTAGGATACAATTGGGAGTTGGATGTAAAGCGGCCGGAGACGGTTACGGATGTACGTCTTGTTGAAGCCGGCGAACTCTGTCCGCAGTGCGGCAAGCCGCTTAAAGTTACAAGAGGTATCGAAGTCGGTAATATTTTCCAGCTCGGTACAAAGTATTCTAAGCCGATGAATGCGGTTTATCTGGATCAGAACGGCAAAACCCAGCCGTATATTATGGGATGCTACGGTATCGGGATTTCAAGAACTGCAGCGGCTGCAGTTGAAGCCCATTATGACGAGCACGGTATCAAATGGCCTCTGGCAATTGCGCCTTATCATGCAATAGTGATTCCGGTGAGCACAAAGGATGAAGAGCAGATGAGAGTTGCAAACGATATTTATGTTACTCTCAAAAAACACGGCGCAGAAGTCGTAATTGACGACAGAGACGAACGTGCCGGAGTTAAGTTTAAAGACGCTGATTTAATCGGGTTCCCTTATCAGATTATTGTCGGAAAATCAATATCGGAAGGTAATGTAGAATTTAAAATCCGTGAAACAGACGAAAAAACTGCAATGAAGCCCGAAGAAGCAGCAGAAGTCGTGATAACGGCAATAAATAATTTATAATTGGTAAAAGATTTCAGGTATGAAATAATTCGACAGGCTGGGCGTCATTGCGAGGGAGTATCCATTTAGCCCGAAGCAATCCGGAACAAAAGTGACAATTAAATGAAAGTGGATTGCCGCGTCGCTTCCGCTCCTCGCAATGACGGCACTTTGGAAAGCAAACTACAAGTAAATAGGTCGGGCTTTAGCCCGACAATAACTAAAAATAATTCACAACTAACTACAACCATTAACCACTTATATTTTCAGCCCCTCACCCGCATCTGTAGCTTTCGCCTAACGGCTCAAGCACATCTGCTATCCTGTCTTGGCTTTGCTCCACGCTCACGGAGTTTCGCCTTCAAAGCAAAGCTCCAGCAGGCTTAATCCGTTTGCTATCCGGACTCTTGTCCGTCCGCAAATCCGCTCTCCCCAAATGGGCGAGGGGCAACGCCAGGCTTTGCGTCATTGCGGGGGTAAATGTTTGGGCTGGTAGGTGAAACTACCGGCTGGGTGTCATTGCGAGGGTAAATGTTTGGATTTATAGGTAAAACTACCGGTTGGATGTCATTGCGAGGAGCGCGAGCGACGCGGCAATCCATATACTTATTGTCGGGTTCCGCCAAACCTACTGTTTTTAGTTGTATAATTCGTTCAAGATTGCTTCGGGCTGAATGGCTATTCCCTCGCAATGACATGAATTTTAGAGGGTGAGGGGGGAACTTTTTATTTGAACCCCACCCGCATTTGTAGCTCACTAGTGTTCGCACAACTGCGACCTCCCCAACTTGGGAGGTTGGCGCGGTTATTGGGCGCTGAGGAACGCCAGGTTTTGCGTCATTGCGGGGGTAAATGTTTGGATTTGTAGGTAAAACTACAGGTTGGGCGTCATTGCGAGGAGCGCGAGCGACGCGGCAATCCATATACTTATTGTCGGGTTCCGCCAAACCTACTGTTTTTAATT
>CALUSN010000027.1 GCA_944323435.1 Candidatus Gastranaerophilales bacterium | reverse complement strand
TTCCTATAATTATTTTCTTTCTTTTTATGCAAAGATATTTTATTTCAGGCGAAAACGACGGGGCTGTCAAGGGTTAAATTCAAAATTTCAAAACATGCCAACATCGTTACAAAACTTAATTGATTTATAATACCATGCAAACATGGGCGGCGCATGGATTTCCATGTTTTAAATCGCCAAAAGCATGCAGCCATGCCCGTTCATCACACCTCAAAACAAGGTATGCCAATAAATTCAGGAGTTTATAATATCATTAAGAAATCGTTACAATTAGCATTTTATGCCTTGTAAAAGGTCACTTAAGCAATATAATAGAAATATGTTAAGGAATTTTGGGGATTTCCTTAATTGAGAGATAAATTGAATTACAAAAAGATAAACTTTGGGAGGAATAAGTGTTTAAGAGTCGTGATATGGGAAGAGCTATTGCCGTAAAGAGATGGACTCCGACGGCTATAGAGTGTTACAAAAGGGGCTGTGTCTGCCAGGGCTGCTTTTACAGTGATTTTTTTAGTGCAACTACACACAAATGTCAGGTAAAAGCTGCTGTGCTAGAACTGGTAAGAACTATCGGCGCGCCTAATGTTGACCTTCCGCAAATTATAGACGGCTAATTTTCTTAAAAAATTCCGGCAAATAGTTTTATTCCTGCTTATGTTTGATGTAAAATCCAATTAGCGGGAGAGTTTAATTATGTCAGAAAAAGTTTTAATTTTGGGATTATCAAAAAGCGGAATTTCAGCGGCAAAATTTCTTGCAAAAAGGGATTATGATGTATATTTAACGGAATCTAAGGGAGTAAGTGAGGTTAGAGAAGAGTACCGCCCGCAAATTAAAGTGCTTGAAGAACTGGGAGTTAAGGTTGAATGCGGAGGACACAGCGAAGAATTTATTGAAGGTTCGTCTTTTGCGGTTACAAGCCCGGGGATTCCGCCAAAGTCTGAAATATTTAGAAGGTTAAACGAAAAAAATATAAAAATAATTTCTGAAATTGAACTTGCATATTTGAATACGGACATTCCGTTTATTGCAATTACGGGTACTAACGGGAAAACTACCACAACCGCTCTTGTATCGCATATTTTGAGTAAAAACTTTTCCGCTCCTGTTTGCGGAAATATTGGTGTTCCTCCAACTTCTCTTCTGGAGGGAAAACATGATTTTCTTGTATGTGAAATAAGTTCATATCAAGCACAAATGACAGAAAAATTTAAAGCCAAATATGCCTGCTGGACGAATTTTACACCTGATCACATAGACTGGCATGGCGGATTGGAAAATTATTTTAATGCAAAGGCTAAGATATTTTTGCCGCCGCAGGAGCCTGAGTTTGCAATTTTGAATGCAAAAGATGAAAAGTTAGTTGAATTTTCAAAAAAGTGCAAGAATGTAATATTTTTTGATGCGGATGAAAATACCCCCCTTTGTCCTTCGGACATTTCCCCCGCAAGGGGGGCAGATGATTGCCGCGCTTTCTTTACGCTTAGAAAAGGTGAGTACGCTAATCTGACGCCGGAGGTTTTTGCCCCCCTTGCGGGGGAAATGTCCGAAGGACAAAGGGGGGTAAAAGAAATCAATCACAGATATTACGCCCCTTACATAAAAGAATTTTCACGTAAAATGCGAAAAGAAATGACACCACAGGAAGTTAAATTGTGGCAGTTAATACGTAAAGAAAAACTCGGTGTAAAATTCAGACGCCAATTTGCTATAGATAATAAATATATTGCGGATTTTGTTTGTCTTGAAAAACGTATTATTATTGAAATAGACGGAGGGCAGCACTCAGGGAATTTCAATGATGTACAAAGAACATTTTATTTGAATAAACAAAATTTCAGAGTAATTAGATTTTGGAATAATGAAATTGATTCTAATATTGAAGGTTGTATTAACTTTTTAAAGCGGGAAATTGACACCCCCCTTTGTCCTTCGGACATTTCCCCCGCAAGGGGGGCAAACGCTGCCGCCGGAGATTTGGGAATTAATACCCCCCTACGGCACTCCGTGCCGCTTCCCCCGCAAGGGGGGCAGATGACCGCCGCGTTATCTGATGAAACCTCCGATTCACTATTCACTACTCACTATTCACTAATAAAAAACAACGCTATCTATTATAATGACGAAAAAATAATAGACCTCAAAGACTGTCCGCTTGTGGGTCATCACAATTACCAGAACATTATGTGCGGGGTGATTATTGCAAAGCTTGCCGGCATGAAAAACGAAGATATAAGAGAACAAATTATGTCTTTTAAAGCGCCGGAACACCGTCTGGAAAGGGTTAGGGAATTTAACGGCATAACTTTCTACAACGATTCAAAAGCGACAAACCCGGAAGCTTCCATTGTTGCAATTGATTCTTTCAACAATCAGGATGTGGCTTTGATTCTCGGCGGAAGAGATAAGAACACGGATTTGACGGAGATGTGCCGGTCAATAAACAAACATATTAAAACTGTTCTTTTGATAGGCGAAGCAACAGAGAGATTTGAAAAAAATCTGAAAAAAAATGGTTTTAGTAATATAATAAAAGAACGCACCATGGAAGAAGCTATTGATAAAGCGATTAGCCTAAAGCCTGATGTGGTACTTCTTTCACCGGCGTGTGCAAGCTTTGATATGTTCAAAAGTTATGAACACAGAGGAGAAGTTTTTAAAGATTATGTCTTATCCAAATAATAACCCTGAAAAAATAAATACACAGAACATGCAGTCAGACAGACCGCTGTTTGTGGCTGTAATTTTTCTGGTTGTTATAGGATTAATGGCTATTTTTTCGGCAAGCGCACCTAAATGCATTGATATGGGACTAAATCCTGCAAGATTTTTAATTCAGCAGATTCTGGGTGTTATAGTCGGCCTCATTGGTATGAAATTTTTATCCAATTTTCACTACAAAAAACTTACGGTTTATACACTTCCGTTTGCCGTTTTTGTAATCATAATGCTTCTGGCTGTAAAGTTTTTCGGAACAACAGTAAACGGCGCGCAGAGATGGATTAATCTGGGGCCTCTGAGCCTTCAGCCTTCAGAATTTGCAAAGCCTGCTGTTGTTATGCTTCTTGCCGGAGTTTTCTGCAGGGATACAAATCTGTTTGATAACAGCAAAATACTAACTGCATTTATTCCCATACTCATAATGGTCGGATTAATCTTTACACAGCCGAATTTGAGTATGGTTCTCCTTCTGCTTGCAACATCAATTACGATTTATATTTGCGCGGGCGGGTCAATAATGCTTATCATATATGGTTTGTGTGCATTTGTTCCGCTTTTGCTTTTAAAAGGCTTGAAGGGATATCAATCCTCCAGAATCACAACCTGGCTGCATCCGGAGTCAGATCCTCTGGGGGCAGGATATAATATTATTCAATCTCTTGTTGCGTTCGCATCAGGCGGGCTTTACGGAGTAGGATACGGAAGTTCCAAACAAAAACTCGCCTGGCTTCCGGAAGCACATACGGATTTTATTTATGCAGTAATCGGAGAAGAACATGGGTTTATCGGCTGCTTATTAATAATTTGCTTGTTCTGGACAATATTACAGCGCGGTTTTTTAATTGCATGTAAGTGTCCGGATATGTATGGAAAACTTTTAGCACTCGGATTAACTTTTTCAATATGTTTTCAGGGCTTCTTAAATATGTGGGTTGCAAGTTCATTCGTTCCTGCAACCGGAGTTCCAATGCCTTTTATAAGCTATGGCGGCTCTTCTGTAATGGTATCATTATGGATGGTAGGAATCATTTTAAATATATCAAAAGATAATGTAAAAAGGGTAAGGTTTGGTAATGTCAGAAATATACAATAGCGTTTATTTTGTCACCGGCGGCGGCACCGGCGGTCACATTTATCCTGCACTTGCAGTTGCTGATTCTTTAACCTCAAAGGGTTCAAAAGTATATTATGTCGGCAATAAACGGAATATGGAATTCGAACTTGCGTCAAAAAAAGGATATAAGTTTCTTCATGTGAGCATAAAGGGTATGCCGAGAGGTTTAAATCCGAAATTTTTTGTATGGGGCATAAAGCTTGTAAAAGCAATTATACGTTCGGCGAGATACATAAAAAAATATAAGCCTAAAGCTGTTTTTGCAACAGGTGGTTATGTTTCTGCGCCAATGATTTTTGCCTGTATTTTTACAAAAACCCCGTATATTATGCACGATTGTGATGCCATGCCGGGGCTTGTCACAAAAAAACTGTCAAAACGGGCAAAATACGTAACATTAGCTTTTGAAAAAGCAAAAAAATATATTCCGAATAAACATACTGTAATTACCGGAAACCCTATCAGGGAAGAATTTGAGACAATGTCAAGAACGCAGGCTGCTTTAAATACGGGACTGGACAGCCGAAAATTAACCCTGTGCATTATGGGCGGCTCACAGGGGGCTAAGTCAATCAATAAAACAGCAATTGAAGTTTTAAAAGAGTTTGTACAGGAATTAAACCTGCAGGTTATATTTCAGACCGGAAAAAAGAATTATGAAGAAGTTATTGAAAGAGTAAAACAAATTTATCCGGCATATAACCAAGACAGAAATCTAATCATAAAACCGTATTTTATGGACATGATATCCGTTTTGAAAACCAGTGATATTGTAATTTCACGTGCAGGTTCATTAAGCATATCAGAGATATGCGCTTCAGGAGCAGCGCCGATACTAATACCGTTTCCTTATGCGGCTGCAAATCACCAGCGGATAAATGCTAAATACCTGCTTGAAATGGGCGCCTGCATATATATAGAAGATAAGGAGCTTGAGCCGAATAAAATAAGAGAAACTGTTGTCGGACTTATTGATAATCCGGTAAAGCTTAATTATATAAAGCAGAATTCTTCCCACCTTGCAAAATTCAATGCAACAGAACGCATAACGGATCTGCTGACAGGTCTATAAAGTTCGGGCTTGAAAATTTATTATGTTTCTGGTTTAATTTGGGTTGTGACGGAATAGTTTAAACACCCTAACGGACTGACTACACTTCTGTCAAAGAGGAAAAGAAAAATAGTTTTTTTGATAATTTAATATGCCGATGTGATGGAATTGGTAGACGTGCCAGACTCAAAATCTGGTGTAGGCAACTACGTGCCGGTTCGACCCCGGCCATCGGCAAATAAAAAATACCTGAAATTTCAGGTATTTTTTATTGTCTACGCTAATTAATATAGTTTAAGAAATATAAATATGCAAATACAAAATATTCAAAGTTTTACAACGAAACCTTATTTTTGCGCTGCAAAACACAAAACTGCAGCAAGCAAAAATGTATCGCCTGTAAAAGACGGAATAACTACCGCAGGAGCGTGGTTCGGCTTCGGAGTGGTTTTAGACTTATTATCCAGAAAAATACATTTTTCACAATCCCCAATGAAAAATTCTCTTGCCCTGAACGCTGTTATCGGAGGATGTGCCGGTATTGTTACCGGAATTGCCGGCTTGACCCCAAAACAGACACGGCAAGAGGATAAATAACTGTTAGGCTTGACAAACATGATATAATTAATGTATGAGGAAAAGATTTATTGTATTGTTTTTACTTGTCCTGCTATGCAAAAATATTTGCCTTGTTGCTTTTGCACACGACGACGAGGATAAATTATTCCATCCGGTTGAAATAAAGGATGGCAGCAGCGTTTCAATGATAGATTGTGTCGCATCGGCATTTAAAAACAGCCCTAAAATAAAAAGACAAAAATACAATCTGGATATTGCAAAGAGTAATCTCGGAATTGCACGTTCATCGTATTTTCCGGTTATTAATGCGGGTGTCGGTTTTTATAACGAAAATAATTCTGACAATATTTATTACAATCATTATTACCGTGAACTTCCTAACGTCGGAGTTTCTGTAAACAAAATGATTTGGGACTTTGGAAAAACTACAGCGTATATCAAGATGGAAGAGTTCTATAAAATCGGAGCTGAATACGAATTTATGGACAGCCTTTGCGCAACTTTATTTGACGTAAAAGTTAAATATTACAATCTCTTAAAGGCAAGGGCTTTGCTTCAAATTGCCCAAAACAATGTTGAAATTAACAGAGAGTTTGTTAAACAAGCTAAACAGGGTGCCGACCTAACCACTGCTAAACTCAATTTGAGCGATGCAGAAGCCGAATTAATTGAAGCGCAAAACAATTTTTACAATGCAAGAATTGACTTAACCAATTCCATGTATCTTGACAATCAACCGGATTTCAGTATTAAAAATACCGAGACATTTGATTTTGAAAATGATTTTGCTTATGCTGAAAATTCCCGTGAACCGCGTGTGTATTCAAAATATGTTTTCCCGTTTGAAAGAGAAAATGCTGCAGAACTTGCGTACGAAAGCAGTCCTGACTTAAAAGTTTTGACTTCTACAAGAGATGCTATGCTTCAGTCGCTTAAATATATAAAAAAAACGTATCTGCCAACTCTTTCCGGAAATGTGGGATACGGATTTAATAACACAAATGAAGTTTCAAATAACAGTCTGCAAGTCGGAATTAACCTGAGTTCTAATGTTAATCTTATGGAACTTAAGCATTCCATCAAAGGAGCTGATGCACAGGTAAATCTGGCAGACAATGAAATAGTTTTATTTAAAAAAGATTTGTATTACGAGGTAAAAAGAGCATTTAATAATTTTGACAAAGCAGAACGCCAGATTCCCGCTGCCAGAGCAGAAGCAAAGCAGGCATTAGAAAATTTAAAGCTTGTCGATACTAAATACAAAAGCGGAGAATTGAATTATATTGCGCATCAGGCAGCAAGAAAAGATTACATTATGGCTCTTAACAGATACGTTGACACAATTTATCATTACAACATAGCGTTAATACAGGTCGAGATGGCAATGCACTACCATATTGCGGATATTCACCACAAATCAGAACATGCCATGTGCTATCATTCGGAAGCTTTAATTAACCACTTGAATGAAGTCCTCGGCTGCGATGAACACGAAGAACATATGCCAAAGTTTAAAAAACATAAAGACAATCTATAATTTTAAATATTTTGTGCGGCTATTGCTTTATAAAAGCTTATATAATCAATCATGCAGTCAAATTCGCTTGAATAAACCATTTTGTTTACACTCAAAAGGTTTTCTTCCATCTGGTTTAAATCAAGTTTTGCAATAACTCCCTGGGCAAATCGTGTTTGGGAAATTGCAAAATCCTCTTTTTCAAGTTCCTGAATCTTTTTCTGTTTGGTTAACTTTTCTTTGTCCATATTTATTGAAACAAGCGAGTCGTTAACCTCCTGCATAGAAGTCAGGTTAACTTTTTCGTAATTTTTCAGGCTTTTTTCATAAGCAATCTTTTTGGCTTTCAAATTCGCTCTGATTCTTCCGCCCATGAACAGAGGCTGCATGATTCCGCCGCCGATACCCCAGAGCATGTTTGAAGTCGTAAACAGGCTTCCGAGATTTGTTGCATTAAATAACATTAATCCGCCGAGATTAAGTGTCGGAAGCATTTCTTTTCTTGCAACCCTAACATCAATTCCGGCTTTTTCAAGCATTTTTTCAGCCTTCATATAATCAGGACGCTTCATAATAACATCTGAATTTACAAATTCAGGAATATTTCCGGAAAATGCAAGTTCCTTGTAGTCAATTCTCTTATATTCTTCTATATTATTAGGACTGTCGCCTGTCAAAACCGCAAGCTGGTGCAGAAGTTTTGTTCTCTGTTTCTTTAAATCAGTTAAGTCCGCAACTCCCTGAATATATGACTGATTTGCTTTTACTAAGTCAGAAGTTGAAACAAGTCCTTCAAGGTTGCTTATTGACATTATTTCAAAAATTTCTTTTCTTAATTTAACAATATCTTCCTGCAAGTCAACCATTGCATCAAGTTTTACTATATTAATATAAACAGTTCCTACAGATGAAGCTATTGAAATGTATGCAGCCTGCTCATCCAGAATAGAAGCTTCATACAATTTTCTTATTGCAGTTGTCTTGTTGTGATTTTTACCGAACAGGTCTAATTCGTAGCTAGCCATAATAGGCAGTAAGAAACTTCCTGCTTCGTGTTCCATAAATCCGCCGTATCCCGGCATAAATCCGGCATGAATAGTCGGAAGCTCGTTTGCTCTCTGTCCGACAACATTTTGATAGTATTCATCAATTGTTAATGTTGCCATCTTTAAATCTTTGTTATTTTCAACAGCTTTAATAATATAATCATTTAAAATATCATCATTAAACTGTCCCCACCATGCCATATTAACGTATTCATATTTGTTTTTGACAGGTTTAATTTTTTCTGATTTTTTCTTTTTATCTTTTTTATTATTTTTATCATTGTCAACCGTTTGTTCAGCTCCTGCACTCAAAACAGTTTTTTCAGCAGCAAGAACGGAAACAGCATTACTCAAACCGAGTGATACCAGTATAGCCAGTGTTAATATTTTCTTCATATCTTTTTCTTCTCTCCAAGTACTTGATTTTTTCTAATAAGAATGATAACATAAGTATGTTGCAAATGCAACATGTTGTTAAATAAACATACACCAAACAGGGGATTTACAAAATTGCAAAATCATTTTACAGATACTGTATTCTACCAGATAGAACTGACAGCGAAGTATTGCAAGCTTTTAGGGCAGCAGGTGTTTGAAAAGTACGGGGCGGGAATTACTCCGGAAGAATTTTCAACGCTTGATACACTGATTTGTAACCCGAATATCTGCCAGAGAGACTTAGCAAAATTAATCCTCAAAGACAGGGCAAATACAGGGAAGATTCTGGACAGTCTGGAGAGAAAAGGTTTTATTACAAGAAAATTGTCAATAAAAAATAACCGTCCTGTTAAGATTGCACAAATTACTGATGCAGGATTGCAAAAAGCGGAGGAGGTTACTACAAAAATCAAACCGCATCTTACGCTTGTAAGAGAGAGAATTAATAATAGTGATCTGGCAAAAGTAAGCGGTTTATTAAAAGAGTTAAGAGACGTTTTAAACGAAACACTGGAAATACAAATATAGAATAGTAAAGGTGAAAAAATGAGCGAAGAAAAAAATTTAGAAGAGAATAAAGGGAAATTACCCGTAAAAAAGCGTTATATATTTGCGACACTTGTAACTTTAGGTGTTTTGACAGCCGGATATTTTATTTATGATTATCTGGGCTATCAGACAACTGATGATGCTTATGTAGAGACAACGACTGTTTCTGTTTCTCCAAAGGTATCAGGACAGATTGTAAAAGTTCTGGTTGAAGATAACCAGCCGGTAAAAGCAGGGCAGGTTGTTGCGGTTATTGATAAGATAGATTATCAGGTAAAGCTTGATCAGGCAACTGCAGCGTATGAAAAAGCTCTTTTAAATCAGGAAAATGCACGTGCTGATTTGAATGCGGCTAATTCTGAAATCGAACTTGCAAAGAAGGATTTAGAAAGATATGAAAATCTTTATGCGGCAGGAGCCGTTTCAAAACAGAGACTGGATCAGGCAAGGACAAATCTTGAGAGCAAACAGGCAGATCAGACAAGTGCAGAGCAGTCAATCTTTTCAAGCGACCCGTCTAAAAATGCAAAAGTTGCGGATGCTGATTTGAATGTTTTAAAAGCTCGAAAAAGGGCAGCAGAGCTGGCATTGGAATACACGGATATTTTGGCTCCGATTGACGGAACAGTTTCCAATAAGAAAGTTGAAGTCGGCATGATGGTTCAGCCGGGAAGTCCTTTGTTTGTAATTGTTCCGCATAATGTGTGGGTTGTTGCAAATTACAAAGAAACACAGCTAACGCATATGAAAGAAGGTATGGAGGTTGATATTAAAATCGACACTTATCCTGATAAAGTTTTCAAAGGAAAAATTGACAGTATTCAAAGAAGTTCGGGCGCAAAAGCAAGCTTGTTCCCGCCGGAGAATGCAGTCGGTTCTTTCGTAAAAATCGTACAGAGAATTCCTGTTAAGATTGTATTCACGGAAGAGATTGACCCTAATGAATACAAGATAATACCGGGAATGTCAGTTGTACCAAAGGTACATATAAGAGACTTTGAAAAACAACAGACTAAATAAACCGGCATGGAGTCTGTTCAAAAGGGAGACTTTGAGTTAAAAGACAATTTAGGAATTGAACAAAATGTCTCCCGCCCAAAAGGTTTCAGTATTACGACTCAGCGGCGGCATGCACTCTCGTCAATGCCGTCCTTTTTTTATTCTGAATTATAACATAAATAAGAACCTCAGGATAAGTCTTTTTAAGTTTGAGTATTGACCGCAGATAATTCAAATGAGATAATCAAATTATGAATTATTATAAAAAATATACACCGTATTTATTCTTACTTCCTGCAGGAGCGGTTTTAATAGTTTTCTTTTTTATCCCGTTTTTTCAGACTTTTGCCTTAAGTTTTTTTGACTATTCATCAAGTTTATATAATCCTGATTTCTGCAATTTTGATAATTATATAAAACTTTTTAAAGAACCGGTATTTTATAAGGTCATGCTAAACACATTTTTGTATCTTGTAATAGCAGTTCCTTTTCTTGTAACATTTCCGCTTTTTCTTGCTATATTGATTAACCAAAAAATCAGAGGAATAACTTTGTATAAAATTCTTCTATACCTTCCTGTAATTGTCTCTATTGTTGTTGCGGCAATTGCTTTCAAATGGCTGTACGCAAGTCAGGGCGTCTTAAATTATATCTTATCACTTTTAAATATTAAACCGGCCGGCTGGCTTGTTGATACCAATTGGGCATTATTTTCTGTTGCAATAGTCACAATCTGGAAGGGAATCGGTTATTATATGATGATTTACCTTGCATCGCTTATGAGTGTTCCGCAAGAATTGTATGAAGCGTGCGATATCGATGGTGCAAATTTTATCACCAAACATTTGACAGTTACTGTTCCGCATATAATGCCGACTATTGCGCTCGTGTCAACCATAAGCACAATTTCTGCCATGAAAGTCTTTGCAGAAATTTATGTTATGACAAAAGGCGGGCCTTTAAATTCCACAAAAACAATTGTCTATTATATTTACGAAAGAGCATTTGAAAATCTTGATCTGGGATACGCTTCAGCGCTTGCAGTTGTTCTGCTTGTTATTGTAATGCTGCTTTCATTAATAAATGTTCTATGCTTTGAAAGGAACAAATACAGCGAATGAAGATACTTGTAATTACTGATTTGTATCCGGTAAAAGAGGATGAAAAATATACTCCAAAGACTATTTTTAACTTTGTCTGCGGGTGGGAAAAACTCGGACATGAAGTCAAAGTAATCAAGCCAAATTTTTTACTCAATTCTCTTATCCGAAAAAAGCCTTTTTATAAAAGCGGAATTTGGGGTAATGTTGAAAATATTAATTATTTTCTGCCGTTTTTGGGAAATATAAAACATAAAATAAAAACAAAATTCAACCCTGATAAAATAATTGCCCACATGCCATCCGGAATAATTTTTGCAAATCGTCTCGGTTTAGAATTCACAGCCGGCGTGCATGTTTCGGATTTGGAAGTTTTAACAAAACCTATATATTCAATATATTTCAAATCCGAACTTGAGAAGGGATATAAGAACGCTCAGAGAATCGCATGCCGTTCAGATGTTATAAAAAATAAGTTTTTAAAATTATATCCTCAGTACAAAGACAAAACGTTTGTCTGTTATTCCGGTATAAATTGTCCGAGTATTCAAAGAGAATGGAAGCCGGAGGAAAAAGTTAAAATTCTTGTGTGCGCACATTTAATCAAACGCAAAAACGTAGACAAAGTTATAAAAGAATGTGAAAATCTTGACGCAGAACTTACTATAATCGGAAATGGAGAAGAATTGACAAACTTAAAAAAAATATCCTCAAAACCAAATTTTACTGGCTGGCTTGAACACGAAAAAGTTCTTGAAAAAATGCGCTGCTCAGATATCTTTGCACTTCCGTCGGTTAACGAAACTTTCGGCATGGTATACCTTGAAGCAATGGCATCAGGCTGTATTACTATATGCACAGAAAATGACGGCGCTGCGGGAATAATCAAAAACGGAGTTAACGGATACTTCTGGAAAGACGGAATAATAAACGAAATTATAAACTCCAAAAATCAAAATGAGATTCTACACAATGCACACGGCACAATCTTAAACTACACTTCCGAAAAAGCCTGCCTGAATTATTTGAATAACATTTAACTTTTACATTTTTTTATATGTTTTTCAAGTTTGATTAAAACACTTTCTTCAATAACATGTTCAATTTTACAGGCAGTTTCCTCAGCAAGTTCGTGCTCAACACCGAGAATTTTTTCAAAAAACTCCGAAAGAGTTTTGTGTTTTTTAATAATTGCTTCCGCCTTTTTTACCCCCTCTTCGGTTATTGAAATTTTGCCGTAATATCCGTAATTAATCAACCCCAGCTGTTCAAGTTTTTGCAGCGCTTCTGTTGCAGACGCTCTGGAAACTTTAAGCTGCCTTGCGACTTCAACCGCCTTAACCTTATTTTCCCGGACATAAATACTGTAAACAGCTTCAATATAATCTTCTAAACTTGAAGAGATTTCAGCCATTTCATACCTCCAATCATATAAAAAGAACCGCAAATTATGTTCAGCTTATCCGGCTGCAAAATACTTTCCGAACAAAATCTCTCTGCCGGATAAGGACATCTTGCCTTTAATTCTGCATATCCTGCCGCATTTGGATAATCAAATTCATTAAGATAAATTTCATCTCCTTCTCTAAACAGAATATTCATCATACTTATGTAATCTTTGTTTTTAAGACAGCCAAATATAAACCGCCGCTTTTGTTCAGGATAAAATAAATCAAGATTCTCCCTCAATGCCAGTATTCCGTTAGGATTATGCGAAGCGTCCACTATAAGATTTTTACTCTCAAAATACTCAAACCTGAAAGGATTTTTTACTTTCTTTAAGCCTTTAATAATAGTTTGTTCATCAATATCTTTAAATAAATAATTAATTGCAGCAATAGCAAGCGCAAGATTTTCTGTTTGATGCCTGCCCTTTAACGTAAGCGCTTCTATAAATTCCGGATTTACATAAGGCTGGGTCATAATAAACATTGAATCCGCTTCGTCCGCCCTGTCTCTTACAGTCTCATAACCTTCTCCTGCGATTACCGGACATGCCGGCTTTATAATTCCTGCTTTTTCATACGCAATTTTGTCTTTTGTATTACCCAGTCTCTCTGTATGATCTAAATCGATATGGGTAATTATGGAACATAGATTTTTTTTAATTACATTTGTAGCGTCAAATCTTCCGCCCAAACCAGTCTCCAGAATCACAACATCAACATTATTACGCTTAAAATACAAAAACATTATCACAGTGAGGATTTCAAATTCCGTAAGATGCACCCCCAGATTTAAAACCTCCTCTGCATAATCCCCGAAAACCTCTTTTGGGATTTGCACTCCGTTAATTTTTATTCTTTCCGTATATTCCCAAATGTGAGGACTTGTATAAAGCCCCGTCTTATATCCGGCTTCTTTTAAAACCGAATCCAACATTGCACAGACAGAACCTTTTCCGTTTGTTCCCGCAACATGAATACATTTCAAACCATCCTGAGGATTGCCCGACTTCTCAAGTGCTGTTTCAATCCTATTCAGGCTCAAATCTATATAAAAATTACTTTTAGCGGTTATTGTTTTTATTGCATCTGCATATTTCATAACATAATATTATAACACATAATGTACTTTTCTGTTTTACAAAACCAAAATTCTGCATTATTTTATTGTTACAAAACTTAATAAATATGAAATAAAAACGCAATTATTTTTCTTTTTCAGACTTTATATATATACAAGATATCAACAGTCACTACATAATAAAGGAGAAATATATGGCAAGAGTACTAATTTCAATGCCGGAAGACTTTTTAGACAGAATTGACAAAGTTGCAGAAGGCGAAAACAGAACACGTTCAGAACTAATCAGAGAGGCATTAAGAAGCTACATGTACAAAAGCAGAGTAAAGGCAAACACTATGGCTGGTAAAAATGCGGCTATTCTTGAAGCGCTTCTGGATTAACGACAATATTAATAATAAAAAACGGCTCAATGAGCCGTTTTTTTTATTGAAATTATTAAAAATATTATGATAAAAATGAACTGTAATTTTGCTGCATTTGCGCTATTGCCATTTCCATCTGATAAAATTTATTTTCCAGCTGGCTTCTGTAAGTTTCAATGCTTGTATTTTTCTTTGTAATCTTTTCTTCCATTTTGTCTATGTTTGAATCAAGAGTAGAAGTTTTAACATCAAAGAAACCGGTTGTTGCGGACAAACTCTGTTCTACAGCATTTTCCATCATGCTTAAGACGCCATTATCGCCTGTTAGAATAGATTTTACCGACTCAGGATTTTCCTGAAGCGCTTTCATGAATTTCTCAGAATCCAGAGAAAGTTGATAAGTATCTGTAGACAAATTATTTCCGTCTGCAGCAGCGGTTGAAATACCTATATCCGATAACAGTTTAAATACGCCGCCGTTTGTTGTATTAGAGCTTGTTGAATAGCTTTTCAGAGTTCTTGCAAGGCTTGTGAGTGAAGTTTCGCCGTGAAGGTCAGCCCCGCTTGCGGTAACTTCTTCAACTTTTGCAATTGCAGCGTTATATGCTTCTATAAACGCATTAACTGCACTTTCTAAATCTTCTGTATTTTGTGTTACCTGCAGCGTTGTATTGCCGTCTTCTTCCGTGTTAGTACCTTTAAGGGTTAATGTAACCCCTTCTATTCTGGAAATATCGGAAGTTACTGTATTAGAAGTCGACGTCATTGTTGTTCCGTTAACTGTAAAAATAGCATTTTTACCAAGCTGCTGGGCGTCTGTATACATTTTAGATGATACAAGATTTCCGTCAGCGTCCCATTCTGATGTAGTGAAGCCCATTACATCGGTAAAGTTGCTTGTTCCGGCTTCAATATTAATATAAGAAGCGCCTTCAACAGTTGATGTAATGTTTAATTTACCTGTTGCATCATCCCAGTATGCGTAAGCCTGGGCATCTTCGCTGCTGTTAATTTGTGAAATCAATGATGAAAGTGTTGTATTTTCATCAATTGTGAATGTCGCATCTCCGATTGTGAATGTTCCTGCAGTAATTTGCTGATTAAAACCGGAGTCTGCGGAGGTAAGATTGGTGGCAACAGAAGCTTTATACAAAGAACTTGTAGAGGCGTAAGTTCCGTCCTCTTGCTGTGTTAAGCCGATAAGTGATACAAGGTTTGAACTGTCTGTTGTAGCGCCGATATTGATTGTATCACTTCCGTTTTGTGCTGAAAATCTTAAAACACCATCTTCATCCACCTCTGTTTTAACTCCAAATTCAGCCATACGTGCTTTTAAATCTCCGAGAGTATCGGCTTCATCAATATTTATGGTATGTTTTTCCCCATTAACGTATGCTGTCAAAGTTCCTTCAGTAATACCAAGGTTTGATAATAGTGTTTCATCGTCAGCAATTGCACTTGCCGCTTCTTTGGAAGTAGCTTTTGTTGTGGTTGCAAGCTGCTGCACTGATATATCATAATTCTGTCTTACTGCACTGCTGGTTACGGTTGCAGTGAAGATATTTTCATTAGAAGAAGTAACAGAGTTCTGCGCAAACAAATCGAATGTCCCGCCGAACTTAGCGTCAGTAAGCTTTTCTATAGCGGAACGAAGGTCTGAAAACACGCTTCTTGTATCATTCAATGTGGTTTTTTCTGTTTGCAGCTCTTCTAATTCTGTTTCATATTTTTTGACTTCTTCCTGCTTTACGGAGACAAAAGCTTCTACCCATGAAGAAGTATCTAAGCCGGAAGCCAAACCGCTAAACGATATCGTCATAATAAAAATCCTTTTTTGTTTGAATTCGAATATATACTATATATATTATTATAAAGCATGTAATTTATTTTTTCAACCCTGTATATATATGAGTTTATTATAGCGTTTTTTATGATATAATAAGGTAAATTAGCAGGAGAGGACGTATGTATAAATTAAAACCGGGTTGTGAATTGGAAGGAGAATTGTTTCAGAATGTTTTTGACAAAACTCCCGATTATATAAAGAATTTAGACTTATTGAATTTTGATAATGAAGGCGGATTTACTTTTACACTGAAAAAAGAGCACCTGTATCCGCACTCCGACGCTAATCCCGAGGGATTGAACCTCAAAGAGTGGTTTGCAAACTATTCTAAAGAGGCAAAAGTTTCGACAGCAGGGATTAGAGGACCGCAGAATATTTTGTACCCGCAGGATACAAGATTTCCGATTAACCTTGTGGGAATTGTGCTTGCGACTTTAGCCAAAGCGCTTGTTGCAAGAGAAAAATACCCGAATCAGGAGATTGTAAAGCTTGCCGGAAGCGAAGTCAGATACAATTCTGCTCTGTATCTTGACGCTATTGCAAGAATTCAGGCGGCAGAAGGCATAAGAACTCTGCTTCCGGAAGGTCGTAAGACTATTCCTATATGGCTTGCGTCTTTTCTGGCGTTTAAACTTGACCTTCTGGGCGGTGAATATATTACCTCAAGCCACGGAATTTCAGTAAAAACCGCTACAAAAGATTTAAACTCTCAAGGCAGCCAGTATTTACCGGAGGAATCCCTTGAATTTGTAAACAAAATTCAGGAAATTTTTGATAAAACCGAACGTGACGGCGCTTATGAAATCAAAATTGCGCCGAAAAACGACCCGCTTATTGACGAAGCTGTTATGACAAAGCTTAATGACGGAATTGACCTGTACGTTGAATACCTTAAATCAGGCGTGGCGCAGAATCTGGACGGGGTTAAGAAAATGAAGTCCAAACTGTTTATCGAAAGTGTCGGCGGGTGTGCTTACAGAACCCTGAGCCGTGTGCTTGAAAAACTCGGGATTCAGGACAAATACGTCTGGAACAATACGGAAGAAGACCCGTTTTTCCATTCAATCGGCAAATACAATACCGACCCTAAAGGAAATAAGGTTTTTTATGACTATTCAGTTGATGCGACTGTTGTTGCAAAAAGACCGGATGGCGAAAAATTCTTCCCTGTAATAGAATCTTTGCACTATGAAAAAGTTCTTAAGGATTATCCTCTGGGCACAATTGTTTTGATTACAGACCCTGACCATGACAGGCTTACTGTCTGTCAGATAGAGGCAGCGGGAAGCTCCATGGCGCTTGATGATTATGGAATATCTTATATCACTCTTGATGATGACAGAATTTTAACCGTATACAGCGCAAATCAGGCATTTTTAATGCTTATGAACTACAGGGTAAAACAGCTTAAAGCACACGGAAAGTTCAAAAACCATCCGAGATTTATGATAAAAACAACCGCATCGGCGCTTTCATGGGATGAGTGGGCAAAAGCGCACGGAATTAAAGTTGTTAATGTTCCTGTCGGGTTCAAAGAAATTGCCAATATCATGAAAAAAGTCGAACTCCAGATTAAGAACAATCCTGATAAAGATGTTGTTGTGGATGATGTTTTCGGAAACTCAATCAATTTAGGCGTTCAGCCGCGCTTAATCTTCGGCGGTGAAGAATCCGGCGGCATGATTATGGGTTCGGAAGATTTGATTGAATCTCTTGCAGGAAGAAAAGCTATTGCAATGCGCGAAAAGAGCGCAACAGAAGCTATAATTGTTGCGTCTTCCCTTGCTGCAAAATTGGAAGAAGACAACAAAACTCTTTCCGAGTATTTGATTGAAATTTTTGATGAAAATAATATCATTGCAAAATACGATGTTAGAGAAGATATTTCTTACTATAACGAGTCTGAGCCTGATATAGAAAAATTAAAACAGGCAAAAATTGAAGGCGAAAAGCAGAGAACAAAAAATGACCTTTTCTATCTCTCTTTGGCAATTGCAATCAGAGAAGGAAAAGCCGACTTAGAATCCGTAAAAAAAGTCCTGAACGGCGCGTTTGCAGAACTTGAGTTTGACAACTTAATGTCTGTAAAATTTGTCGGAGACGGAACTTATCTTCAATTTACCGACAAGTACGTAGAAATCAGACCTTCGGGAACAGATGCCAAAACAAAAGCTTACGCGGGCGGAGAAAACCTTGAAAATATAGAGAAATTTGCAAGGGTTCTCGGGAATTACTCCGGTGAAAGAACGGAACTTCATAAAGAACTTATTTCCGACGAGTTTTATGAAAGCGCGAAGGAAAAAGCACTGGATTATTATTTGCAGTTTGTGGAAAAAGACGCAAATAATGAAGTATTTGTCATTCCGGAGTACAAATTTTTGGACAGTGATTAAGTAATCAAGAGTTAGGCTGGTGACTGAGTGACTAAGTGACTGAGAATATAAAAATAGTAGTGTGGAGCTTGCTCCACAAGTAGGTCAAGCCTGTAGGATGTGGTAAATCTTTGATTTACCGCATCAATAACAGAATTAGATTTGTAGGTTGGGTTTTATCTGACAGAAAAATTATAGAAATTCTTCGGGCTCACGCCCTCTGACTGACAGCAGGGGTAAATGTATTTGGGTTGTCAGGTGAGACTACAAGCTTGGCGTCATTGCGGGGGTAAATGAATTAGGTTAGTAAGTAAGCCTACAAGTCGGGCGTCATTGCGAGGGAATAGCCATTCAGCCCGAAGCAATCTTAAATGAGGTTAACCCCTCACCCGAATTTCTAAGTTCGCTAAACGCTCACTAAGAAATTCTTCCCTCTCCCGCAAGGGGCGAGGAAATAAAATTGACAATTTAATAATGGATTGCCATGAAAATCAAAGATTTTCTCGCAATGACAGGTGATGGATTGCCACGGCGCTCACGCGCCTCGCAATGACAGCAATTTGGAAAGCAAACTACAAGAAATGTAGGTTGGGTAAAACCCGACAAAAACTAAATAAAAATGGATTGCCGCGGCGCTCACGCGCCTCGCAATGACGACAAACTTGAAAGTAAGCCTACAAACTTGCCGTCATTCAGAGCCCGACAGCAATTCAGGAGCGAAGAATCACTTAAACTAAATTATGAAAGAATACTGGTTTAAAATATCTGATAAAATACGATTTCTACTCGTCGGCGGGTTTAACGCCGG
>CALUSN010000026.1 GCA_944323435.1 Candidatus Gastranaerophilales bacterium | reverse complement strand
AGAAAAGGATACATACAAATGAGTGAGAATTATATTGGAATTATAAAGGAAGATAAGGTTTACCCGATAATAAGGACAAAAGAGCCGGAGCAGGCAATAGAGACAGCAAAGGCGCTTGTAGAGGGCGGAATAAGGGTTCTGGAGATTAATGTTGAGAATCCTTCTTTGTACAAAGCAATATCGGAGGTTTCAAAATTTGCGCATGTCTGCGCGGGCGGAATAATAACTGCAATGCAGGCGGATGCGGCGTTTGAGAGCGGAGCAAAACTCATTGCTTCTCCGATTTTTCAGATGAACATGGTTAAGATTTCCAAAAACAGAAGAGTTCCGTTTATTGCCGGAGCTTCAACAGCTAATGAAGCTTATAACGCTTGGAAATCCAGAATTCCTCTTATCAAGCTTTATCCGACAGACGCTATGGGCGGGGTTCAGTATATTGAAGAAATTTTAAGACAAATGCCGTTTTTGAACCTTATGCCGACAGGGAATATTAAACTGGGTGAAGTCGTAACGTACATAAAAGCAGGCGCTGCAGCTGTAGGCGTGGGAAGAGACTTCTATCTCGGATTTACTCCAAAAGAAATCACCCAGCGC
Source organism: Candidatus Gastranaerophilales bacterium (assembly GCA_944323435.1). GTDB lineage: Bacteria > Cyanobacteriota > Vampirovibrionia > Gastranaerophilales > Gastranaerophilaceae > CAG-196. Next base: position 18,579 of record CALUSN010000026.1, on the reverse strand, counting down.
ACAAAAGAGATTATAAAAGAAGTTAAGGATTTCACTGAATGGACTCAAAAGTAGATATTGCAATTATCGGCGAATGTTTGATAGAACTGTCTGCAAACGGAACACTTGCAGATACGTCGACTCTTAATAAATACTTCGGCGGAGACACCGTAACAACTGCCGTCGCGATAGCAAGGCTCGGCGGAAACGTTACTTATGTTACGAAAGTCGGAAATGACGGCTTTAGCGAATTTATTCTGTCAAGCCTCCGGAAAGAAGGAATTGATACTTCTCTTATCAAAGCCGGTGATGAGCAGAACGGAATGTATATTGTATCAAGAACTCCGGAGAAGAACGAACTTTTGTATTACAAGCGCAAAACCGCCGCTGCAAAATTATCTATAGAAGATTTGCCGGAAGATTGCATAAAAAAACTCAAACTAATTTATTCAACAGGTGTAGTCCAGTCATTGAGCGCCTGCTCAAGAGAACTGGTGAGGGAAGCTTTTAAAATAGCAAAAGAAAACGATGTCTTAACCGCGTATGACCCTAATTACACTTCCTGTTTTATGAATTCTGCAGACACAAAAGAGTATTTTGAAGAAATTGTTGATTTTACGGATATTATATTTTTGAGCCTGAAAAATGATGCCGTAAAATTATACGAGATTGATTCCATGGAAAAAGTTATGAAATACTTCTGGGATAAAGGAGTTAAGATTGTTGTGGTAAAATCTCATGTCGATAACGGATATTATACGGGCTATAAGGGTGAGATTAGTTTTACCAATTTTTACAACACTCAGAAAGCAATAGACATAACAGCTTCCGGAGATGTATTTAACGGCGGATTTTTGTACGCACTAACTAACGGACATACGCCTGTTGAGGCGACTAAGTTTGCAGCAGTGGTTTCAGGGCTTCAAACCCAAAACTACGGGGCTATTCAGGCAATACCATACAAAAACGCCGTTCTGGAGAATTTGCAGCAATGACAAAATACGTTGTATCCGGATATATCGGATTTGATAACTTCGGAGACGAAGCTATTGCAAGGGTTTTGACCGACCGGTTGAAAAGAGAGGGAGCGGAAAAAATTACTCTAATTTCTTCCAACCCGCAAAAAACCGCACAAATCCACGGGGTTGAAAGCTGTGCAATGCTTGATTTCTTTAAGAGTATAAAGGAATCTGACGTTTTAATCTCAGGCGGCGGAAGCCTTTTGCAGGATGTAACGAGCTTCAAGAGCCTCTTATATTATCTCGGAGTAATTTTTACAGCGCTTTTATTAGGGAAAAAAGTTGAAATATATTCGCAGGGCATAGGTCCTATCCGCTCAAAAGCCGGACAAATTTTAACCCGTCTTGCGCTCAAAAACGCTTCAAAAATTTCAGTAAGAGACAAAAAATCACAGGAGCTTCTCCTGAAGTGGGGGATTAAATCAGAGCTGGTCAAAGACCCGATTTTTGGTCTGGAGCTTCCGCACAAAAATAAAAAAGGAACCGTCGGGATTCAATTAAGGGATTTTCCGACTCTTACGGATAAATTCCTGAACGCTCTTGCGGATGAAGTTATAAAAAGATTTCCGGATAAAAAAATACAAATAATCTCTCTTCAAGACAGCATTGACCTTGAAGTATGCGAAAAATTTAAACGAATACTTTCTAAAAAAGAGCGGGAAGAAAATGTTGAAGTTTTGAGCGGGCTTTCAATCAATGAAGTTTTTGATGTGATTTCAAATCTAGAATACTTGATTGCAATGCGCTTTCACGCAAACGTTGCGGCAATAAAATCCGGAGTAAAAACACTTGCTATAAATTATGATATAAAAATTAAAAAACTTGCGGAAGAATACAATCTCCCAACAGTGGAACTCAACCAGCAAAACTTTGATAAAGAATTTGACAAGCTATTCCCCCAAATATAGGATTTTAAATATTTTGCTTAAAGTTTGCTTAAAATTATTCCGTAAAATTTACTAATAATGTGCAAAATCATAAATAAAAATAATTTTGATGTTTTTATTCTTATTTTACTCCCGTTTTTATTTTATTTCGGGGTAAAATTTCTGGTTCTTTATAATACACAGAATATTTGTGTGTTTAAAATTTTAACAGGACATCCCTGTCCTGGATGCGGAATGACAAGGGCTTTCAATGAACTTTTTAGTTTTCATTTTATTGAAGCTTACCGGTTGAACCCAAGAATAGTCATTGTTGCACCGCTGCTTGTTTATATATGGTTTTCTACATTACAAAGAGAAATACAAAACCGATTTAAGAATAGTTAGTGGTACATACGCCGGAAATCCGGCACAAGTTTAAGAAAGAGGCAAATTATGAACAAACCAAAAAGCTACATTGTGACACTTTTAACATCATTCTTCCTGGGTGGTATTGGAGTACACAGATTTTACACCGGATACATAGGACTGGGTTTTTTACAACTCTTTACAGCAGGCGGCTGCGGAATCTGGTCATTAATTGATTTTATAAGTATTTGCTTTAATAATTACCAGACATCTGACGGACAACCGCTGCAAAATTATAATAAAACATTGGGCATGACATTCTTCTTTATATGGGTTGCATTCATGGGTATAGCACTGGCATTTTATGCAGCAGGACTTGCAGCAGCTACGAGAGGATAGAGTATGGCGACACAAAAATGCCCGCACTGCGGGGCTGAGATTCCGGCAGATGCAACACGCTGTTATGTTTGTCAGGAATGGATAACACAAAATAATACTAACGAAAATACTCCGCCAGAATTTCTGGCAACACTTTTGTTTGCTTGGTTTCTCGGTTGTTTTGGTATTCACAGGTTTTATACAGGAAATTATGCAACCGGTATTGCACAACTGCTTACACTCGGAGGGTGCGGAATCTGGACATATATTGATTTTGTCATGATATGTTTTAATAAATTCAAAGATGCCCAGGGAAGATTTTTTAGCGACTATAATCCGAATGTAGGTATAACAATATTTGTCATAAGCCTTATTCCGTTGGGATTATTACTAATCTTATTATTCGGAATATACATGGCAGTATTGATTCCGAGGTTAGTATGATAAATAAAATCTTATGCCCGTATTGCAAACAGGAAATTGATGAAACTGCAAAAGTATGTCCTTTTTGTACAAGCAAAATTTTAAAGGAGGATTATAAAAAATTCCTCTTTCCTTTAGGAACAGGCTTATACATATTATGGCTTGTTGCAAATATCATCGGTCTCATTGCTTTGAATCATTATCCGCAAGTTTTGACAATGAGAGATAAAGATAAAGATTTAATATTATCACTTCCTGATTATGTCCAACTATGTCTGCATCCCATGATTATAATATTAGTTCCTTATATAATAGCGGCCGTAAAAAAATACCAAACCGGAAAAGCAATTGTTGGCATAATAATAACAGTTCTCACCTCGATAATATTTATATCTTATTTTATCTGCTTACAAAAGCTTGCAGGAGTTTAGTATATATAACAAAAAGACGCAGCCATTATGTATAACGGCTGCGTCTTTTTGTTTATTTTTTATACCTTGCTGCTCTGAGGGCATTCAATATTGCAATAAGAGAAACTCCGACATCTGCAAACACCGCTCCCCACATTGTCATCATACCGAACGCACCGAGCGCGAGAAATGCAGCTTTTACTCCGAGTGCAAATACGATATTTTGTTTAACTATTACCATTGTTTTTCTTGAAATTTTGACAGCGTCTGCAACTTTAGACGGCTTGTCATCCATAATTACTACATCCGCCGCTTCAATTGCAGCGTCAGAACCCAATCCGCCCATTGCAATACCGACATCGGCTCTTGTAAGAACAGGCGCATCATTAATACCGTCACCTGCAAATATCACACTGCCTTTAGTCTCTTTAATAACCTCTTCGACTTTATTTACCTTATCCTCAGGCAAAAGCTCTGCATAGACTTTATCTACTCCAAGCTCCTGACGTACTTTTTCAGCGGTCTTATATGTGTCTCCGGTCAGAATCTCGGTTGTAACCCCGAGTTTTTTCAAATCACATATTGCTTCTTTGGAATCTTCTTTTACTTCATCGGAAATTACAATATACCCCTCATATTTTCCGTCAACTGAAACGTATACAACAGTTCCGTCATTGTCCACAGACTCGCATCCGATAAATCCTGCATTACCGGTCAGAACTTTTTTGCCGTCAACTTCAGCTTCTACTCCGTGTCCTGCAATTTCTTTTACATAAGAAAGTTCCGGAATATCTTTACCGTATTCTTTTCTTATTGCGGCTGCAATCGGATGGGATGAAGCGCTTTCTGCATAAGCAGCATATTTTAAAAGCTCAGGATTCTCTGAAACAACCTCAGTCACTTTAAATACACCTTTTGTAAGCGTGCCGGTTTTATCAAAAAGAACTGCATAAGGGTTTGCAAGAATTTCGATAAAAGTACTGCCTTTGATTAATATACCCTGCTTTGAAGCGCCTCCGATTCCGGCAAAAAAGCTCAACGGAATTGATATTACAAGCGCACACGGACAGGAAATTACAAGGAATGTCAAAGCTCTTGCAACCCAGTTTCCCGGAACGGATAAAGCCCATGGTACAAATGCAATTAAAGCCGCAAGCCCGACAACTGCCGGAGTGTAATATCTTGCAAATTTTGTTATAAAGTTTTCGGTTTTTGCTTTCTTAGAAGCTGCCGTTTCAACAAGGTTAAGGATTTTTGAAACAGTAGATTCGCCAAACTCTTTAGTTACACGGACTTTTAAAACCCCGTCAAGATTAATACAGCCGCTTATTACACTGTCTCCGGTTTTTACAGCCCGCGGAGCTGATTCACCAGTAAGCGCGGAAGTATCAACAGAAGCAAGCCCTGATATTACAACCCCGTCAAGCGGAATTTTCTCACCCGGCTTAACGGTTATAACATCTCCGACTTTTACTGTATCAGGCGCAACCTTTTCCCCGCCAAGGTTTGCATAATCTGGTCTTATATCCATAAGTTCCGCAATTGAATGACGGGACTTTTCAACGGCTCTGTGCTGAAAATATTCGCCAATCTGATAAAGAACCATTACCATAACCGCTTCCGGATACTCTTTTATCGCAAGCGCTCCGACTGTTGCCGTACTCATAAGAAAATTTTCGTCAAAAACCTTACCTTTGACAACATTTTTTGCGGCTTTATACAAAACATCAGCCCCCGCAATTACATAAGCTAAAGCAAAAAGCGGTTTAAGCTTAAACCCGGCTGCAAAAATAAGCAGTGACAAAATAATTCTTCCGACAACATAAGGGTCGTGTTTGTGGTCATGTTCGTGTTCGTCGTGGTCGCACATTTTAAGCACCTCTGTTTAGTTGAATTGCGGAGAAGTTGAATAGTTATTTACTTCAACCATCAATTTTCCTTACATTCATATTATAGTTGAACAACTGTTCAACTGTCAAGGGAGAAGAGAGTTTATTTTAACAATTTGTTACAATAGTTTGACATTTGAGCAACTATTCAACTATAATTAAAATATGGAGCATGTTGATTTAGATACAGTAAATAAAGTTAAGCCTAAAATGCCTGATACAACATTGTTGTACGAGCTTTCCGATTTTTTCAAGCTAATGGGAGATTCTACCAGAATCCAGCTTTTGTGGGCGCTTGAGGAGAATGAAATGTGTGTCGGAGAGCTTGCACTTCTTCTCAATATGACAAAATCCGCAGTTTCACACCAGCTTAAGGCTTTAAGGAGTGCAAAACTTGTCAAGGCGCAAAAGAGGGGCAAAAACGTATTTTATGCGCTTTCTGACCATCACGTAAGAACAGTTCTGGAAATGGCACTTGAACACGTTGCCGAGTAGGAGAGTTTAAGTATAGTCGAGGCGGGTATTTTTATTTTCTGCTTTGTGAGGTATTATAAGCGGGTAGTGAAGAAAGATTGACAACTGAATAAAATAGATTGGGTTGAAGTTCAACCTGTTACTACTTAATCCACTTGATCACCTGATCACCTGGTCACTTGATCACTTCAAAAAAGGAGACCTTATGAACAGAAATATTATCATCATTTTACTAATTTTTCTTGTACCGCTTGCAGTGTACTTCGGGCTTACAAGAGACAAGCTGACAACTCTGCCTTCTATAGCTTCGGAAGGGGCGCAGGTTATTAAATTTTCATCTCCTATGTGTTATGAATGTCAGGAGCTTGAAAAAGTATTTGATGAAGTATTCCCTAAATTTGAGAAAGATGTTACACTGAAAAAAATCGATGTGACTCAAAAAAGCAAGGATACAAAAGCTTTAATAAGAGAATACGGGGTTAAACTTGTACCTACTACCGTGTTTAAAGACAAAGACGGAAATACAACAAGACGTATTGAAGGTACAATGCAGCCTCAGATTTTAGAAAACTATTTAAAAGAGATTACAAATAATGGATAATCTGGTACAAATATTTTCGACAAACTCAACCGGATTGGGTGTCTGGGCATTAATGTTTGCAGCATCTTTAGCAGGCGGAGTAATTGCATCTATTTCTCCCTGCTCGCTTGCAATGCTGCCTTTGATTGTCGGGTATGTAGGCGGATATTCTAAAGAGACACCTTTGAGAACTTTTGTTCAGTTATGTTTCTTTATTTTTGGAACCGCAATAGTATTTTCAATTATCGGTATAATATGCGCCGTAACCGGAAGCGTTTTCGCTTCGACTATGGGCGGATATTTTACCCTCATTATGGCGTCACTTTTGCTTGTGATGGGGTTGAAGCTTACGGATATATTAGACTTTGACATGCCGGTAATAATAAAAGCAATGCCGTCAAACTCCACAAACTCACTGTTTTTGTATCCGGTTTTATTAGGTATAGCTTTCGCGCTTGCCGGAACACCCTGTTCAACACCGATTTTAGCGGGGATTATGGCATTTGCTGCAATGGGGAAAAATTTGTGGGCTGCTGTTATTATGCTGTTTCTCTTTGCTCTCGGGCAAGGTTTGATTCTGATTGTGGCAGGCTTATTCACCTCGGGAGTAAAAAATCTGAAAAAATTTGCGGGATTTTCAGAAATACTACTCAAAGTGAGCGGTGTTTTACTAATACTGGTTGCGCTTTACCTTTATTACAAAACTTTTGCACCTTTAATTTAAAAGCCTGTTTTCAATAATTTCCGAAGCAATCCGGATGCAGTTTTCACACGGGCGTTCTTTATAGTATTGCTCTGTACGTTTGGAAGGTTCTGGCGAATCCGCCCCTTCAGGCAATCCAAGAAGTTCCCGGCAGATTATTGAGCCGCATTTTGATTGAAATTCTTTTCCAAGCTCCTGTATTAAAGTGTAATGAGCACCTTTGATTTCATCATTGTCCGGCTCAGTGTACCCTCTTAATAAGCCTGCAATCATAAACATTGAACTTACAGCTCCGCAAACTTCTCTGAGCCTTCCCATACCGCCGCCAAAAGAGGAAGATAGCTTGAGCGAAGTCTCTTTATCAAAATCGGTTACATCTAAAAAAGCAAGAAAAACCGCCTGAGCGCAGTTATATCCTTCTCTAAAATTTTTACAAGCTTTGTCTGCATATATTCCCATAAAAATATTTTAATCGAAAAATGAACAATAAAAAATAAAAATCGTTAAAGTAATGCAGGTTAAATTTTTTATAAAAATGTTATTATAATCAGGATGATTTATCCTAAGTGAAAAGGAGAGTAATTATGACAGAAGAAAACAAAATTGAAGAGGAACACAAATGCAACTGCTTTTGCCAGAGCAAGAGTTTTAAAAAGTTTTTGATTACAACTTGCGGAACATTTGCAGGTGTGTTTCTGGCATTGTGCTTGTTTGCAGCAACTCATAAGCCGCCAATGCCAATGCCTATGCCAATGGCACCTTGCCCTTGCGCCGGCTATCACCAGATGATAAGACCTTATGGACCGCCGCATCACCATCATTTTGATAAAGGTCACAGAGGTGATTTCCATAAGAAAATGATAAAACAAAAAATGGAACATCAAGGACCGGGACCAGTTCAAAGGATTGATGACTAATTGAATAAATCAGGGTATCCAGATTTTGGGTACCTTGATTTATATTTTAACGGAATTTTTTCTTAAAAACTCTGCTAACTCTTTTTTTGAATAAATTTTTCTATATAATGTTTCTTCCGGCCATTTCCTCAGCCTGTAACCTTTACTTAACAAAACCTGTTCGGTAAAAAGTCTTGCTGCTCTGCCGTTGCCGTTAATAAAAGGATGTATTCTTATTACTTCTTCAAAAATATTTGCTGCCAGTTCAAAAGCTTCAATATTATCGTAATTCTTATTTATATATTCATCCAGACGCCTTAAATCCCGTACTACATCTTTGCTTGCAGAATAATCATTTACTGTTTTCCTGACATCGCCTTTTATATGAAAAATTTGCCTGACAATCTCATCCGTATCAGGAGTCCGCAGCCTTCCTGCAAGATGCCCTTCAACCGGAACAGAATCTAGTACGATTTTATGCAATTCAATTAAATCAGATGTTTTCGGCTTGCTGTCCTTTGATAATTCAATCATATTGTAAGCTTTTAACATATTATTTACAGATATTTTCTGTACTTTACTTGTATTTGTGCAAGTTCTGCTTATCCATAATTTATCAACCAGTTCTTGCGGAAATTTTTCTCCTTTTAAAGCACCTTCTATAATATTTCTTATCCTGAATTTATCTTCTGTTTTTGAAAAATTTAAAGATTTTTTATACAGATTTTCAAACTCTTCTCTATAAAGTGTTTTTTCAAACGGATTAAATGCACTTTTTTCAATTTCATCCAAAAATTTTTTATTTTTCGGCTCTGTTTCTATAAATATATCGTATAAACGTCTCTTTGTAGTACAAAATATTTCTTTATCAAACAATTTTTCAAGAGTTGGTGTGATACTCTTTACACTATTACCGAATCCGGCAATTTTATCCAGGGCTGCATTCAAAATTTCAGGAAATTCTACCTTTGGCTGATGCGGAGCTTCAATAATTTTTTCCAATACAGGTTTTACCAGCTTGAACTTGGGCAGACAAAGTTCATTAATGGCCTTTACTCTGTCTGTTTCTTTATTTTGATAATTTAAAGCTATTTCTGCAGTTTTAACCGGATTAATTGCTGCTGAATACATTTCTAAAAAATTGTTATATCTTTTATTTAATTCTTCAGTTTTCCAGAATTTTGTAATTCTGTTGTACAATTCTTTAAGTTGTTCAATATTACGTCCAAATCCAACCTCCTGCCCCGCATAAAGACATTTTGCAATAATTAAATTTATAGCCCTGTTCCATCGGGTGCGCTCTTCCGGTGTAAGATTTTTCAAATGTTCTTTGTGCATAAGAAAATCACATAATATAGGATAAAGGCTGTCACATCCATGAAACTTCGAGAAATCCACATTATCGCCATGCACCGGACGATTAACCTGGGGACTTACCGGATCAATCAGATTAATCTTTTTATCTTTCGTATCAACAAGAATGTTATTGGGAGAAATTATATCAAATTGATAATCCGGTCGTTTGCAAAATTTTTTAATTTGTATATAAGCCTGCTTATACGATTTTATCGGAAAGTTTTTCAATTGTTCATAAATATTCAATGCTTTAAGCGATTCTTCTCTGGAAACACTCACATTTCTAAGCGGCGGAAAATCTAACATTTGAATTCTGTCAGCATAGTTCTCTACACCAACGCTGCAGCCGCTTTTTCTCTTTACAATATCAATTTTATCCGGGATAGATACTACTATTCCTTCAATAGAACTCAAGTAATTTTTCGGAGGCTTTGTAAATTTTTTATCCAAATCTTCTAACCTGAACCCCTTTTTGTAAATTCTGACAATATAATCCTTTATTCCAACAAGACTGTATCCTTTTTTGGACAACCCCTCTCCCAATAAATTAGATTCATCGCTTATGGATTTTATAATTGTATCCCTTAGCGGAACGCCTTTTGCTTCACGTTTATACACACTCCAGAAGGTTTTACTACGACTCTTAAAGGTTATATCAGGTTGTCTTGTTTGTATACAGAAAAGTGACAGCATAACTACTCCTTGATATATAGTAAACCCTGAAAATGATTTTTTTGCCAGTTTTCATAATACAAAAGCAAAAATAATTTTTACGGTTTTTAATAAAATAAACTATGGAGTTTAAACATGCGCATAAACCAGACACCACCATTTAATCCCGAAACGGGAAATCCAAAAGTTTCAGTAATTCTGCCGATTTATAATCAAGAAAAGTATCTCGCAAAAGCTTTGGATTCACTCAAAAACCAAACTTTAAAAGAAACCGAGTTCATTTGTGTGAATGACGGCTCCCGTGATAATTCACTTAATATTCTAAAAGAATATGAAAAAAATGATAAAAGAATAAAAATAATCGACCAGAATAATCAAGGCTGCGGAAGCGCCAGAAATAACGGTCTAAAAATTGCAAAAGGAGAATATATTGCATTTCTGGATCCTGATGACTGGTTTGAGCCGGAAGCGTTGGAAGTATTATATAAAAAATCAAAAAAACAAAACTGTGACGTGTTAGTTTTCAATTTTAATAAAGTTGATGATTCCGGCAGTCTCCTTGGCAGCTTTAATCTCAAAAAAAGACTGCAAAGATTTTTTAACATAAAAGAAGATGAAAATTTTAACTGGCGTGACATAAAACCAAGAGTTCTTGGCGGTCTGCACCCTGCTTCCTGGAACAAATTATACAAGAGGGATTTAATAAAAAAGCATAACCTTCATTTTGCAAAATCAAATCTTGCAGAAGATAATGTATTTGTGTTCGGTGCGACATTGAATGCAAAAAATATCGGATATTCAGACAAATGCCTGTATAATTATGTAATTCATAAGAATTCGGCAATAAGAAGCCGCTCTGACAAAAATTTCTGTATATTTCGCTCTATTGACAGTGTAAAAAAACTCATTACAAATCTGGGACTAAACAATGAATTAAAAAATGAGTATGACGGATATATTTTGAGATTTCTGTCTTATCACATAAAACAAATCAAATCTGTACCAAAATTTCTGAAAATATGCGAAAAAAGATTAACACCACATCAAAGCCGGATGATAAATGAACGTTATAATGCGAACTTAATGCTTGCACCGATAATAGAAGCAATACTTGCAGCCAAAAAGAATAAAGCCTGTAAATTCATTTAAAAATTCCACACTATAATACATTTTTCAATTACAGAAAAAATTAATAAACAAACTCAAATACAATCCCGTAGATTTTCTTTTCCGTATAATTTGTTATTACATAAACCGCCGAGTCGTATTTTAAAGTGTCTGCAGGAACTGTTTTTATAATAACTCCCCCGAGTTCTGTCTCGTTTTTAATGTCTTTAAGAACATCGATTTCAGATTGGACATTCTTACTTGTAAAAAACATTTCTGCAGTCAAATCACCGGCATTAAAAGGATCTGTTACGTGGGTTATTTTTATTGATTTTACTCCCGCAGGTAAATTAAATTTAACGGTATCATAGGTTCTTTTCTCCTGCGGTGTATCATATATTAAAATATACTTTGAATTCGGGCAATAATGTATTTCATTCAGGCTTAAGGCTTTTTGTAAATACGGATAATTTCTGTTTATTCTTGCATAAAATTCCGCATCGGGATTTTTTTCAATACAAAAAGGTATGAGAGGGTCGAGATTGCCTCTTATACCTCCGGGCGTAAGACATTGTGCAGTTTTTCTTTTATACAGCCATCCGCCAAATCCGAGAAGCGCCGCGCCGCCGATTGACCCGAGAGTTATTGCAGTAACCGCGCCGCCCGACAGACCGTCTTTATGACCGGTATTTCCCCCTGCCGGCGTATCACCGGCAACGGGGTTCCGGTCTATTGCAAAGACAAAACTGGGCTGCCCTACTCTGGCAAATGCTGCAGGGGCTGTTATTGCAAGAAGCATAAAAAAAGTTATTATTTTTTTTAACATAATCTAAACCCGTCCGAGTGTTATAACAAGATGAGCCCTGTAAGTCGTACAAACCGTATCATCGTGCGCAAGCACCTGCGGCGTAAAAAAGTCTGTTTCCACTTTGTCGTGCGGATTGTTAATTGTATAAGAAGAGGGTGTCACCGACAAATCCTCATTACTCATCGGATATTTTCCGCAAGTGCTGCAGCAGCTCTCCATCTTTGCACTAACCTGAATCGGATCTGCCAGATTTGTTGTAATTCTCACCGAAAACGGACAGAGACTCATCCGGCAGCACTTTTCATCTAAAATTTCCGTCTTTCTTATCTGCATATTTTCAAGCTCATCGTCTTTATCATATTCGACATTTTCAACAATAATTTTTTCTATGTGCAAAACCTCGGGCACACTCCCCTGTATTACCTGCTCTGAACGATTTTCCGCAAACACGCTGCAAGCAGAGAAAAAAACTATTAAAAATGTGAATATCATTTTTTTCATATCAATTAAACTATAAAAGCAGCATATAGAATAGAAATTCCCCGGACAGATATTCACAAAATTACCCGACTGTTTCCCGTTTTGTATTATTTATTTACCTGAAAAAATATTTTATAAAAAAAGTTACCTGAGGATTTAATTCATAATGAAAAAAATAATTAATATTATTTTACTCTTTATAACTTTTATCCTGCCTCCTGTCGTAAGGGCGGATATGTTTATGCGCGCGGAACTCACGGGAATGCCTGTTATAACGCCTTCAAACATAACTGCTAATATTAATTTAACTTATCCGCAAATAGGGATTTCAAGGCTCTGGGCAAGTGCACTTGAGCCTTTTATAACCAATAATGAAAATCCAAATATTAAAATTCCTGTAAATAAGTTATTTCTTATTTGTGACGGGGAATCTTACCAGTTAAGCAACACAGGGATGCAATTATTCTATATTGACCCGCTCGGAGATATTGATTTTACAAGAACGGCGCAGAAAAATATAACTCTCAGGTTGGAAAACATAGGAGAATTACCGGCAGGAACGTATTCAGTACCTTTAAAATTCGTAAACCGCACAAGTATTATTCAGGAATATGAATGCGATTTTTTATTCACTTTTATTATTGAAGAAAAACAAACCCTGTCTTCATTCAGCGGAGATCCGTATATAGTCCTGAGTGAAGAAGATGTTTTTAATAAACAGATTTCAGTTAAAAACAAAAATGATATAAGGCTTGATTTGACTTCCAATACCGGCTGGAATCTCTGGCTTGACACTTCCGGGATTACAAATATTGAAGGAGATTATTCTTTTTTAATCAAGAGTTATACGGGAAATATTTCAAGCTATGAACAGAATCTTACACAAATTCTGCCGAACAAAAGGTATCTGTTAGCCAGAGGCACCCCTACTTTAGAGGGTTTTGAAAGCGGGAATACAATTCCTACGTCTCTTACAATAGAGTACTCTTTCAAAAATAACTCTGACAGGTTTATCAAAGAGGGAATACGGCAGTATCCGCTAACTTACATTATGGAGAGAGAATAATATGAATATTTTTGTTAAAGCAGCTATTTCTCTTGGTTTTATACCGGCTCTATTATGCCCTGCATTTGCAGCAGTCAAAGTTGCACCGACTCTTATAGAACTTAATGCCAATAAAAGCAGCGGAAATTACCTTACAACATCTTTCAGCGTGCAGGCGGACAAGAATGAGACAATAAGATACAAGCTTTATCCGGAATATTTTACAATCACTGACAACGGCAAGATGAATGCCGTACCGGTTTCTGAGAAACCTGACAATCTCATTCCCCACGCAAGATTTGTTCCGAACGAATTTACGCTTAAAAACGGGATTCCCCAGCTTGTGAGGGTAACTTTTACCGACATTAAAAGCCTGCCGGACGGAGAATCCAGAATGGTTATGTTTCTTGAAGATGTTGCGGCAAAAGAAATTATTCTGCCTGCCAAAAACAAAAACGTCAATACAAAACTTATCGTAAAAACAAGGCTCGGAATCCCTATTTACGTTGATAAGGGAAGATTTGTAAAAGCCGGAGCTTTTAATGACTTAAAAGTTGAGCAGAATAACAAAAACCTTGTTTACCATATGAAGCTTTCCGCCGGCGGAAACAGTAAAGTCCGGTATCACGGAAAAGCTCAGATAATTAAAGACAAGGAACTTATAAAAGAATTTAGTATGAACAGTAACACAATAAGAGCCAACGGAATTTTTGAGGAAACAGGGCTTATTCCGGAAAATCTCGAAGCCGGGAATTACATACTAAAAGTCATTTTAACGTACAAAAACGAAAAAGGGGAAAATAAAAATCTTATAAAAGAGATTTCATTCAACGTAGGTAACTCAATTTAAGGAGAAATTATGAACAAAAAACTTTTAACAACAATGCTCGTATTAGGAGCGGCAAGTCTCGGAGTGCAGGCAGAAACTTTTGACACACAAATTTTGAGAGCAACTCTTGCACCATTTGTTGACATTAAGGCTGAAACAGATGTTCAGACAAAGACGATTGATCCTGAGACAGGTAATCTCGACAGCGGATTTTCATCAATTTTTACAATAAGATCAAACGCTGAAACAGACCTTTATCTGAGCGCAAAAGCTGATACACAGAACGGATACGAGCAGGCATTTTTCAAAAAAGCAGGTGTTGTATATGTAATTTTAACAAATACTGAGAAAAAACCTGCCGGCTCTGCACTTGCGGACATAAGAACCGGAACTGCAATTCCTTCGAATAACGCAAACGCGATAGCTTATCCTGTATCAGGAGTTGAAATTGCAGGAGCAACAACGGTTGAGCCGCAATACAATGACGGCAAAAACCAGTATGAATTCAAGGTAAATCCGGGTGTAACCACTGCCACAACCACAATTTCTTCATCTGTTGATTCAACAACATACTCATTTGATGACAATGCGGGAACTTATGAAGCGCACGTAACATTAACTGATACTACCACATAGGATTTTTTCAATGAGAAATCAATTTATTTTATTTTTACTTTTGTTACTACCGGCGCCGGCTTGTTCCGGCGCTGCTGTAATGGAAAGCGTCCTTACAACCATCGTTCCGTCAGCGGCTGTTGTAAAAACTATTCCTTCGTCTAAAAATAACAGTGTTATTAATCCTGAAAACGGTTCTCAAACAGGATTAGAAGCTATATTTAATATAAAAACAAACGGGGATGATAATACCTACGATTTTATTCTGTCGTCAAGTATTGAAACAACCGGAGGTGTTAAAAATGCTTATGTTTTAAATAATAACAGCCTCTATCTTATGCTCGGGAATAAAGAGCATTTGCCGGATTCCGCCGCTGTAGCCGATATAGCTTCGGGTGCTCCGTCTAAGAATCCTGATATAATTGCATACCCTGTTATCAACGGTCCTGACATACAGTCTCTTAATTACAAGGGAGAATTGTGCTGCAGGGTATTAAGCGGAGGAGAGCAGGAAATAAATGTTTCACAAAGCGTAAGCAGCAGCCCTTTAGGGAACACGTATTCAATAGATGAAGATACAGCAGGTGTTTATGAAGCTGTCATTACTCTGAATATTTACAGGAAACCCTGATGAAATTTTTTGTACTGGTTCTTTTTACTCTGTGTTTAACTCTATGCCCCGCATTTTCCGAATCTGTTACAACAACCGTAACATCATTAAATGTTAACGGGGCTGATTATTATGATATTGAAATACTTCCTGTACCCTCCGGTGACATTCTCCTTCCGGTCAAACAAATTACAAAAATCTTTAACCTTCCCTCTGAAATTAATCACTCACAAAAAGAAATATCATTTACTAATTTTGAAGATGAAAAAGTTATAGTAAATAAAAACGGAGTATTTTTAAATAACAACAAGATATTCTCCGGACAAAAATTTCTCAAAGACGGAATTATTGAAATCAATGAATTTTATATAGACAAAAATCTGGCAGGGAAAATTTTCAATTCGGGATTTACCGTTGATACAAGCACATTATGTGTAGAAGTTAAAAACAAATATATTGTAAAGACCGAACCGGATGCCGGTGACGAAGTTATTGAAGAAAAAGAGATTTTGCATCCGGAAGAGAAAGGCAAAATTTCATTTGATACTTTTGAAGTTTCAAATTCTCTTATGAATGATTCGACCAAACAGGTTTATTTAAACGCAACACAAAACAATGTAATGTTCAACAATAATACAAGAATGAGCCTTAAGGGCAAATTGTATGAAGGAGATTACACTCTAAATTTCAATACAAACAATTATACACAGCAGTTTTTCTCTTTCGGGGGGCTTAGTTTTTCCTATCGTAACAAACTGCGGGATAAATATTTTTATGAACTCGGACAGGTCTCCGGTTTCAGGGATAATTATAACTCAATCGGGACAATGCTTATAGGAGCGCAAATTTCTGACTACAACGAGTATGAAAAGAAAAACAATACAGATTTTCTTAAAAAAGGAGAAGCAAAACACCGCATTTTTGCCGGAGTTTCCGGATTTAACAACAGACTTTTCAGCTCTAACGGATATATTTACCAGATGAATTCCAAAAAATTTGTTGCGGGAGCAGGGAGAAGGTACGGGATAAATGAGCGTATGAACCTTGATACAAAACTTATTTATGACAAAATTATTCAGAGAAATAATGATTCAATCTTCATTACCAATCTTTACAATGATTATTCAATTTTATCCTCCGGAGTTTACAGAAATCCAAACACAATGGAAGGTGTTACTTTAATCAATACACTTAACCTCTACAGGAATGAGTTTTACAAGTTAAACGCCCTTGCAGGGCTTTCGCTTATGAAAGATTCTAATTTCAATGACGGAAACTATCAGCCCGGTTACTCTTTTTCGCTTGAAAATATTTTTGATTACAACAACTCAACCCTAAAACTCCGGCTCTACCAGCAATCGCCTAATTATTATGTTGCAGGCTCTGATTCCGGATTCATCTGCGACAGGCTGGGCGCAGAAGCCGTTTATAATTATACAAGAGACAAATTTAATGCAAATATGCGGTATACAAGATATTTTTCCAATCTGGATAAAAGATATTCCGGAGGAACAACTAGTTTTGACGAAGCTTACATTAATGCCGGCGCAAATCTTTTTAATTTTGCAAAGCTCAGGCTGAACGGGAATTTAAGATACGGAGAAAACAGTATCGGGCACAATCTCAATTACTATTACAATTTTAATGCCAATAAAAGTATAAATTCCAAACTGTCTCTGGATGCCGGATATATGGGAAACGCCTACAACACTGAATACACCGCCGCTTTTAATACTCTCTCAAACGGTTTTAAGAGTTCTTACAGTTCTCTTTATTTTAATACCAGCTGCAGACTGCCTAAAAATAAAGGGGTTCTTACCCTCGGACACGACAGCGTTAACTATGAATCAGGCGGGGCAAAAAACGATTACAATATGATAAAAGTTAATTACCGTTTTCCGGAATTCAAAAGGATTATACTTGCTCTCGGAGCCGGATATAAATATCAGGGGCTTGACGGAGGCTGCACATACACTGCCGCAATCGGATACCGCACAAAATCCGGAATGATTATAAGTCTCAATTACCAGTACAATACGGCAATGGGGTATATGTTCAATAACATGTACATCCCGTCAAATTCCCGACACTCAATCAATTTTACTTTCAACGACACTTTTGCCTTCTCAAACAACGGGCTGCAATCCGTCGGAACAACTTCTCCTAACGAAGGTTTTGTTGAAATTGTGGCATTTATTGACAAAAATCACAACAACAAATTTGACAAAGAAGATATAAAAGTCGCCGGTGTTCCTGTCGCTGTCTCGTGGAAAAGTCATACAATTAAAACAAAAAGAAGCGGCTTCTGCCCTTTGCAATGTGTAGATAAAGGGTACTATGAAGTTAAACTGGACGGAGATAAGCTGCATACAAATCTATCTCCGCTGAATAATCTAAAACAGGCTATTTATGTTGAACCAATGAAAACAACCCGCGTTGAATTCCCGCTAAAAAGTTCTGCCGGCAATATTTCCGGCAAACTGAATATTGTTGACGATTTTAACAGGAATATGCAGGTTACTGATTTTATAATAAGTTTATTTGATACGGAAGGTAAGGAAGTTGCTTACTCTACCGTAGATAATTCCGGCGGTTATTATTTTTCAGGAATTTCACCCGGCAAATACAAAATTGCACTCGACAAAAACTTTGTAAACGACTACAACCTTATTCCGGATACTGAAAAGGGAGAAATTTCTGTTGACATTCCGTATGTTTATAAAGAATTTGTAGAATTAAACAATCAGGATTTAATTTACAAATGCTATTAAGTATTACGATATTCCACCCTCTGAATGGCGTATTTTATTTTTATTTTAAATTGCATAAAATAGTAATAATAAGAAAGGAGTTTTGAACCATGGAAATCAAAGTTGTTCAGGATGCAAAAAGTATTGAATCCGATATTCTTGTCGTAAACAAGTTTGAAGATGAAAATACCACAAACGAACTTGCCAACAAATACGCGGTTGAGCAGGATAATTTTAAAGGTAAATTCGGAGAAACTTATCTTCTTCCGACTTACGGACAGGAAGTTTACAGAAAAGTTCTTGTCCTCGGATTGGGCAAAAGAA
>CALUSN010000025.1 GCA_944323435.1 Candidatus Gastranaerophilales bacterium | reverse complement strand
CGCAATGACAGAATAAATTCTATTCACTAATCACTCTTCACTATTCACTAAAAAGTAGGTTGGGTGAAACCCAACAAAAACTTTTTCTATTCAAGTGGGAACGCTAATGCTTTTCAATATACATTCTAAAAATTTACAGTATCCCGTCTCAGGACTGTCAGAACAGTCCTGAGACGGCTATATTGAACCCTCTTCTTTGAGGAGAAGTATAGCAGTCGTGAGTTCTTCTTTTAGATATTCAAGCTGTTGTGTAATATTTTCAGGATTGTATATTGAGCCGGTTGTCGAGTATGCAAGATAACGCTGGTAAGTAACAGCTTCCCGCCTTAAGGTTGAAACCGTTTTAACATAATTGTTAACTTCTTTCAATTTCCTGAACGATTCATAATAACTCTCCGGCTTGCCTTCATATTTTTCTGCAAGACTATCTATATTTAACGTTAACAAATTAGCCTTTGTAATAAAAAGCTGTAAGTTTTCATTATCTTCAATACAGTCGACCAATTTTTCTAGCATAGGAATAATTTCATTTGCATCATCTGCAAACTCAGAGTTTTTATCTTGTTTTTGGATAATATTAATAAAGGCCGGATTGTCTTTCGGAACAGGTTTTAAATCGGAAGGGTCATTAAAATTTTCCTGTGATTCAAATATAGGGGTTGTTACTTTGGTTTTAGTTTTTTCAATTTTTTCTCCCAGATCAGGCAGAGTCCCCGCATATCCTTTGCCCTGCAGCTCTTTTTCAAGCGCCTTGTCCTTCCTGTTCCAGAAGAAAGCCTGTGAAGGCAAGGCTATATTTAACAATATTAAACATATCAAAAACTTTTTCATAATTATATTATATTTATTTATTTTAAAAAGGCAAAATGAATTTGCAATCAATAAAATAAAGTTTTTTATCTTTTTAATGCTATAATGCTTTTTATGGAAGAAAAAGAAACAAAAAAAGTAATAGGATTAATGTCAGGAACTTCCTGCGACTCAATTGATGCAGGCTTATGTGAAGTTAATCCAGATATGTCGGTAAAACTTATTCAGGGAATAAATTACTCATATCCGGAACACATCAGAACAAAATTATTTGCAGCTTTCAGAGGTGATATTTCAATAAAGGAACTCTGCCAGCTTAATTTTGCTGTCGGAAAATGTTTTGCCAATGCTGCAAATCTTTTAATTGAAGAATTTGGAAAACCTGATTTAATCTCCAGTCACGGGCAGACTGTATACCACTACCCGTATGATGAAAAACTTGATAATATATCGTTAAAAAGCACTCTCCAAATAGGAGACAGCTCTGTTATAGCAAAGTCTACCGGCTGTGCTGTTATATCAAATTTCAGAGAAGCTGATATAGCACTTGGCGGACAGGGAGCACCGCTTGTATGTTTTGCTGATGAAAAATGGTTTAAAAACTCGCTGGTACAAAATATCGGAGGTATTTCAAATGTAACAGTTATTTCGGATGATTGTGAAACCTTTGGTTTTGACACCGGCTGCGGCAATATAATGATTGATTATTGCACACAAAAATTTTTCGGACAAAAATATGATAAGGACGGAGAAATCTCTGCTTCGGGTAATATTTGCGAAAGCTGGCTGGATTGTCTTTTGCAGGACGAATATTATTTTTTGGAACCGCCTAAAACAACCGGACGTGAATATTTTTCGTATAAATATATAGAGAATATTTTAAAAACAGCTCCCGCAGAGCCTGCGGATATTATTACAACTCTTACTGCCCTGAGCGCAAAAACAATTGCACAGGCATATGAAAGATTTGTCTACCCATATGTTCATACAGATACTGTAATAATTGGCGGCGGAGGAGCTTATAACAAAACAATGATGAAATTCCTTCGCAGTTACTTACCAAGGCGTATTGAACTTAAAACTCATGAAGATTACGGAATATCCAACAATTTTAAAGAAGTTATGGCGTTTGCATTATTAGGATACTGTAGTTATTACGGCATACCTGACAATATCCCGTCATGCACCGGTGCAAAAAAACGAACAGTTCTTGGAAAAATTACCTGCTAAAATTTGCTAATAAATAAAAAAACGGTTCTCAATAAAGAGAACCGTTTTTGTTTATTAATTAAAACTTATTCATATACATAACCGTTTGTTAAATCAATCTTCAAAGGACCGAGAAGCCTGATATTAACAATTTGACCCGGCATTGTAAGAACCTTTGCACCCTTAAACAATTTTCTCCAGAAACCGATTTTACCCGGATCAATTGTCGCAACTCCGTATAGCATAACAGCCTGATCATTTGGAGTTACAAGAAGTTCATTTTTTATAATTACTTCGCCGTTCTTTCTGAATAATTTTGCTCTTTGAACATGTTTTACCTGACCTTTTAAGTCGCTTCCTTCAGAAATCAAAAGATATTTGTCTTTTGTAACGATATTTTTAGGAGCTTTTGCTGTATAAATATCAGTTACATTAGAAATCTGTGAACCGACAACAGTTTCCATTTTGATAGGAATAATAGAGCCGGCAGGTATAATACCTATAGAACCCTGAACTTTTACGTTATCAATGATATAGCCTTCTGCTGTCCTCTTTTGCATGCTCTCAGCTAACTTGGCGTTAGGATTAAGTTTTGCTTCCTGCATCATTTTATAAAGAATAGCTGCGACTTCTGCTCTGTTTGCAGGTCTGTCAGCCTCAAGTTTGCCTTCATTACCCGGCATTACAACAATTAAATCAAGCAGCTGTGCCTTTCCTGCTGCAACCAAAAACCAGGCAGGCATTTGTGTATAGTCCTCATAGCTTTTTGCAATAATTTCCTGCGCTCTTTGTTCGCTAATCTGTTGGGTGGTAAGAGCATTTACTGCAATTGTAATCGCTTCTGCCCTTGTTACAGAATCATACGGTCTGAATTTCTGTCCGTCTGCATCAGGAATCAAATCAAAATAAACAGCCTTCCTGATTATATCATATGCCCAAAAATCTTTATTCACGTCTGAAAAGTGAATATCCTGGGTTACATTTGCATCTTCCTGACCAAGAGCCTTAATTGCCATAGAAGCAAACTCTGCTCTGGTTACAGGAATGTCTGGTTTATACGTGCCGTCAGGATAACCGACAACAACGCCGACTTCTGTCAGGAATTTGATTGACTGATACGCCCAATGGCTTTCATTCATATCAGAATAAAAAGCTTGAGCCGGATTGTTGAGCATTAATACAACTGCTAATGCAAACACTCCCTTTAATAAATTTTTGAACATTAAAAGTCCTCCTTATCATATTCTCCTATTCTTTCATAGTATATTAAATAATCAGTTAATGCAATGTTTCTTAAATAGTTTTAACAATTCTTAAACTGTTAAAACTTATGAATTAAACTCTTCAAAAGTATTTTTGATAACTTCGTATCCTTTGATAATTGTTTTGTAATCTACTTTTTCAGCGGCAGAGTGCATATTATAAACATCTGCAAGCCCCAGAAGTACCGGCATAAAGGTCTCACCGGCTGCATTTTTATTGTGGCAGTATATATGAGTTTCTGCTCCCGCGTGAAAAGAGGAAATATCGTTTTTGATTCCCGCTCTTTCGCATGCTTTTGTGTGAACTTTTTCTATTCTGTCGTCTTTTGCTCTCTCAAACGGAAGAAGATGAACTTCAAATTCAATCTCAGCTTCTGCTAAACCTTCATATTTTTTGTTAAATTTATCCACAATAGACTGCATAAGATTTTTTAATTCATTTTCTTTTTCAACGCTTGCGCTTCTTATAGAATAAGAAGCCATCCCAAGAGTATTTATAATGTTTGTAGAAGTTT
Organism: Candidatus Gastranaerophilales bacterium; assembly: GCA_944323435.1. GTDB lineage: Bacteria > Cyanobacteriota > Vampirovibrionia > Gastranaerophilales > Gastranaerophilaceae > CAG-196. The sequence continues at coordinate 15,853 of CALUSN010000025.1, read as the reverse complement.
TTTTCATAATCTCTGAGATATAATCGTTTGTTTTAATTCCTTTTTCAACAATTGCCGCAACAGAGTTTTGTACTCCGCCTGCTACAATTGCGCCCAGATTGCAAGAGGTTATAACACCTGTTTCGTCGGAATAATAAGCGCCCTGAGGGAATTCTGCTATTAGTTCCGCTATCATTTTTGCAGCGTTTAATCTTGTTTCGTCTCCGATATCAATTCCCGAGTGTCCGCCTTTTAAACCTTTAACGGTAATTTTAGCATTAGTGTAGCTTGCACCTGAAATCTGCAATTGACCTAATTTATCCGCATCGCATACAAGAATATGCTTTGATTTAATTTTATTAAACTCAACATGCTCAACACCTGACATGCCGGATTCTTCATCACGGGTAAAAGTGATTTCAAGCCCGCCATGTTTTAGCGGGACGCCTTGAGGTGTCAACCCGCCATGAGGATTCAATCCTTCCCCTGCGGGGAGGGTCGGGGAGGGGGTTAACTCTTTTGCCAGCATCAAAGCGCAAGCAACACCAACCTTATCATCCGCTCCCAGAGTTCTGCCTTCTGCCTTTATAAAATCACCGTCAAGATAAATATTAACCGGACTGTCATCCCCCACAACATCCATATGGGATGATAACATCAAAGGTTCTTTAGAAGAATCTGTTGCCGGAACATTTATATAAACATTTCCGTAGTCGTCACATCTTCCTTCAATGCCGTTTTTCTTACAAAAATCAAGAATCCATTCAATAACCTTTTCTTCCTTTAATGAAGGAGACGGTATTGATACCAGATTACAAAAAATATCCAAAACTTCGTTTTCTGCTCTTAATTCACTTAAATTCATACGCCCCTCTTATCTTTTTTATTTTATTTCTAATATTAATCATAGTATAAAATCAAAAATATACAAAAAAAAGTTGCAGAAATTGCCGTGTCGTTGATATTCCACGCTATGACAAAATATTAAAAAGAATGTTTCGGTAATCTAAGATTACCAAAACCTACCTCCTAACACCCTCTGAATGACGGCGCTTTTGTAAGTCTCAATACCGGCTTTATACAGTTATTGTCGGGCTGAAGCCTGACCTATAAATCTAACAATAACAATATGGATTGCCACGAAAATCAAAGATTTTCTCGCAATGACAACAAACTAGTAGTAAGATGCGGTAAGGCTTCGATTTACCACATCCTAATGCTAAACTCTGGAAAGTGAATTTACCGGCTGGGTGTCATTGCGAGACGCCAGAGCGCCGTAGCAATCCATTTTCATTTAATTGTCATATTTGTTCTGGATTGCTTCGGGCTAAATGGTTGTTCCCCCGCAATGACGTCAAGCTTGTAGTCTCACTTACCAACCCAAACATTTACCCCCGCAATGACGTGAAGTTTTGAAGGATTAATCCCCCATTTGTAACTCGCTAATGCTCGTATAACTGCGACCACCCCAATTTGGAAGGTATACGCTATTATCGGTCGTGAGAAAAGCGTCAATTGGCCGACACAAGCTTGTTCCTTCCCTCATTCCCCTCTAAAGAATCTTCGGCTTGTACCGTCACCGCCGATTTTGACATTAACAGGACGCAGACACTTCGGGCATCTGCCTACGTATGCCGTTCCTTCACGGTTTTTATACAATCTGCCATAAGTGTGGCAGCAGTCAAACCAGATGCCGAGAAACTTTCTTTTATCATTTTTGTCGTTATCATCTTCCACGCTTTACATCCTTATTCTGAACCGGAATTTCTCCCTGAGACGGTATAACTACTTCTTTTCTGCCTCTGAATATGCTTTCCGTAAGCGTGTTTACATAATTATCCGTAAGGTGAGCATAATCAAATATAATTATTCCGCTCAGAGCATACTTTCTTGCAGCATGAATTTGCTTAATTAAATCTGTTGCGGCTCCGTTCATAAATGTTACAAACAATCCGGCGTATAGTTTTGTACTTGACGATTTGTTTCTCAAAACTTCATCCATCAAACCCATAGCGGTTTTATCATCACAGGTAAGAAAAAGCGGTGTAAATCCGTCTACAAAATTGTTCATAGACCAGGTCCGCCAATCCTGCATTTTTGTATCAAGAGCCATTCTGCGGTTTGGGAAAATAACTGCAGTTATGGCAATTTTATTGTATCTGCAAAGATGACTTACTCTCCGGACAAAGCTTGTAACTTTATTACAACGGTAGAATTTCCACTGGTACCACAACGGATCGCTTGTTTTCAACAGAACGGGATCAACTCCGTACATATTTTTGAATTCTGCTCTTGCGTATCTTGTATATCCCCAGTTGGATAAATCATAGGTTGAATAAGCCGGATCCAGCGTCTGCGGATATCTTATATAATCAAGATTTATGCCGTCCGGTCTGTAATTTGTAATTATTTCACACAATAATTCATAAAGGAAATTTTGAACCTCCGGATTAGCAGGATCAATAAAATATCCGTTATGCTCAGATACAGAATAATCCAATTGACCGGAGGCAGCCATTGTCTTTCTGCAATTTGCCCATTCCGGACGTTTTGCCAGAATATATTCAGGATTTGTTTCCGGCGGTTTATTTCCTGCATAAAAAGTTTCAAACCATATGTGAACTTTTATCCCGTGTTTATGCGCTTCTCTTATCCATATTTTAAGAGGGTCAAACCCTTTAAAATCTTCATTTTGTCTGATAAATCCATACTTTGTCATTGTTTGTGAAGGAAAAATAGTTTTTCCATGATAATATGTTTCAAGGAAAATATTATTTATACCGGTGCCGGCAAGATTATCCACACTTTTTATAATATCTTTTTCATTATAAAAAGCCGGTCTTATCCAGACTCCTTTGAGTTCTGAAGGTTCATAAGGGATAACTGTTGACATTGCCAGGTTTGCATAATCAATTGCACGGGAAGCATATTTTTGTGAATCTTCGGTGTTCTTTCGGGCTTTATCTATATAATCATTTGCCTTTGCTATATTCTGTTCTGTTCGTTTAGGATTATAGTTAGACGCATACTGAAGATAATACAGTTTCATATTCTGCACTTCTTTTATTCTTTCCTGTGCTGTATAAAGAAACGTATCAGAGGTAATGTAAGAAGTGATTATCTTTTTATTAAGATCAATAGAGATTTTGGCACCTATCATGATATTCTCATTAATCCATTTTTTAGCCTGCCCGTGCCCGCTTATAACAAGCCCGTTGGCAGGAATCATTGAATCAGCGCCGCTGAGCGAAGTTACGGTATCTCCTGTTACGATTGCTTCTGAACCGTATTCATTTGTATTTGTTCTATACCCGAATGACGGAGTGTAAATTATAAGCTGGTTAGCCCCTCTTAAGCCCGGATAATTAATACCTTTTCTGTTCGTGCTCACTTTCGGATCTATAACATCAATTTTGTACATAGATTGATTAAAAACAACTTCGTTATTTTTAGGCACGTATGGAGAATAAACATCTAAAGCAAAGGCTTTAGTACATATTAATAAGAATATTGATAATAGAAATACCCAAACTCTGCTCTTCATCCCCTAGTCCTTTATTTACAATTATAGAACCATAATAGAAGAAATACAAGAATATTTATTTAATCTTTATCTTATAAACTCGTATATACTGAAAACTTAATATATTACCAAAACTGTGATAATTTTTAAAGGCATTTATTCTTCGCGCTGGTAGGCCCAGGCAGAGTGGTTATGGATGCTTTCTAAGGATTCACACTCGACTTCAAAAGAATCAATTATATCATTGTTTCTCAGCAATAACACAACATCCCTTAAAACATCTTCCACAAATTTTGGATTATTATACGCGTGTTCTGTTACGAACTTTTCGTCCTCGCGTTTTAAGAGAGGATACAATTCGCATGAGGCACATTTTTCGATATCTTTGACTAAGTCTTCTAACCAGATGTGCTCATCCTCCGGATAAGTAACTTTAACAGAAACTATTGCCCTCTGATTGTGCGCGCCGTATTCGGAAATCTCTTTTGAGCAAGGGCAGAGCGTTGTTACCGGAACTTTTACACCGAGAAAAAATCTGTATTCCTCATCTTCTTCACCGTAATTATCCAGAACGCCTTCAAAAGTACAGTCATAACACATCGGGGCGGAAATCCCAGTTACAGGCGCTTTTTTGTCTATAAAATATTTAAAATCCAGTTTCAAATACCCGCTCTTTGCGTTCAGTTTCTGAATAATCGCTTCCACACACCCTTTTATATCAACCCCGAGAGTCTTTTTGCTCCGCCATTTATTCAGAACCTCTACGAATCTTGACATGTGAGTACCTTTATAATGCGCCGGCAAGGATACGCCTGCAGTTGCAGAAGAATATATAACAATATCCTCCTTATCCTTCCTCTGAATAGTAAGAGGAAGCTCAAACCCTTTAATACCTACCTTTTGAATCTCTACACCGCGTGTATCAGATTGATTCTGAACATCTTTCATTTATTATATTTCTACTCCCTCAAAGCTTTTTTGTTCAAGCGCGATAAGAAGTTTTAATGCGGCGACTCTCTGAACCTTAGGCGGAGCGTTACGCAGCAGCTCTACTGCTTTTAACATCATCGGATCATTATCATACCAGCGGTTTCCTTTACCCTGATAAGTGTTTATAATATCGTAAACATGTTCTATAACTTCGCCTGCTACCTGTTCCTGAAGCTGGAGCATAAATTCTGCCGCTTCTGTTTTGGTATCATCCGGTGAAAGTCTTAATAATTCTAAAGCTTCTTTTAAAATCGGATCTCTGTCATACCAGCGTTTGTTAATCATTTTTTCCTCGCATTCTTATCAAGATTATTGTATTATAAAATATGTAATATTAAAAGTCAGGGGTTTATATTATGAAAATTTTACTTATCAACGGTGCAAATCTGAATATGCTTGGTTCACGGGAGCCTGAAAAATATGGTCATACAACTCTCTCGGATATCGAAAAAGCTGTTATCGAAAAGGGAAATTCTCTTGGTGCGGAAATTGATGTCTGGCAGAGCAATCACGAAGGTGATATTGTGGACAAAATTCAATCTGCTAAAGGGATTTATGATGGAATTTTGATTAATGCAGGAGGATATACGCATACCAGCGTTGTTATCCGTGATGCAATATCTTCCGTTCAAATTCCGACAGTAGAAATCCATATGACAAATATTCACGCCCGTGAAGAGTTTCGTCATACATCACTGCTTTCAGCTGTCTGCATTGCGCAGGTTGTAGGTTTCAAGGAACTAAGTTACACGCTTGCCGTTGAAGGACTTGTTGATTACTTAAAGAAGATGTCGTAAAAAAAAGCTTCCCGAGAAGGGAAGTTATTTTTCAATTTCTCTTTTTCTCTCTCTTATGTCTAACACTTGTTAATGTCTTATGTATATATAAAGTATTCATAGAAAACTGAATTTCAAGAGAGGATTATTCTGTTACAAAAATTAATATTTTGTTATACCAAAAAGTGAAACCCAACATTTAATAAATTTTTCTTATGTCAGTATAAAGCGAGGATAACCTTTTAGTTACCCTCGCTTAGAAAATCTTTATTTATCTATTCTTCAGAAGTTTCTTCTTCCTCAACGGATTCTTCCTCTAAATCCTCTTCATCAAGAGCCTGCTGGTTCATTTCTTCTTCAATTTCTTCCTGAATTTCATCGGAATCAACCGCGCGTTCTTCTTCCTCCGGAGCTTCTTCGTTGTAGTCATAATTTTCACTTCTTGAAGCTTCTTCATTTTCCATCTGGGAAACGCTCTTAATATCTATTTTCCAGCCGGTTAATCTGTGAGCAAGTCTTACGTTTTGCCCTTCTCTTCCGATAGCAAGTGATAACTGATCATCCGGAACAACTACAAGTGCGTCTTTTGTTTCTTCATCATCAGTCATAATATCAACTGATACAACTCTTGCAGGAGATATAGCATTAACGATATATTCAACCGGATCTTGAGACCATCTTACAATATCGATTTTTTCATTTTTTAATTCGCCTACGATTGTCTGGATTCTGGAACCTCTAGGTCCTATGCAGGCTCCTACTGAATCAACTTCCGGATCATTTGACCAAACTGCTATTTTGGTTCTAAAACCTGCTTCTCTTGCAATAGATTTAATTTCTACAATTCCGTCTTCAATTTCCGGAACCTCAAGTTCAAATAATTCTCTTACAATTTCAGGATGTGCGTGAGAAACAATAACCTGCGGGAGTCTGTTTGTTTCTTTTACATTCAGAACAAAAACTCTGATTCTGTTGCCGGGTTTGTAGTATTCACGCGGAATCTGTTCTTTCTGAGGCATTATAGCATCAGTTTTGCCGATATTTACTATAACGTTTCTATTCTCAACCCTTTGAATAATACCTGTTGTAAGTGTTCCTTTCTTTTCAAGGAATTCGTTTAAAATGTTATTTCTTTCTGCATCTCTTATTCTCTGTGTAATAACCTGTTTAGCAGATTGTGCAGCAATACGTCCGAATTGTTCCGGAGTGACTTCAATCTTAACTTCGTCATCAACTTCTACTTCGTCATCAATTTCTTTAGCATCCTCTAATGAAATTTGTGTATCCGGATCTTCTACGGTTTCAACAACTGTTTTTGTACTGAATACACCTATTTCACCTGTCTGTTCATCAAGAATTGCTTCTATATTAGCAGCTTCTTTAACGTGCATGTGTTTTTTATACGCTGCAACCATTGCGTCGCAAAGCGATGATATCAAAACTTCTTTTGATATTCCGCGTTCTCTTTCAAGCTCTTCGCAAGCTTCAAATAATGCTGTTCCGATTTTAATCATTATTTATTCTCCTTATCTTAATCAATGTATAGTTTTGCTGATTGTATGTTTGATTTTGGAATCTGAATTTCTTCTCCGTCGTCAAACCTAAAGAATTTAAGTCCTAAATTATCATCCCAGTCTAAGATTTCACCTTTAAAAATCTTTTCTGTTTCGCCCTCAAGCGGAGTTTTTAACTTCAGGCTTATTCTTCTGCCTTTGAATATTAAAAACTCTTTATCTGATTTGAATTTTCTCTCCAATCCGGGAGATGAAACTTCAAGGTAATATTTAACAGGAATTAATTCATCCAGAAAATCATTCAGGCTTCTTGTTACGTTTTCGCAATCATCAAGAGTTATGTCTTTTTCGTAAGAATACAAAAATATCCTTAAAAACCATTTGTGATTTTCTTTGCTGAAATCAATTTCTATTGGTATAAGATTGAATCTCATCGCAGTATTTTCAATGAGAGGCGTTATCTTCTCAAGGATTTCGTGTCTGTTAATTTCCTGCTTCATAAGACTCCTTCCTGTGACATTTAAGCTATCGGGGGGATACTCTGATTGATTTCCATTAACCCCCAATAAAAAAAGAACGGGAATGTTTGACCGTTCTTTTTTTAAGAAACTATTCACATTTTGAGTATACCAGACTCAATGAGATTTGTAAATTGTTTTATTAAGGTTTATGAAGGCGTACATTATTTTTTTAATAAATATGTTTATGCTAGAATAATTATAAGCAAAATAAAATATGAGGGAATTAAGATGACACAACAAACAAAAGAGCCTGTATCGGCAAAAGAATCAATAAGACAGACAAGAATTCAAAAACTTGCAGAACTTGCTGATAAAGGTATAAATCCATATCCGTATGCGTTTGATAAAGATGCAGATGCCAAGGATTTACAGGAAAAATATAAAGATCTTCCGGCTGGCGAAGAAACTGAAGATTTCTACTCTGTAGCCGGAAGAGTTATGGCAATCAGAAATTCCGGTATGTTTATCGACCTGATGGATACAACGGGAAAAATCCAGATATTTTCTCACAAAGAAAATATGGATCCTGAGATGGTTAAAACTCTTAAACTGGTTGATATCGGAGATATATTAGGTTTTTACGGCTCAATCAGAAGAACTCCGAGAGGTGAGCTATCAATAAAAGCTAAAAACTTTAAAATGCTTTCAAAATCACTTCTTCCGCTTCCTAACAAGCAGATAAGCGAGGAGAAGCTGGAACAGTTAAAAATGTATCATACAATGTCTGATACTGAAACCAAGTACAGACAAAGATATGTTGACCTGATTGTAAACGAGAAAACCAGAGACACATTCAGAAAAAGAAGCCTTATTATCCAGAAAGTAAGAGAATATTTGACTAATCAGGGATTCTTGGAAGTTGAAACCCCAATGCTTCACACTCAGGCTTCCGGAGCTAATGCAAGACCGTTTATTACACATCATAATGCATTAAACATGGACTTAACTTTAAGAATAGCTCCTGAACTTCACTTAAAAAGACTTATGGTTGGCGGTTTGAGCGAGAAAATCTTTGAACTTTCAAGATGTTTCAGAAATGAAGGTATTGATACCCGTCACAATCCGGAATTTACAATGATTGAGCTTTACCAGTCTTATGTGGATTACAATGAAATGATGGTTCTTACTGAAAATCTTGTAGCTTATGTAGCTCAGGAGGTTCTCGGAACAACAAAAATCAAATACGGTGATAACGACATAGACCTGACTCCTCCGTGGGACAGAAAAACAATGCTCGGCGCAATTAAAGAATATACAGGCGTGGACTTCGGTGAATTCTTTACACCTAAAGAAGCTTATGATAAAGCAAAATCAATGCATGTTGAAGTGGATGAAGGTATGAACTGGGGACAGATTGTAGAAGCTGTCTTTGAGGCAAAAGTAGAACCTACCTTGATTCAGCCGGTTCATATTCTCGATTATCCGAGAGAAATTTCTCCTCTGGCAAAAGTTCACAGAGATAATGACAGACTGACTGAAAGGTTTGAGACAAGAGTAAACGGCTGGGAAATTGCGAATGCATTTTCAGAACTTACCGACCCGATTGACCAGCGTCATAGATTTGAAGCTCAGGCACTTGCAAAAGCCAACGGTGATGAGGAGGCTATGTCAATTGATGAAGATTACATCAATGCTCTTGAATACGGTCTTGCGCCGACAGGCGGAATGGGAATGGGAATTGACAGGCTGGTTATGCTTCTTACAAATTCTCCTACTATAAGAGATGTTATAGCGTTCCCGACATTAAAGAAAGTAGAAAATTAATTTATAAGGGCGGAGCTTTTTTCAAAAGCTCCGCCCCTCTAAAATGCAGCAATGAAAGAACTTGATTTAATAAATGTTATAAAAAATCAAATCGGAGATGAGTATATAGGAGACGATTGTGCTTATCTTAAAGAATTGGGGATTGTTGTGTCTCAGGACAGTCTGGTTGAAGATGTGCATTTTAAAAGAAAATGGTGTACTCCTTATCAGCTCGGGTACAAATCGGTTGCTGTTAATATAAGCGATGTTCTGGCTTCCGGCACAAAACCGGCTTATATTACAATTGCCCTTTCTTTGCCTTCCGATATAACCGGAGATTTTGTAAAAGAGTTTTATAGCGGGGCTGAAAAAGCTTTACACGGAGCAAAAATCATCGGCGGTGATATAACGGGAGCTGATAAGATTTATATTTCTATAACGGCTATAGGAGTTGCTAAAGGCAGAAGAATTTCATCAAGAAGCGCTGCAAAAGCCGGATACAAAGTTATATCAAGGGGGAACTTCGGGCTGAGTTCTAAAGGGCTTGAAGAGTTAAAACTCGGGGTAAAAGACTCTGAGTTTATAAGAGCGCATTTAGAGCCGCAATTAGACGAGCAATTCTCAAGAGATATATCAGAACATATTCAGGAAGATTATGCAATGATGGACACGTCAGACGGCTTAGCTGACGCTTTATTTAAAATAGCAGAGTCAAGCGGGGTGAGTATAATAGCAAAAGAAGTAGACGGAATATTTGGTGCAGAGGACTACAAACTTGTTGCGGCAGTTCCTGCTGATTTTTTGCAGGAGCTTGCAGGCTGTGAAATTATAGGGGAAGTGATTCCAAAACAGGATTACATTTTGAAAATCGGAGAAAATGAATACAAGAATTATGATGAATTGAATTTATATAACCACTTCGGAGGAGATGATGAATAAATTTTCTGTAATAATACCGGCGGGCGGAACTTCGTCAAGATACGGAAACACAAATAAACTTCTGGAAAAAATAAAGGACAGAACCGTTATTGAGGAGACTGTATCAAAATTTGTTGATTTTGATGAAATAACTGAAATTATTATACCTGCAAATGCTTCTATTACTGATGAATTAAAAGCATTGCTGACGGATTCAAAAATAAAAATAATAGAGGGCGGAAGCACAAGACAAAAGTCAGTCTGCAATGCCCTGCAGGTTGTAAAAAATGATTACCTCCTTATTCATGACGGGGCAAGACCGCTTATAAGAAAAGACACGATAGAATACGTGTTAAAAGCTGTAGTTGACAAACAGGCGGTATCTGTTATGACAAAAACTACCGATACTATAAAGGAAGTTGATTCTGAAGGACGTATTATAAGAACAATTGACAGGTCAAAACTTTATAATACCCAGACTCCGCAGGCTTTTAAAACTTCAATCATAAAAGATGCACATGAAAAGCTTAAAGACGGTAATTTTACGGATGATTCTTCCATGCTTGAATATCTTGGAATTCCTGTCTATATTGTAAACGGAAGCTACACGAATATAAAAATTACAATAAAGAGTGATTTAGATTTTGCAAAACTTTATATTTAGCCTTTTGGTCTAGAAGAAATTGTTAATATAAATTTTGAATCGGCTCATTGAATTACTAAATTTTATTGATTTTTCGCAAAAAATATTCTGATTGGCGGTTCAATAGAGAAGATTTTAGTAAAATTTTATAGTGGTATCACAAGGTGGTATCACTATGAAAAAATTTGTCTCAATAATACTTATATTTTGTTATATAGCCGTTTGTTATCCAACTTATGCCGCAATAACAACGCAATCTTCTAAAATATCCAAAATAGAAAATGATATTTACGGCTTTGACTATCCAAAAGATTCTACAAAGGAACGTGTTGAGAGGTTAGAAAAAACTATTTACGGGAAAACTTATACCGGAGATGTGAATAAAAGACTCACAAAACTTTCCGGCGATATTTCAGCTGATGTAATCGGGCTTGAAATTCCGCCTGTAGAAGATACTTTTGCAGAAGAAAATGATACAGTTGCTGACAGTTCTGTTAATTATCCTATTGTGGATGAAATAGAGAAAAAACTTTTTAATGAAACCTACAAAAACAGGGATTTTCATACAAGAATTGTTACAATTGAGAAGAAACTGTTCGGCAAAGTGTATGATGTAGATGATTATGCAACAAGGATGGACAGAATAAAAGCGGAAATCATGCCGGAAACGGTTGATTATACAGATAGATTTGCACATGAATACAGGGATAACAGAGATAATGCATTAAGTTCAAATGACCTTTCCGGAAGCTCATTCAGCCGTTTTGCAATGCCTTTCGGACAGAGAAATTACTCGAGACCTTATGCCAATTATGGTGACGAATTTACAGGCGGTGCTGCTCCTGCACCTGATTATAGCAATACAAATTTGAATGACGAACTTGCGCAGCTTGAATATGAGACATTTGGTACCGAGTTTTCTAATGAAGATACAACAAGCAGAATAAAACGTCTTAATAGTGTAAATCAGGCTAAAAAGTCGTCACAAAGATATGATTCTAATAAATTTACCCAAAGAATGTCAACGGCAATGGAAATTGGGGCAATGATATTAATGATTCTTGCAATGGTACTATAGTTCAAATTCTCATAACCAGTTCATACACTCCTTCAGAATATGTAGGATGAGCAAAACAAAGTTCTTGTAATTTGTTTAGCGGTATTCTCTGCTGAATTGCAAGCAGTAAAGTGTGTAAAACAGAAGATGCTTCTCGGGATACTATATGTGCCCCGTATATACGGTTGTCTTTTGTAATAATTTTTATAAAACCATCAGTTGCATCATCACACCAGGATTTGCCGAGAGCAGTTACCGGCAGAGTTGTTTTTTTATAACTTTCATCAATATCCTGTTCCCTTAAACCTGCCCAGGCTATTTCCGGTTCGCCGTATATAACATACGGAGTCAGTTTCTTTTCAAACGGGATACCCGCCGAAAGCTCTGCGGCCTGATGAATTGCATAATGCGCAAGCTGTATTTCACCGCAAGAATCTCCTAATACTTCAACCCCGTCACAAATCTGACAAACAGGCGTTCTTCCTGCGGCAGCCAGTATTATATCAGGTAATATTTCGGCTCCGCTTTTCAAATACACCTTTTTACCTTCAATTCTGTTTATACTGTCACCCAAATAAAATTTAATACCCTTTTGTTTATATATTCTTTCAATTCTTTTTGACACTTCAATATCTGCGGCCGGAATTAAATGTTCTGCCAGCTCAACCACTGTTACATTAACATCAAATGCTGAAAAAATCCTTGTCCACTCTGTACCTATAGCTCCTGAACCAACTATTAATACCGATTCCGGAAGAGTCGTTCTATTAAGAAGATCATCAGAGTTGACAATAAACTCTCCGTCAAATTCTAATCCCTTTAATTCTTTTGGCTTAGAGCCGCAAGCATAAATAATTTTTCCAGTCCGGTATTCATTGTCTCCTGCTAAAATTGTATTTTTATCTTTTATACAAGCCTGTTCATAAATTATTTTTACTCCGGAATTTTTAACAGCAAATTCAAGTGATTTTCTAATTTTTTCTACTGTCCGGTCTTTTTTTTCTATGACTTTGGAATATTCAAAATTTGATAAATCAACACTTATACCAAACTCAAAAGCTTTTTTTAAATTTGAATAAATTTCAGCAGAATGCAAAATGGATTTTGTAGGAATGCAACCCCGATTCATGCAGGTACCGCCTAATTTGTCTTTTTCAAATAAAACTACAGAATGGCCTCTTTTTGCCAGATTCATTGCTGCTGTATACCCTGCAGGTCCTCCGCCTATTATACCGTATTCAAAATCCATAAAAACTCCTTTTTTTTTCATAACAAATTATTTACAAATAAATTCTTCTAATCCGGCTGCAATTCCTTCTGCTGCATTACGTGCAAAATCAGCCTGTCTGTAGATTAGTGTATCTGCCGGATTTATCATATAGGCAGTCTCTATAAGAACTCCGACATAACTTGCCGGTCGTATTACCGCAAAACTGGCGGTTTTTACTCCGTTTTTCTTTGTGCCGGCAACTTTTGTTATTGTTTTTTCAAGAATTTCAGATAATTCCTTTGAATTTCTGTTAAAATAATATATGCCGGTACCTTTATGCTTTAGACTCTTAAAAGGAACATTCCCTATTGAATTCATATGAATACTTAAATAAATATCGGCATTATTTTCTTTTGCAACTTTGATACGTTCTTTTAGCGTAATTGTACCGTCACATTCACGGGTCATTACAATATTTGCCCCTTTTTGTTTCAAAATCTTTTGTAATTCCAGAGCAATTTTTAAATTAATATTTTTTTCTTCATCTCCCAGGCACCCGACAGCTCCCCTTTGTTCACCGCCATGACCTGCATCAATTACAATTGTTGTATCTTCAAATGTTTTCGGGACTTCACTCACTTTGAATGTATAAAGCCCGTCCTGCAATGAAACGTTATAATAATATTTTTTTGGCTTCTGAATATTTAAAGTATAAATAGATGAGTCAGACAATTCAGGATTATAAACCTTAAATAAAATTTCTTTTTCTCCATCTTCGATTGTATACGGAAGATTTTTGGTAAAAGATATTGTCTGAATTGCTGCATTTTTATACTTTTTGCTTTCTGTATTTATAAAACTCGCAGGTAACTCATCAGGTTCTGACGTAAGATTAATGTCAGATTTCAATATCCAGGCAATTTTATCCTTGCCTAAAAATACCCGGTAATAAGCGTCTTTTGAACCGTTTATTATAATACGGGTATCTTTAAATAAATAAGAAATAATATTAAAGCCGATATCTTCAGGAGCATTTCTTAAAGGAGAATTGTCATTTTTTACAAGCACTGTTTTTTTGTCAAATTCTTCAATTTGACTTTGAGCTTTTGGAAGCTTTTTTTTCTTGTATATAGTATAAACCTTGGTACTGTATCCGGAACGTATAATAATCCTGTTTTCTCCGTCATTTAAATTTACGGAATGCGCAAAAGCTCCGTTTGATGCTGTAAATATTTTTGTATTATTTATCGTTATAGACTCGGAATTTCTTGCCTTGCCAATAAACAGACCATAAGAGTAGTCTGTTGTAGATTTTTTCTCATGCGGATAAAATATCTCAAATGCGTATGATTTACATAATACTGTAAGCAACAACAGACAAATTAATACTCCTCTAATTAAATATTTGTTCAAATATAATATCCTCTCATTCTGTAAATATTATACACAAAAAACGGGCACAGTTTTAACTGTGCCCGTTTTTTACTATATTTTTAATTAAACCGCAACCGCTTTGATTGCCGCTTTTGCTCTCTTAAGCGAATTCTCTTTACCTATTATTGCAAGAGTTACAACCATATCAGCCCCGCATAATCTTCCGGTTACAGCCGCACGGATTGCCCACATTGTAAATTTAGGCTTGTAGCCTTTTTCTTCTTTGAATTTACCTCTGAAAACTTCCAATTTTTTGTGAAGATTTTCTTCTGTCCATTCCCATCCTTCTGCCTGTTCAACAAAGGATTTCAAAACATCCTGAGACAAATCGGTTTCCAATTCTGCCTGAGCTTTTTCATCAATCACAACCTTGTCACCTCCGAAGAAATAAGCAACCGCATCAGTAATATCAGAAAGTAAAGTTAACGGTTCATAAGTTATATCAATCATTCTGTTATACTGTTCTTCCGTAAGTTCGCTTAAATCATATTTTGTTAAATATTTTTTAAGCTTTTCTCTCAAAACATCTTTTGGAAGCATTTTGATATAATGACTGTTCATCCATTTCAATTTATCGTATTCAAATATTGAGTTAGACGAAGAAATTTCATTAATTCTGAAATCTGCCGCAATCTCATCAATAGTCTTGATTTCCTGACCATCAGACGGAGACCAGCCAAGAAGCGCTACAAAGTTTACAAGAGCTTCTGTCAGATACCCCTGCTCTACAAAATCAGAAACCGCCGTTGCTCCGTGTCTCTTTGAAAGTTTGCTTCTGTCTGGCGCAAGAATCATACCTAAATGTCCGAAACGTGGAACTTCAAAACCTAAAGCTTCAAAAATCAGAATCTGTTTATAAGTATTAGAAATATGATCTTCACCTCTTATAACGTGAGAAATCTTCATCAGGGCATCATCGATTACAACTGCGTAGTTGTAAGTCGGAGTTCCGTTAGATTTCATAATAACAAAATCCCCGATTAAGTTTGTATCCATGTGAAGCTTGCCTTTAACAAGGTCGTCAAATTCGAGGATTGAAGAGTCGTGGAATGCTTTTTGCGCTTTTGCAACATTAAATCTGATTGCTGGTTTTCTGCCCTCAGCTCTTAGTTTTGCTTTTTCTTCTTCTGTTAAATTTTCGCACTTTTTAGAATAAACATAAGCTTTTTTGTTTCTGGAAGCTTCTTCTTTTTCGGCTTCCAACTCTTCCGGCGTGCAGAAGCATTCATAAGCAAAACCTTCATCAAGAAGCTTTTGAATATATTTTGGATAAATATCAAATCTCTGAGACTGGGTATAAGGACCGTATTCTCCGCCTACATCAGGACCTTCATCCCAGTTTAAGCCTAATGCTTTTAAGCTGTCAAAAATATTATCAACATATTCCTGACTCGTTCTTTCAGCATCAGTATCTTCTATTCTTAAAATAAATTTTCCGTTATTTTTCTTTGCAAATAAATAATTAAATAAAGCTGTTCTTGCCGTTCCGATGTGAAGATTGCCGCTCGGTGACGGTGCAATTCTTACTCTTACTTCTGACATAAT
>CALUSN010000024.1 GCA_944323435.1 Candidatus Gastranaerophilales bacterium | reverse complement strand
GCACACACCTCCATGGGTTGGTTTAACCCCTCACCCGAATTTCTAAGCTCGCACAGCTCGCTAACAAATTCTGCCCTCTCCCACAAGGGGCGAGGGGTAAGAGTGAAAATGAAACACAATGAAGTCTCTGGTGAAAGAATTATTTCCTTCTCAACTTCTAAACTTTTAAATTTCTCAGTACGTCCGAAAACCTTATGAGTAGCGGGATTTACCCCCCCCCCCAGAGGGCCAGAAGCAGCTCAACAAGCGACTTACAGCCTGTTGATTTCAATTGAAGATTCTTATACTCGTTTGACGTCCTGTGGAATTTCATCTGGTGCATATCCTTATACCCATTATATATTATTTATTCCACATGTTGATATTTTTATAACACTTTTGACTACAATTTGTTACAAAATTTTACAAACGTACGTAGAATTGTGCGGATTATATAAGAAAGGCGCAGAAATTTTCTGCGCCATAACTTATATTTTAATGAGTAAGAACTTACTGTCTTTGAGAGCTAATACTTTATGCTCTTTATCCTTTTTGAACATGAGGATTTCCCCTTTGTCTACCTTGAATTTTTCTGCTTCAAAGTGCAGTTCCAGTTCACCCTCAAGTACGTAAACGGCAGCATCTTCTATTGAAGTATGTGTATCTATAATCTCATCTTTCTTTATAGCAATAGCGCTCAGACAACTCTCACCATTTTCCATAAGCACTTCTTTGCTGAATTTTTTGTCATCATCTAGATTAACAAGCTCTTTTGCCTTTAATACATTATAAAACATCTTAATCTCTCCTTTCTTTTCACTTAATTAGAGACTGATAAAAAAATAATTTCATTCCCCAATCAGGTGTTGGAAAAGAAAAATTAATTAATCCATTTGAAACTTGTTACATAATCGTCGCCGTTGATATCACCCTTAATTTCAGCAATAAATTTCCTATACGCTTTGCCGGTAAGTTCAATTCCGGGGATTTTATTTATTTGTTCTATAATTTTGGAATCTTGAGACAAATCTACTCCCGGAATAGCGTTAAATAAAGTATTTAATGACAAATTACCGAGCGGACCGAACATTGTAGAAATCTTTTTAGACAGCATTCCGAATACTTCCATCTCTGCATTAGCGGTTGAAAAATTATATTTTCCTGTAATAAACAGACTCAAATCTTTTCCGCGGGTAGAAATTGCAATATTTTCAGCTTCTCCGTCTTTTATATCCAATATTCCGTATATATTAGAAAATTCTCCGGTTTTTAGCGGTGTTATTATATCAATAACACTATTTATCGATATTCCTGTAAGTCCGCCCTTAACAAGGTTTCCGGCTTTTAGCAAATATTCAAGCGACCCGAGTTTCGGCATTCTGCCGTTTGAAACATTAAATGTAGTTTTGCCGTTTAATGTTTTCATACAATTATCAAAATCAATGCCGTTACAAGATAAATTTATATCTCCGGTTAAATCGCCGTAGATTTGATTGTTTAAATCAAACAAAGCGTATGTAAGGGCATTGGCATCAATATCTTTAGCCTTTACATCCAGAGAGGTATTGTTATTATCCAGATTGTAGTTAAATTTCCCCTGCAGGGTTCCGTTAGCAATACTAAAGATAAAATTATTAACATTCAATATTTTATCATTATCCACTGATAAGTTTGCACTAAAATCTTTTGCATTTATATTTCTCAAATAAATATTATCAGCATTTATTCTCATATTTTTGATAATTATAGAAGAGAGATCTGCGCCTGCAAAAGAGTCAAATGTCTGATAATTTTCAACCTGAGATAGTTTAAGTTTATCAATTATATAATTTAAATCAAAAACTTTTGTATAGAAGTCAGCGTTTTCTACATAATAAGGAATTGCTAGCTTATTCTTTAAAGTAGCTTGTACTGCAACATCATTACCGAGAATTTCTCCTTTTGAGGTTAAATCAATTGTCTTATCTTTAAATTTAAAGGTTATATTTTTCATTGTAGTATCCAAAAACGGAATGTTAGTTTCAAAAATATGAAAATCGCCAATCAGTTTCGGATCTGACAATTTACCGTTAAATTTTAAATCAGACGTGAATTGCCCTTGTTTAATATTAGGTTTTCTAAATATTATGTTGAATATTCTTGCGTCAGTAGGATTTTGAGTTTTTACATATAAATCTTTAAATAATAAATCGTCTTTGTATATTTCAATTCCGCCTTTTGCCTTAAGCATATTCAGTCTTGTTTGGCGCGAACCCAGAGATGAAATGATTTTGTCATAAGAAAATTCTCTTATTCGCAGTATATTTTGTTTGATTATTTTAGTATTTAGATTTAGTACAATAGCGTTTTCTACATCCCCTACAGTTGCTCCCAGATGATAAATACTTGAATCAGGAGCCATATTTACATCAGCTTCAACATCAAAATTATCTTTTACACCCTTTGCTTTAAGAGAATATACAATATCACCTTTAATTTTAACCGGATATATTTGATTTTTATTTATATATTTATCAATAAACTCCTGTTTTGGCTTAGAATTTACATAGATATCAAAATTTTTTCTGTCAAAAAGATTGTGAATAACTCCGTCAATAAGTATCGGCATATTGTCAGCAAGAAGATTTAATTTTACAAGTCTTAAATCGTTATTTCTCATCATAAGACTGCCATTGACTATTTTTACCGGTAAGTCTGCCGGTTTATATTTCAACAGAACTCCGCCAAGGTCAGTATACGCATTAATATTGTTATTATGTATTTTAAAGTTTGTATTTATCTTCCCACGCTCAAACTCAATGTTTTTAAGTTCTGCAGGAATAAACGGATATTTACTTATAATATTAAAGTTTGTAAGTTCAAATGATTTAAGCTGCACAAGACCGTAAAAACGCGGTGACGTTGAAATGTTATCAGCGTTAATATTGATATTAAAATTACCTTTTGAATCAGCAATACTTCCGTTTAATTCTGAAATTTTCAGCCGGTCATTGTTTAAATCTATTGTTCCGCCGGAAAGTTTAAGTCTGTTTTGCGGAGCGGTTCCAACGATTTTGGCGTTAAGATTAACTTTATCATATTCAATTTTATCTGCTCTTCCTTTATATTTTGCATCAATGTTTATAATAATATTTCCAAAATCCGATTTTATTTCATCATTTGCAGCCAGTATATCATTGAGATTAAGCCTTGGAACAGAAGCTGATACTTTGGCAATATTATCTTTAATCTCAGCTTCCGCTTTTAAATTTGAATTCCCGATACCCGCTTCAATATCAGCATTTGCAGTATTTCCGTCAAAGGTAATTGTTCCTTTGGTATTATTAATAGTGTTCCCCTGCAAACCGAAAGAATTTCCAAGAAGTTTAATTTCTCCTTTGGAAAAAAGATTTTTATTAAACTGAATATCAGCAATATCAATAATTGAACCGAAAACTTTCATGTTTAAATTAACAGGACCTTTGCATACATCAAGTTCGGGAAGCATTTTTTTTATATCATCAATCATTGTAGAAGTCCGGATAGCTTGATAAAGATATTCTATATCCTGATAAGAAGTTTTAACATCAAAATCAAATTTTCCGAATAAATTGCACACTCCTTTGATAGAGACAGGTTTTCCGTTAATCAGCCCCTGCTTCGTTTCAAACACTGCGTCCTGATCGTTAAAACTTAAAACAGCTTTTGCATTGGTGAGAACCATATCCGGAATTTCATTAAAGAGAGTTTTTACATTATTGAAGTTTAAAACGCCCCAGACATGCGGATTTTTACGATTACCTTTAACAACAATATCAATATTGCCATTTCCTTTAACATCCATTATCGGTACCGGCCCGATTACAAAATTTAAGATTTCGTGGATTGGAACGACTTTTTCCTCGGCAGTTTGCAGGTCAACTTGTGAAGTACTCCAGACATGCATATCCGCATACTTAACATTGTAGAGCTCAACTCCGCCTTTAACCCATACTCTTTGCTGACCGCCTGCCGGTACGTTTACATCAAAATTTACGTACCTGCCCGTAAAATTAAGCTTAACAGTTGCTCCGCCTGCATTTTTTATAGGTTTAATCAGAATACCGTTATTTATGAAAACATTTCCGGCAATATCAGGCTCATAGATATCGCCTTTAATTGAAAAGTTACCGATAGCGTCTCCGAAGAATTTGTATTTTTTCAACTTATAAACATTGAAATCTTCAGTTACAATTGCAGGAAGCATTGATATAATATCTTCAACCCGTGATTTATTTAAACAGACGTTCAGGTTTAACAGGGTTAAAGATTTGTCTAAATAGTCAGATACAGTTCCGTTAAGGGTGGCATTAATATTTTTTGATTTCAGCTCAATATTTTGGAAATTAATAAGTTTGCGGGTCATATTGAACGTAGAATTTATGTCCAGTTTTTCAGGAAAAATAATGGATTTCGTATTATCTTTCATTAATATTCCGCAATTATGAATGGATGCAGAAAGATTTTGTTTGTTAATTCTTATATTTATAATACCCTTGATATCCGCCAAATCATTAGGAAGATGCTGACGCAGATAATCTCCGAGCGGAGCAATATCAAAATTGTCGAATTTCACATCAAAAACGCTTTTCTTAATATTATTGTCGGACGGAAGATATAAATTTACATTTGCTTCTGATACGGAATCTTTTATTTTTAGTTCACTTAACAGCTTAAATTGAACAGCTCTTGCATTTTTTTTATAATAGATATCATGAGCGGAATAAATCACAGGTGCTGCAACATCCGGTTTATGAATATTTACGGATAAATCTTTTATTTTTATTTCTTTACATTTTATTTTTGTTTTTCTTAAATTCGTAAAAAAGTTTTCATCAAGTTCCAATTTTTTATGCAGAACAGAGTTAATCCGGACATTTGATGCTGAGACCCTGTTTATATGGAGTTTTCCGGACAAAAGAGGAAGCAGCCTGAATGAAACTTCCGGATTGTTAATTTTTGTATAATCTTCTGATGTTTTTGATACAAATTCCAGATAGTCCGCTTTGAGTACTGCGGTCGGAATCGGTGAAAGAATCAATTTAGGGTGCTCTATTTTGACCGTATAGTCCGAGTTTACTGAAAGATTTTCACAAACCTCCGGAAGAGTCTTTGAAAATATAAACGGCAGACCCCAAATCCAAAAAGCAAATAAGCTTAAAATTATAACTATATATTTATTAGTAATTTGTTTCATTATGATAACACTTATAATATCAGTAAAGCGGAAATATGTACAGTCATATACTCTATACGCAGTACTTGGATGTTTAATCCGGTTATGATATAATCTTATCGTGAGAGATTTGTTTAAAATATTAGCAGCTGGGATAGTTATTTTATATGCGCCGTTTGTAATTGCACATGAACAGTACAGGGTGATTGTTCTGCCGGATAATATTGTAACTGAAAATGCTGCTCTGGATTCTTATATATACAATTCGGCATCTGAATTTTTTGCAAATGAAGTTATTAATATTTTAAATAAAACAGATTATATCAAAGCTCCATCTGTAAGCGAGGAAAGAGCTTTTCTAAAAAGCAGCCCGTATCTGTATAATCCTGCAAAGGCGCTTACAAACAAATTTAAAACTTCTTATAACATTGACCACGTTCAATTGAAAAAAATTACCGGTAAATCCGGAGCAAGATATGCTCTTTTGATTACGTCATATCTGGATTCGGAGAATTATATTTTAAGAAGAACTTTATGGGATTTTTTAAACATTCCGGGAGCAACGGTTGTTGATCCCGCATATAAAATTTGCACTTATGCCGCACTGGTTGATACACAAGACAACACTGTTTTGTGGTCAAATACTTTTTATAAAACTATTAGTGTGGTAGAAAACAGAATAATAACGCGCGGGCCGTCTCCGCAAACAGAGCAGCTGCAAAAAATCCGCGACTATTCAAGAATGCTTTGTCCGGAAATAGCACAGAATGTCCAGCAAAATGTTTTGCCGCCGGAAGCTTATTCAAAAGAATCAAACCGGATATATTATGACATGGGTAATTTTGATAATGTATTTACCAAAAAGTACAGAAGATGGCATAAAGAAGGCAGTAAAGATTATAACGCGGCAAAAACACGGGTTAATGAAAAAATAGACCAAACAAAAGAAAATTATAATCAGTTCAAAGAAGAACGGAAACAAAAGGCTGCAGAAAAGTCAAAGGAAAAAGAGCTTCAAAAGCAGCTTGAAGTAAAGGCTGAACCTGTTTTAGAACCGTCAAGCTCCAAAAACCAGGAACAAAATTCAAAACAGGATGCAACTCAGGAGAAAAATATATTTAACATTAACTTTAAAAAACAGCCAAAAGTTGAATTAGAGGATGAGAGTTTGTATTTGCCAATCAATATAAAAAAGACGAAAACCAATAACCTCTATGGAGAATTTGATAATTCAAGACCGCCGCTTAGAGATTACAATTATTAAAACTGTTTGGTTTAATCTGACCGGACTTTTTATATTTCTGACCCGGCATGTATTCTCCGTAAATGACCGCAATTTATTAGCTCTTAATTGCATTTTTTAATACGATAACTTAATCCGGCTTTTATGAGTTTATTAACCAGAGCCTGCGGCAGTTTTGATACTAAACCGGCTGCAAAAGCATCTTTACCAACTGTATAAGAAAGCTTTGGATTTTTTACCCTGTCTGCTTTTAATATAACTTTAACAACCTCCCCGGCTGAAAGTCCTTTTTGTTCATTTTTCTTCGCATTATTAATAAGAAATCGCATTTCTTCTTCATAGCCGACACAATTATTTATATATTTCTCATTCTCTTCAACAGACTTTCCCCATAGAGGAGTCGATATTACCCCCGGTTTTATTGATATTACCCGCACATCACTTTTATTCTCTACCAGCAAAGAATTAAAAAACATATCAAGACACCTTTTTGACGCACAATATGGTGAAATAAAAGGAAATATTCCATAACTTGCCATTGAACTCACATTAATAATTCTTCCGCCGGATAAAATATCAAACAAGTCTTTTGTAAATTCAAGATGTCCGAATACATTAACCTCAAACTGACGTCGTATTTCGCTCATTTCAATCTTTTCTACAGGCCCTGCAACAACACATCCGGCAATATTAACGAGTGTATCAATCTTAGTTGTTTTTGAAAGAATGAACTCTGCTGCAGGTTTTATTGTATCAGGCTTTGAATAATCAATATAAAAAGGATAAATATTACCTGAAACAAGCCCGTTTAACTTTTCCTTATTTCTGTATCCGGCAAAAACAACATTATTTTCGGCAAGTTTAGCTGTTAATGCAGCACCAATACCTGAAGTTGCTCCTGTAATAACGTACGTTTTAGTCCTCATAAAGCGGTCTCATTAACAATATTGTAGAGATATTAACCTGCATAAAATCATGAGATTCGACTTCCTTTTGCGGATTTAATTTTGATTCCAGAGTACAGTTCTTTACTGCAATAAAATGCTTATTAGTGTTTAAAATCTCTGAAAGCAGCCGGCTTTTTTTACCGATTTTAGGCATGAAAACATAACCCTTTATAATATACTCGGCGGTTTCAATATATACCTTTTCCCTCCAGGCGGATGTTGTCAGCTCTAAAATCTCATTATTTTCCATTTTCCATCTCTCCAATAATTACTGCATGTATGACTGGAACAGCGGTAAGTACAGTGCCAATGCCATTACGAGAACAATACTGCCGATTACAATAAGCATTATAGGTTCAATCATCTTTGTTAATGTGTCAATAATAGCATCCAGTGTTTTATCAAGGAAATTTACACCTTTTTCCAGCATTTCACCGAGACGACCGGATTGCTCACCTGTTGCAACCATAAACAAAAGCATGCGCGGAACAATATTGGTAGCCTTAAACGCTTGCGAAACCTGCAAACCTTGCTGCACTTTGACAATTGCTGCGCTCATCTTGTTCTTCAACACAGAATTCGTCAGAGTAATTACGGCCAAATGTAAACAGTCAACAACCGGAATACCAGCATCATATGTTACACTCATAACTGACAAAAAGTTTGAAAAGTTTGAATATAAAATCAAATTGTTCAATAAAGGTACTTTTAATACAATTTTATCTAATATATTTCTGGCAGGCTGCCAGTTTACCATCATAAAACAAAATACTATGAATGCCACAACAAATATCGGTATTGTATACCAGTATGTTTTCAAATAATCACCTGCCGTAATCATAACAGATGTAATAAGCGGCAGCGCCTTTTCCTGCTGGGCAAACATATCTTTGAATGCCGGAAATACAAATGTAAGCATTATGATAATAATAAAAAATGCCATTACTACAACAAACATCGGGTACATCAGAGTACCAATAACTTTACCTTTAATATTAGCTTGTTTTTCCAGCAGCCCTTTTGTACGGTCAAGTGTTTTTTCAAGTTCACCGGACTCTTCACCGGCCTTTACCAGACCTATGAAAATATATCCGAAAACCTGCGGATATCTCGCCATCGTATCAGCAAAAGTCGAACCGCCCATAATCTGAGTTTTCAAGACCTTTGACATGTCACGGATTTTTTTCTTGGCAGCTTCCTGCTCCATAAACATCAGAGATTCTACAGCCGGAATACCTGAGGTGAGCAATATTTGCAGAGTAGAAATAAAATCTATCTTCTCGCTCAAAGACAATGAAGATAACTGGGCAGCTTTCTTAGCCTTTAAATCAACGTATTCATTAATCTGTGTCGGAACCAAACCCATTTTACGGATAACATCTCTGGCATCCTTCAGGTTTGAAGCTGTAATCTCTCCTCTGATTAACTCTTTTCCTTGCTTTAATGCAGTATAACTATATATTGGCATATCAACCTCATTCCTTAATCACTTGCATAACCTAAGACTCTTATAAATTCACTTGAAGTGGTCATTCCCGCAACAATATGATTCAGGCAGGATGACTTAAGAGTTTTCATACCTGCTGCTACTGCAGCTTCTTCTATTTCAATATCATGTGCGCCCTGCGCTATTAATTTTTTAATTTCTCTTGTAATAGGCATTACTTCATATATACCGAGACGGCCTGTATAACCTAAATATCCGCATTCTTTGCAGCCTTTTTTTCTATATAATTTTGTTTTAAGAAGTTTCTGCTGTAAGTCAGGATTAGTCGTAATGTGTTTTACCTCTTCTTCTGTCGGAATATATTCTTCTTTACATTTATCACATAATCTTCTGACAAGACGCTGAGCAATAACTCCGGTTAGAGTTGAAGAAACAAGATAATCTTTTGCCCCCATTTCAATCAAACGTGTAACCGTTGCAGCTGCCGAGTTTGTGTGAACGGTACTTAACACAAGGTGCCCTGTTAACGCTGCAGATATTGCAACTTCCAGAGTTTCAAAGTCACGGATTTCACCGATGAGAATAATATCGGGGTCTTGCCTTAAGATAGCGCGCATACAAGATGCAAAAGTAATATCTGCTTTCGCGTTTACCTGTGACTGATTAATACCTTCAAGTTTAATTTCTATAGGGTCCTCAATTGTTGTTATATTAACATCCTCTTTATTAAGAGATTTTAATATGGTATACAAAGTTGTTGTCTTACCGGAACCTGTAGGCCCTGATGTTAAGATAATACCGTTCGGACATTGTACCATATCATGAATTTTTTGTACGTCAGATTCCTCCGCACCAGGAATGACAATTTTATCACCTGCAGATTTTAAACTTACAGCAGGAGCCAGAATACGGATAACAACTTTTTCTTTACCCGACACAGGCAGGGTATTTATACGGAAATCGTACATCCTCTCATTATATTTTATGGAGAAAGTACCGTCCTGCGGACGTCTGTGTTCTGCAATATTCATTCTTGCCAGAACTTTAAATCTTGTTATTACCGCTTGCTCAATACTGCCTGGAATTTCCAGAACCTTTTTCAAAATACCGTCAGATCGCGTTCTTACGACATAATAACCTATACGCGGCTCAATATGTATGTCGGAAGCTTTTGCATCAATAGCATCTGTAATAATTTTATATACAAATTTTGCAACATTACCGCTCGCATCCTGAAGTTCTTTTTCTACCTGAGACCACAAAGATTCTTCATTGTTAAATTCAGCGGCTTCCTCTTCAATACTTTGGATAATGCGTTCTGTTTCTTTAACTGCCTGAACGGATTTCTTTTGTATCAGATACTCTTTTAAATATTTTTCAAATTCAAAAGACGGAATACAGTATACATTTAATGTACGCCCGGTGGAAAGAGAAATTTCCCTGATAGTATACTTGTCATTCGGGTTAACCATTGCAACGCCGAGCTTGTTGCCTTCCATTGACATTATAACGACTTGTTTCTTTTCAATAATGTCGTCAGGAAGTTTTTTCAGAATAGACTTATCAACTTTTATCTGAGCTTTTGAAACAATTTCGCATCCGTATTTCTTTTTTAAATAAGAAGCAATTCTTTCATACGAAAGATACCCTTTTTCAAAAAGAACTGTATCTAACGGAGTATTTTTCTCTCTTGCAATTCCAACGCATTCATTGAGCTGCTCCTGAGTAACCCAGCCTATTGACACCAGAATTTCTTCCGCTGTCGGCTCATTAACAGGCGGAGGTGCAGCCGCCTGTTTTGGCTTTTCCGGCATTTCCGATTCATCAAGAGCCGGAAGTTCTATTGATGTTATACTGTCAAAAACAGCGTCAAAAGCTTTGCCCGGTAAAGGAATAAACTGAGGTGTCAAATTGGCAAACTTCTCTTTTACAATTGAAGCTATCTTCTCTTTGTTCGCCTCGCAATCCTTATTAAGAATTACAAAGAACTCTGACTGCCTCTTGTCGACTGGAATAAAACCTGATGTTTTCATCAGGTTTAATTCAAAGTAGTTTATATATTCCTTTTTTATACTTTGTTTTAGTTTTTCCAGTTGATTAGACATAATTGTTATTACAGACTATCCGCTACTGCGCCTTCTCCATCATTGATTATTCTCGGCGTAAGCATAATAACCAATTCACTCTTTGTTTTAGATGAGACTGTAGATCTGAATGCCGCACCTATAATCGGGAGATCACCCAGGACAGGAATTTTACTTACAGTTTTAGTATCATTTTCCTGAATCAAACCACCGATTGCGAGAGTTTCACCGTCTTTAATTCTTATATTTTTCAAATCAAGGTTTCTTCTGCTTAACAGAGTAGCCTGCAAGTCATTCTGACCCGGTACATCAGTCGGAGTTGTAACTTCTGATGCAATTGTAGAATATTCTGGTTTAATATTCATTGTTACATAGCCTTCAGGTGATATAAACGGTGTTAAAGAAATTTTTATACCCTGATCTTTACCGATTGTATAAGTTTTCTGAACAGAACCGGTTCCGCCGCCTGATGTATATGTTGATGACAAGAACTCAGATGTAACTTTTTCTACATAGTCCTGCGTTAAGTCAATTATAGATTCCTGACCGCTTGTTATCAAAAGTTTCGGGTTAGCAAGTACACGACCTTTTCTGTTTTGAATTATGTAATTAAGCTGCCAAGAAATGTATGCGTTATTACCATACCATTTTTCACGCGGAACATATGCAGTTTGCTTTTGTCCGTCAGCTGTGACATATTCTACTTCAATAAGTTCCCGTGTACCAGGAGTAGCAGTTCTTCCTACAGAAGTTGTATCAGAAGAGAAGCTGAATATCCAGTTCTTAGAATCGATATTCCAAGTGTTATTGAATTCTTTACTTCCTTCTTCATTAAGTTCTACAATCGAAACTTCCAAATAAGCCTGCGGTTGTTTTATATCATTTTCTTTAATAAATCTCTCTATCATTTCCTGCTGTGCGCTTGAACCGCCTATCAGAGTTATAGTTCCACGCTGAGGGAAATATGAAATAGCAAGGTTTTGAACATCGAAAGGTGAAGCAGTAGTTGTAGCTGCTGATGACGTTGCAACAGTACAAGCAACAATTCCTTCTCCTAATTTTATTTCACTATCTCCGCTTGATGCAGCTCCGCCGGTTACTATACCGGCAGCCCCGCCGGTTGTTCCTGTACCCGGGCTTGGAGGTGCTTTTATAGCAGGAGCACTGCCACCGCCATTACCTCCGCCGTTAGAACCACGAGAAGGAAGCAGCATATTACAAATCATATTTGCCATCTCTGCCGGAGTTGTATGATTTACTATAAAAGTTTTTGTTAATGGTTCTCTGTCAAGCTGCTCTATAACTTTACGAACAATCGCAGCGTCAGATTCCATACCAAAAACTATAAGTTCATTTGTTGCAGTATTAACAGTTGCAGCATCTACGCCTGATAAACCCGTCTTTTTCATTCCAAATACATTTCGATTCAAAAAGTCTGCAATTTTTGCTGCATTAACATATTTTACAGGAAATACCATCATTTCCTGTTTTGAAAATATTGCATTATCCTCATTGTCTTTTGCAATAACTATCAGTGTATTATTCTGTGTATAATAATTTAATCCGGCTATTTGCAACACGAGATCGAAGGCATTATTAATAGGCATGCCTACCAGATCAAGAGTAACCTTGCCTTTTACTGACGAGTGAAATACTATATTTTTTCCGACCTTGTCTGCAAACATTCTCAATACCTGCTTTACATCAGAATCACGCAGTGATAATGTTATCGACTCGTTTTTATCAGTTAATTTTACATCCCCTGACAGCACCATTGCTTCCGAATAATTCTCCTCAGCATTACACATAAATGCCGGTGAAAGCCCAGAAGGCAGCATAAACGTTAATAATAACGCTGCTGACAAAAATCTTTTTATATGATTACATCTCATCACTTCTTCCCTCCGAATTTATTATTTAAATTTGAAACATTGTTATAATTTACAGATCCGTCTGTCAGAATTTCACCGATGCCGGCTTTATATGTATTGCTGCCAAGCATAACAGTTACACTGTCCTGCATTATATTAAGAATTTTATAATTATTTACAACATCACCTTTTTTGACTAAATAATCATTTCCTTCAATATTTAAAATTGCTGACGGACTGTACTTATCATAAAGAATTCCGGATACTACTGTATCCATAACCCTTGCGGCTTCCGAACCCTCTGTAATAATTTCCGGAGGTTCAACCAGATCAAATGCAGGGACATCACTTACGGCAGCCGTTCCGCTTATATCTCGATATGGTAAAAACGGATTTGCCTTTACTGTGCCTGTAGGGATTGATATCAAATCCCTTTTTGCAGCTGTCGCTGCCACTGGAACTGCAGCCATACTTACCGGTGCACTTTCTTCAATCTCTTCCAGAGGTTTTATACTCTGCAAAGACAAAAAACCATGCACAGCAGGAATAGCTATGCATACCAGTAATGCAGGAATCAAAAATCTTCCCGCTCTTCTTTTTTTACGATACCCTACTCTTGAGATAATCTCATCTGCGGTAAGGTTTTCAGCGTTTGCTGTTCTCTCTTTTTTCTTCATATAATTGCGCATAATCATCTATACTTCTAACTATTAAATTGCTTCTCTCGTTTTAAACTATACACCAGTATTTAAATTTTTAAATCCTATATTTATACTATTCCGTTCAAGTTTATGTATAAAATATAAATTTCTTTAATCTTTTATTAATAATATCATACTGTTTTAAAGATTGCAATTACAAATTATTTATTACAAATTGTTACAAAAATCAATAAAAAAACTATATAAATTTCACAAACGTATATGCATTAAAATCCAGCGACCCGAATATAATTTTTACAAAATTTTTGTCATAAGGCAGTAATTTTACAAAGTCAATCTTATCTTCTCCATAGTCCTCTTTTGTTTCCTTAGCCCTTACCTTACCCTTTAAATACTGTGATTGATAAAACATAAGATAAATCTCGCCATTCTCCTCCCTTTCGCCTATGACCTTATAGAAACCTTTTTCTAAAATAATTTCATCTATCACCAGATTTACCGGAACATTTAACAAAGTTCCGTCCTCATTTTTTTTCAAGGGCGCCAAATCCTGTATATCACTATCCGGGGTTAAGTCCGGATGAAGGCTTGTTCCGCCGCCGCCGATTTTTTTGATAAGTTTTTTTCGTTTCTTCTCTTCTTTTTGCTTTTGATTTTTCTCCAGCGTATCTATCGCTTCCTCAAACTCTTTATTTGTAATGGACTTTTGCCCGTCCCAGGCATGATCAATTCCTGAAAAATCTTCCCAGTCATCCGCGAAAACAGAAGTAGAAACTAAAAATAACGATAATACAATATACCAAAAAGACTTTTTCATACTTTATATTATTTAACAAAAAAATACATAAAGTAAACTGTATAACTTAAAACTTTTATTTTTACGACATATTGTGTATAATAAATATTAAAGGATTACGAGAGAGCTAAATGACCGATTCTAATATAATTATTATTATAACATCTTTTGTTGTAGCAATTATTGCTATATATATTTTATACTCCATTATTCTTTTTCAGGGTTCTGCGTCAAAAAAGGGAGAAGAATTACAGCTTTCAACCAAAAATATTCTTGATCAGGTAGAAGTCCTGTTTGATAAAAAAGAGTATGCTCTCGTACAACTACTGGCTACAAAATATCTGGACAGAGTTCCCAGCCATATTGATGTCAGAGTATATCTGGCAAAAGCCTACTTTGAAGATAAAAAATATAATCAAGCTATTAAACAGTGTCTGATTATTTTAAAAAAGAAACCCAACAATCTCGACACACGCAAAGTATTAGGAAACTGCTATATCAAAAAACAAGCCTTAAATAAAGCAATCAAAGAATATGAGTACCTTTTTGAACACAACAAAAATGATAAAGAAATTGTAAAAACCATTGCTGAATTATACAGAAATACAGACCAGTTATATTCGGCCATAAGCGCGTATGAAATTCTTTCAGACCTGCTTGATCTGGATGAAGATATTGCTGATGTACAAACAATACTTGCCGAATTGAATGAAGAAATTCACGATTATCCTGCCGCTTTCGAAGCATATAAAAGAAGGCTCGGAATTTATCCGAATGATGTAATTACAAACAGAAAACTCACTGAATTATATATAAAAATTAAAAACTACCCTGTCGCAATTGAAACCTTATTATATATGTTAACTTTTGTTACGGATTCCAAGACTCTGTTGTGGGTCTATGAAACCCTTGTTTCCCTGTATGTAGAGTCTGAAGATTACGAAAAGGCTATTGAATATTCGGAAAAATTAATTGACATGCCGGGTTCAAATGAATTTAAAGCAAGAAATAATATTGCAGAGTTTAATATAAAGCTTAACCGGCTTGATGTAGGAGTATCAATACTGGAAGATCTGGCAATGATGACACAGAACGGATTTGATGTCACGCTTGAACTCGCTGATGCTTATATACAACAAAAAGAATATCAGAAAGCCCACGATAAATACATGCTGCTTTTGGATAAAGCTACACAGCGAGAAGCAAAAACAGTAAATCTCTTGATGTGTGAATTGTATATAAAATGGGCAGAAAACATGTCTGAACAGTCAAAATTTGAAGAGTCGTATGAATTGCTGAAAAATGCAACACAATATAACGCAATAAATCCGGAAATATATTACAATGTGGCCAATAATAACTACAAACAAAAAAATTACACTTCCTGCGTAGAAGCTGTGAACAAAGCTTTAGAATACGATAAACAAAGCGAACACAAAGCAAAATATTTACTTCTGTTATCAGAAGCCCACCATCAACTCGGAAATTTCTTTGAAGAAAAGAAAGCACTTACCGACCTTTTGAAATTTGACGAGAAAAATCCGTCAGGCTTGTACAGGGTAGGACTTATGTATGCAGCGCAGCATGACTTCAAGAATGCCGAAAATGCATTTAAAAAAGCCATATTATACAATCCTGACTTAATACAGGCAAAATACAATCTGGCTCTTTTATATGAAAATAATAACAGAGATAAGGCAAAAGAACTCTATATGGAAGTTCTTGAACAGGATCCTGCCTTTGAAGAAGCTAAGAATGCTCTTGCAGATTTATCGACCTCCGATTTCTTTTAAGCAATGTCCTCCGGAATATATATAACTGTATCGCTCAGATAATCACGGGCATCTTCTGCTGTAGAAAATCTGGGAACAATTCTCTGATAGTCCTGTACTATTGATAAAATATCATCCACGGACATTTTTATCATACGTCTGCCATCTGATTCAATAATTCTTGCCATTCTTTCCGCCTTCTTATTACATTATGGTTAACGGCAAAAATTTCTTAAACTTTAGCAAAATCAAGCATTTGCGTTAGGAAAAACTTCTCCGTTTTGAATATAAATTTCAAACACTTCCTGAATATTTACACTAGCAGCAGTAATTATATACTCATCAAAACGGTATTTCTTAAATTTTTGCGCAGGCTTTCCAAGCTTATATTCTGACTCATACTTTGTCCATTCATTATAAAACTCTTCAAGAGTATTACATTTAAACCCCATACGCCTCGAAATTTCTTCAAATTCGCGAATCTTGATTTTTTCAATATCAATCCCGCAATCATTATCGGAAAATGCAAGTGCTATAAAATCTCCACTGTGGCTTATACTAAAAAACTTTTGCCTGTTCTTCAAAAAAGGTTTTTTCCCTCTGAATTCTATTTCCCGATTTTCAATTTTATAAAAATCCCTCAATATTCTATCTGTCATAAGATAAGAAAGACAATGCTCATTCCATTTCTTTGGATTAGAAATCTCTTTTTTTTGGAATTCTTTTAAAAGTTCTTTATGAACATTATCCGCATCTATAATCTCTATAACAAAAATATCCATAGTAATTATTATACATTAAAAAGCTGATTGTAAACTCAATAAAAAAGGGCGTCTCTTGCTAAAGCAAGAGACGCCCTTTCAAATTTATAAATTATACTATTTCTTCTTCTATTTCTTCTTTGATATCTTCAGGTACTGTATCTTCAGGAACTTCTGTTGCTTCTTCACCCGGAGCAGATGTTCTGCCGAGCGGATATTTACCGCTCTCAACATCGCTCAACAACTCCCTCATATCGCTTTCAAGTTCGCTATATTCATTTGCATTACTATACGGATCCAACTGCTGGGTTAAATCTTCTTCGCTGCCTTCATATGTAGTACCGTCAGCATTCATATATACAGTATTACCTTCTTCATCCACTGTCTTGGTAATTGCATTTCCGTCTTTATCTGTATACATAAAGTTTCCGTTCTCATCTGTTACAGGATAACCGCGCTGTGCAAACACTTCTGCCATGCCGGTGTAATCACTGCCATCAAGATTTTCATATACAGGATTACCGTCCTCATCTGTCATCAAATTACCGGCATCATCCATTCTCTGACGCAGCTGGTCTCCATTAAGAGTTGTAAAGAGCGGACGTCCCGCATCGTCAAACATTTGCACAGCCTTTGATTCATCCAGGAATGAAGCATCTCCGCCCATACCGCAGCCATAGTTATGAGTTGTTTCTGAGACCATGTTCATTACTGTATAGTCAATTTCGTATGCAGCCATTGCAACTTTTTGTTCCTTAGTAAGTTCAACACCTGCCTCCTGCATTTTTTGAAGTTTCTTGTATTCTGCTTTACTTATTGCAGGAACCTGCTCATCTTCTGCAATATCAAACAAAGCTTTCAGAGCATCATACATTTTGTTTTGATAATACTGAACCATAGATGTAATGTACTCACGATATTTAACCTCATCTGCTTCAAGGCGTTTGGTAACACTTGTAATCTGGTCTTCATAATGGAAGTTCATATCTACATTCTTCAATCCTTCATACGTGCTAACAACATAGTTGCCGTCAGAATCTTTGTATAAACCGGAAACCATTGTTTCTTTTAATGGAGTACACTCATACTCAGTATCACAAGGCTTCACTTCAATTGATGTACCTTCACCTTTATGGAATGTTGTTTCCATATCGATTTCATTATCTATATATACATCATTGTGAACATTACCTTCTTCATCCTCGTAAAGATGCTGAACAATACCATACTGTTCATATATAGAAGGTTCATACATGCCGTCCATTGCTTCAAAGTCAAAGTTAACATTGAAGGTTATCATATCTGCCAGTGCCGGATTCTTCTGAATCATAGTTACCATCTTATCCAGACCTGTCAAAGTTGATACAGTAACCTCATAATGAGAAATACCTGTTTGAGGGTCTGTTACAGGAGTAAGAGCATCAATACCGTCAATATTTAAGATATCATCTACCGGTAAACCACCGGACAATTCATAAATAGTAACATGTGCATCATTCATGTACCAGCCGTACCAGTCACCTTTAAAGTCGCCGTCTACATCAAGATTACCTTTATATTCGGAATTACAAATTGCAATATATGCACCATTTACACAGCCGATAAATCCGCCTGCTCTTCCTGTTTCCATCAGGAATGACAAATCGCCGTCATTTTCTGCATTATCCCATGTTATATTTGCTGCACTTTCACAATTTGAAATTGTAATAATTGTTTTACCGGCTTCACCTATTAATCCTCCGGCAGATTCTTCCTGGAATACAATATCACCGCTTGTATTACAGTTAGTAATTTTCATATCTTTCGTAGCAACACCTTCACTGGTAGAAGTATCTGTTACATACCCGATTAAACCGCCGACATAATATTTACCGTTTGCATCAACATCAGTACTTATATTTGAGAAAGAGCTATTGTTTACATTTACAACTTCATCATCCGGTCCGATATAATCGTTATCGTTAACAGTACCTACTAAACCGCCGACACTTTCATAACCCGTTACATCACCTGATACCGTAATATTGCTGAACTCTGTTCCTCTTGCTTCACCTGCAACAATACCAACGGATGATGATCCGTTAATAAAATCATCCGGAGTTATTATCTGCGCATTTGTAAAATCAACATTTGTAATTGTTGCATTTTCTGTTACACCGAAGAACCCGATATTCTGAGCATTAGCATCAGTAACATTTATAGTCATATTATTGATACCATATCCGTTACCGTTAAATATACCCGTAAACGGATTATCCTCATCACCTACAGGCTGCCAGTTTTCAACATCAGATAAATCTATATCGCAGCCAAGAATATAACTTCCGTTTAAATCAATCCCGCCATTCTGGAAAATTTCCAGAAATTGTTCCTGAGATGTTATATATGTATAGCCTTCTTCTTGTACTAATTTATCAATTTCTTCCTGAGAAAGATGTTCAACTTCTTCAACACCTTCAGCCCCGTTTGCACCTTTTGCTTCTTCAGCCTTTGCAGCTTCATCTGCAGCTTCTGCTTCTTTAAGAGCAGCCTCTGCTGCTTCCAGCTCACTGGTTGCTTCTGCCAGTGTTGTTTCTGCACTCGCGAGTTCTGCTTTTGCAGCTTCCGCCTCTTTTTGTGCCTGTTCTGCTTCTGCTCTTTCTGCTTCTGCAGCAGCTTTTGCATCATTTGCTTCCTGAGTTTCTCTTTCCAATTCTGTTTGTGCAGCTTCTGCTTCCTGCTGCGCAGCCTGAAGCTCTGCATAAGCTCTGTCTGCTGCTGATTGAGCGTTTGCAACTGCTGATTTTGCAGCTGCTATTGCTCCTTCATCACCACTTGCCTGCGCCGCAGATAATTGACTTTGAGCAGAACTTAATTGGGTGCATGCATTTGAATATGCTGATTGGGCGGTATTTACCCGTACATTTGCAGCATTAACTTTTTCCTGAGCCGCTGTTACTTCCGCAGCTTCTTTCTCTGCATTTGCAGCTGCCGTATCGGCTTCTGCAGCTTCTTTTGCAGCCGCAGCTGCAGCTTCTGCATCCTTAGTTGCAGCAGCGTTCTTTGCTTCCTCCGCCTGTTGTTTTGCTCTTAATGCTTCTTGCTGACGTGCTCTTGCCTGTTCTAATGCTGACGAAGTATCAATACCTAAGCCCATGGATATCTCCTTTCTTCATATTAAAAAAATAAATAATATATATAATAACGACATTTTTTTTCAAAACTTTAATAAATCTAAAAAATCTTTACAAAAATTAATATATTGAAACAAAAAAGCAATTTTTTAAATCATAGATACTTTATATATACATAAGAGATATTTAAGAGAGAGATAAGTTAAAGC
>CALUSN010000023.1 GCA_944323435.1 Candidatus Gastranaerophilales bacterium | reverse complement strand
GAGTATAGTTATATATTAGCAGTATATTTTTTAAATAAAATCATTAGAATGTATGATTTTGTAATGAATCTTAACAAATATTTTGAGGGTGAATTCAAGAAGCAATCGCAATACTATGAAATTCCCGGAGTGCGGTAGCTTGAAGCAGGATAATCAGTCAGCAGGCTGGTCTTTGAATATAATAAAACAAAGAAGCTGGGTAGACTTTGAGTAATATTAAATTAAGGACCATGATTATAAAGATATGCAGGTCGGGTTAAAGACCGACCTGCAGCTATAATGACTACTAATATAGAAAAACATTTTTATACAGCCCCTTTACCATAAGTTGTGTTTTTACTATAATTAACTTGCAAAAGAGAGTGTTTTTTTATAAAGAAAGGAAAAACCTATGAAAAAATCAATTAAAGATTTAGGAGACATTAAAGGTAAAGTTGCTCTTGTAAGAGTAGATGTTAACGTACCTTTGGATGAAAACAAGAATGTAACAGACGATACCCGTATTCAGGCAATCGTTCCTACAGTTAATTACTTAAAAGATAAAGGCGCTAAGATTGTTCTTATGGCTCACTTAGGCAGACCAAAAGGTGAAAAGAATCCGGAATTTTCTTTAGCTCCGGTTGCTAAATATATGTCAAAAGTTTTCGGTGAAGAAATCGTATTTATCCCTTCAGTTGAAGAAGCAAAACCTTATGTTGACAAGCTTGTTGACGGACAGATTGCTTTGTTGGAAAACATCCGTTACTACAAAGCAGAAGAAGCAAAAGACGATGATATGACTTTTGCGGAAGAGCTTGCAAAATTAGGTGATTTCTATGTAAACGACGCATTCGGTGCTGCCCACAGAAACCACACTTCAACTGCAAAATTGGCTAAAATCCTTAAGCCGGCAGTTTCAGGCTTGTTGATGGAAAAAGAAATCAGATGCTTATCTCAAGCTCTTGATAATCCTGAAAGACCGTTCACTGCAGTTGTTGGCGGCGCTAAAGTTTCTTCTAAAATCGGTGTTTTGGAAAACCTGCTTGACAAAGTTGACAATATGATTATCGGCGGCGGTATGGCTTATACATTTGTTAAAGCTAACGGCGGCAAAATCGGCAATTCAATTTGCGAAGACGATCAGTTAGATGTTGCAAAAGCTATCGAAAAGAAAGCACAGGAAAAAGGTGTTAAGCTTGTAATGGCAACAGATGTACTTGCAACTGACGATTTTTCAGGCAACGGAACTAACAAGTTCGTTAAAATCGATGAAATTCCTGACGGATATGAAGGTGTTGACGCAGGTCCTGAATCAAGAAAAGCTTTCGCGGAAGTTTTAAAATCTTCTAAAACTATTCTTATGAACGGGCCTGTCGGTGCATTTGAAAACCCTAAATTTGCAGAAGGCACCAAGGCTGTATTAGAAGCCATAGTTGAAGCTACTAAAGCCGGAGCTACTTCTGTAATCGGCGGCGGAGACTCTGTTTCTGCTGCTAAGAAGTTCTTCAAGGCAGAAGATTTTACTCACGTTTCAACAGGCGGCGGCGCTTCTCTTGAATTTATCGAAGGAAAAGTTCTTCCGGGCGTTGCAGCTTTAGATGATAAGTAAGCTGAAAAACAATAAAAACAGGGTCTTTAAACAAAGACCCTGTTTTTTATATAATAAATTACAACTAAAGCAAATTCAATGCCTTCTCAATTTCACCTGCAGTCTCGCTTGCTGAAAATTTATCAGAAAGTTTTTCTCTTACTTTACCCAAATTTTTTATAGTTTCTTCCCTGTATTTCGTATCATACAAAAGTTTTTCTGTTTCATAGCAAATATTATCCGGATTAAACTTCGTTTGAATAAGTTCCGGTACAATATCCATGCCGGTTATAATATTTGGCAGAGAAACTCTGTTTATGCATCTTACCAGTAAGTATACTAAGTACAATACCCAAGGCCCTTTATACCCGATTATCATAGGAATCTGATATAATGCTGCTTCCAGAGCTACGGTTCCCGATGCCAGAATAAGAGAATCTGAAACGCTTAACAGGGCTTGATTTTCTCCTTTTATAATTTTAAAATCAGTATTTCGTATATATTTATCAAAAATATTGTCACTCAAATTAGGAGCATGGGATATACAAAATTGAATATCAGGATGAAGCTTTTGAAGCTTTTTGGCAGCTTTAATAAATGTTCCTGCAAAAAATTTTAACTCTAATGGTCTTGACCCGGGGAAAATTGATACCAGAGTTTTTTTCATGTCCAAACCATGTTTTTCAAAGAACGCTTGTTTGTCTGCTTTTGGCGGAAGCTGCCTAATCAACGGATGTCCGCAATAATGTACATTTATTCCGTAAGCTTTGTACATATCCGTCTCAAAAGGAAATATACAAAGCACTTCATCAACATATTTTTTTATATTCTTGATTCTCCATTTTCTGCTTGCCCATATCTGCGGCGGAATATAATGAAAAACTTTTATTCCGCTGCCTTTCAGATGTTTTGCCACGCGTAAGTTAAAAGTTCCGTAGTCTACAAGCAAGACTAAATCCGGTTTGTACGATTTTAATATATAATCAGCAACTTTTTTTTCCAGACTTAGATGGTCTAATGCCATTTTTAGACTAAATCCGAAGCCTGACATTTTTGAATGATCACAGAATATCTTTGCGCCGGCTTTTCTTAAATTTTCGCCGCCAATCCCTTCAATTTCTATATCTGGCAGCTTTTTTTTTAATATCTCAGCCACGCATCCGGCATGGATATCCCCTGAATATTCTCCTGTTATAATAAAAATTTTTTTCATAATCTTAAACAGCCATTACTACTATATTATGTTTGTTTGCGTATTTAATAACTTCTTCCCTGTCTACAATTATCGTTTCGCCGGCTTCTACAGCAATTAAATCTGCTTTATACTTTTTCATTGTTTTAAGCGTCTTAAGACCGATTGCAGGAATATCAAATCTTTTATCCTGTGACGGTTTTGCAACCTTTATAACTCTTGAATGATTTCTGGCAATCTTACACCCGCGTTTAATACATTTATCGGTTCCTTCAATAGCTTCAACAGCCATAACCATTTTGTCTTTGATTATTACTGACTGACCGATATCAAGTTTACCGGTTTCTTTGGCAAGCCAATAACCGTAATTCACATCATCAATTTGTTCCTGGGTAGGTTGAACTTTACCTAAAATTCCGGATGGTATCATCAGATTTTTTATAAAAAGAGTCTGATCCAAAATAGTTATTCCAATCTTCTCCAGCTCTTCAATTATCATAAGCATAACTTTATCATCATTAAGTCTTATTGCTTTCCTGATAAAGTCAACAGCTCTGGAATCAAATTTAGGACGTTTTATTAATATTGTTTTACTAACTTTACCGAGAAAAGTTATTTGTTTAATACCTTCTGCTTTCAGAGTATCTTCGATTTTTTGAACTTCACCCGGACAAAAAGAATAAACTTTTGAGCAGTATTTTTTCAACTGTGAACAATTGTCATTTGAAAGTGAAATTGCAATC
The DNA here is from genome assembly GCA_944323435.1 of Candidatus Gastranaerophilales bacterium. Taxonomy (GTDB): domain Bacteria; phylum Cyanobacteriota; class Vampirovibrionia; order Gastranaerophilales; family Gastranaerophilaceae; genus CAG-196. The sequence goes on along the minus strand of CALUSN010000023.1, from coordinate 16,664 downwards.
ACGTCAAACCCGTTCTCTTTTGCATACTGAGCCATTTTTACAGGCAAAAGCCCGTCGCCTGCTATCAACCCTTGTTTTTGTTCCAATACTACCGACATTATTCTTAAATCCTTTCCTGCAAATACAATACTATAAACATGTAAATTTAAAAAGAAAAACGGAAATGTGCACTTAATATTTTGTTAAATTTTGATTGTATGCCTAAAGTATTCAATAGTTTTTTCTAACCCCGTTTTTATATCTATTTCCGGCTGCCAGTTTAAAACCTTTTTTGCAAGTGTTATATCCGGCCGGCGTTTTGTCGGATCATCTGACGGTAATGGTTTGTATACTATTTTTGATTTGGTTTTTGTAAGTTCTGTTATGAGTTTGGCAAAATCCTCTATAGTTCTCTCTGACGGATTACCCAGATTGACCGGGCCGGTAATTTCAGAGTTCATCATTTTAATAAATCCTTCTACCAGATCATCTACATAGCAGAATGAGCGCGTCTGGGTTCCGTCTCCATATATTGTTATATCTTCATTCTTTAGAGCCTGAATAATAAAATTAGAAACAACACGCCCGTCATCCTGTGCCATATTAGGGCCGTACGTATTAAATATTCTTACAATTTTTGTGTCTAGTCCAAATTGTCTGTGATAATCAGAAACCAGTGTTTCTGCGCAGCGTTTGCCTTCATCATAACAGCTTCTGATTCCTATAGGGTTAACATTCCCCCAGTAAGTTTCAACCTGCGGATGAACCAGAGGATCGCCGTAGACTTCGCTTGTGGATGCCTGCAGAATTTTTGCATTATATTTTTCTGCAAGTTCAAGCATATTAATTATTCCGATAACAGAGGTTTTCATTGTTTTTATCGGATCATATTGATAATGCGGCGGACTTGCAGGGCAGGCAAGATTATATATTTCATCAACTCTAATATCAATCGGCTCGATGATATCGTGTTCAACCAGTTCAAAATTCGGGTTTGGAAGCAAATTTTCAATATTTCTTTTCCTGCCTGTAAAAAAGTTGTCAAGGCATATTACAAAAATACCTTCATTTAATAGTCTTTTACATAAGTGTGACCCTATAAAGCCGGCTCCGCCTGTTATTAATATTCTTTTCATATATTCTATTTTATCATAAAAATTTTTTATTACATTTTGTTAATTATCTCTTTATAAAACGATTTTTTTTGTGTACACTGTACGTGTATGGTTAAAAGGAGGGCAAGTATGCCAAAATTCAATTTGATGTCATATATCATGCCGCCGGAGGATAAAATGTTTTTTACTTTATTCCAGAACAGTGCGGAACTTTGTATAGATACTGCTAAATTATATTTAGAGATTATAGAGACAGGAATTACAGAGGAGAAAAAAGAAGAGGTATTAAAAGCTAAGAAAAAGGGGTCTCTTTCGTTAAAGCTAACTCTTAAACAATTAAATAAAAGTTTTATCACCCCGCTTGAACGTGAAGATATTCAATACATAGCTGTAAACTTATATAAAATCAATAAGAAAATCGGAAAAGCCTGCTTAAACTTAGAGGTATACAAATTGAGAAAGTGTACCGAAGAAATGAAAGAGCAGGCTTCAATTTTGGTTAAAGCAGTTTGCAAACTTAGTGAAATTATTAAGAATTTGAAAAAAGTCAGTGATGTGGAGTTGATAACCAAGCTTAATATTGAAATGAAAGAACTTGAAACTTTTGGCGACGGGGTTCACAGAAAAGCTATATCTGATCTGTTTTCTGGAAAATATGATGCGCTGGAGGTTATTAAGCTTAGAGATATCTATAAGGACATTGAAAATTCGCTTGATACCTGCTACCACATATCTGACACAATTTTGAGTGTTGCTTTGAAACAGAGTTAGGATAGGAATGTATGATAACGATTTTATTATTAATAGCTGTAGTATCAATAGCACTGATATTTGAATTTATTAACGGGTTTCACGATTGCGCAAATGCAATAGCAACCGTTGTCTCCACAAAAGTTTTATCTCCGCGTCATGCAGTACTCTTCGGCGCAAGCCTTGAATTCATAGGGGCTCTTACAGGTACTCATGTTGCAAAAACTATTGGCGCGGGAATTGTAAATTCCGAGATGATAACTCTGACTGTCATTTTCTGCGCACTGCTGGCAGCTGTTCTCTGGAATCTTTTAACCTGGTACTTAGGTTTGCCGTCAAGTTCTTCTCACGCATTAATTGGGGGGCTTCTTGGGGCCACTATTGTTAAAGCCGGAGTTAGTGCCGTACATTTTACAACTCTTATAGATAAAGTAATTATTCCTATGTTTACTTCTCCGCTTCTGGGTTTTTGCGTCGGCTTTTCCTTTATGCTGTTTTTGTTCAGGCTTTTGTATCGTTTTAATCCGCAGAGAATAAACAAACGTTTTAGAAAACTTCAACTCCTTTCATCCGGTTTAATGGCATTAAGCCATGGCTCAAATGATGCACAAAAAACAATGGGGATTATCACTCTGGCACTTCTTGCCGGCGGTGTTTTACATAAGACGCCTGACGGTGATTTTGAAATACCGTTGTTTGTAATTATAGTCTGTGCAATTATGATGGCAGCAGGAACGATGAACGGCGGCTGGAAGATTATTAAAACAATGGGGCATAAAATTATTAAATTAAAACCTATTCATGGTTTCGCGGCAGAAACTTCAGCAGCAGGATTGATTTTGACAGCATCGCATTTTGGTATACCTCTAAGTACAACTCACGTTATATCTACTGCGATTATGGGCGTGGGTTCAACTTTTCATGCGCACGCGGTTAAATGGAGAATTGTAGGCAACATTGTTACAGCCTGGGTGCTCACAATACCTGCCTGTATGATACTTTCTTCTATTATTTATTTTCTTATATATAAAATAATATAAAGAAATTATTTTATAAGAGCCTGAACTTCTTTAAAATTTGGATGTTTAGAAGATTTGAGCCATTCAAACAGAGCGATTTCAGTTGTTAAAATATATGCGCCGTTAGTTTTCATTCTTTCCAATCCGCCCAGATACTCCTCTTCTGAACGGCTGCCGCAAGCATCTTTTATAATACTAACCTCGTACCCTTCATTAATCAATGCTTCTGTCGTTTGGCTAACACAAATATGTGTTTCTATCCCGAAAATAACAATCTGTTTTTTATTATATTGTTTTATAGCTTGCAATATTTCCGGAGACTCAAGAGCAGAAAACGCTGTTTTTTCAAAATACTTAGTGTTTACGTCAGTTGCATCTTTTATTGTGGTAACTGTTGAGCCAAGTCCTTTTGGATACTGTTCCGTCACGACAACAGGTATTTCAAGAGTATTTGCAGCTCTAGATATAATACCGGCTTTCTTTTCCAAACTATTTTTATTAAATACAGCATTCAACAATTTCTCCTGAATATCTATAATCAATATTAAACTATCCTGTATATTAAGCTGCGCCATTATCCGTCTCCTTTTTAAATTCTTGTATAAACTGTTCCAACAAATCTTCAAGAAGTCCTTCTTCAAACTCCTCTGAAGTTAATGTAATTCTTTTGGCATCTATATTATCCTGTGATGATGCAAATGTAATATCTATATTTATATTCGAAAAACCGGGCGCTGTAATCTTAAACTGTGCGTTTGCATTGCGGCTTACAAGACTTATGAAGCTTTGCTGTTCCGAGCATTCTTGCTCCATAGAAACTCCAAAAAGCTTGTCATTGTATTTTTGTTTTATATGATAAAAAACCGGTAAAACTATATTTTCAATTTTTTTATTTAATTCTTGCCTGAAAAGTTTAAAATTACTATTACCTGACTTATCGGTTATTTCGGACATACTTGAAGAAATTTTTTCAAAATTTAAGGCTTCATGCAATTTATTCAAAGCCTCATTTACAAGCTGCTGCCGGTTCTTAGAAAATGTTCTGGCAAAACCTGCATAAACCTGAGAAGGTAACTTACTGCTAATTTTTGCCCATATTTTTTTTGCATCATCTAAATCGGTGTCATATAAAAGCAAAAAATACTTATTCACCGCATAATTCATTAAAATATCACTTTTTCTGATATTATTTAAAATTATAGTTTCAAGTTGATTCGGATTTACTAAAAATTTTGTCTTGTCATCAGGAGAAATTGCAGCCAGTACTGATGTTGAAGCAGATTCATGAATTTTTTCCAATTCCTGATCTAGTATTGAATTATAATCCAGAAGAACTTCATTCGTAAATTTTATTAAATTCTTTTTTTCCAGAATTTCTCTGTACATTTTGTTTTTTTTCATTAAAGAAGAAATTCTTAAAGCAGATATAAGAACTGCCTGAAATTCTTCTTCCGGAGTCAAAGGTGTAACAAAACTGTATGCTCCTGCTCTTAAAACTTTTGATTTAAAATCCTTGTATTCATTGTAGGCAAATACGATTACCGTTGCATCAAAAGATAATTTAAGAAGTTCTATCGTTTGTTCTTCCGAATTCTCACTATTTATGATAAGAACGGAACCTTCTGTATTATATAAGTTGTCAGGAATCTCTTCAAATTTTAAAAGAAAAAGCTCATCATTCTTTCTAAGCAGCAATTTCGAAGCGATATACTCAAAAAAATCAGAATCATCTGACACTAAGACTATTTGCATAAGCACACCTTAAGCAAGTTCTGAAATCAAAAGTTCTGCCTTTTGCAAGATTGCTTCCCTTAAATCTCCGACATCTGCAAAATCTATACCCAGAGTTTTTAGAAAATCTTTATCAATTGCATTCGGGTTAAAATTATCTTGAACAACTGTATCTATAAGGCATACAAGACTACAAGGAACCGGTATAGATGATAGAGACGGGGCATGGTGATATGATATGATATTAGCTAATAAAATTGGAAGCTGCCACCTTTTTGCAAGCAATGAGCCTGTTTTTACGTGGTCAGAATCAAAATACTTGCGTTCTGCTTCTAAAATATCTGCACCGTCGTTTACTGCATTTAAAACTTTTGTATATAATTTTTCATTAGACATATGTAAAACAATTTTTCCGACATCATGAACAAAGCCAGCAATAAAAGCTTCATCAGAGTCCATAATCTTTGTCAGATTTGCGAGATACTCACAGCCGGCAGCAACTCTCATGGAGTGTTTCCATAACTCTTTATCCCCCTGATTGGACATCATAGGCTTCATTGCCACCGCAACAATAATATTTTTTACCTTTACCATACCCAGCAGGGATAATGCGATGTTTATTGAGCTTATTTGCTGTGAAAAACCGTAATATGCAGAATTTACAAGAGCTAAAATTTTAATTGTCAAAGACTGGTCAAACATAACAATATCTCCCAGCTCTTTCATACTGGCTGTTGGTTTCTTCATTATATTTAATGCCCTTACGATTACACTAGGCATTGCATGTATATCTTTCACATTATTTACTAATTCAATTGTCTTATCCATATCTATCACCTATTCTATACTTGTAAATGTTTTTTTATTGACAGGAAACTTCCAATAGCGCCGAAAGCGGTTCCTATAATCAATAATGCTATAATAACTACCTTCTGTGCATAGGCAGGGGTAGGAATTAAAAAGAATTTATGCACATTTATTAGCAATCCCTGAATACAGTTTAAAGGGATAACAGCAATGACCGCCGATACAAATCCGTAAAAAGCCCCTTGCATTATCAGCGGAGTTTTAATGTACCAGTTGCTGACCCCCATCAAACGCATTATTTCAATTTCATCTTTTCGAGACTGAATTACCAGTTGTATCGTATTGTTAATTATTGTAATAGTTAAAGCAGCAGATATGATTATTACAAAGACCATGGTTGTATTAACAACATTCGTCAACACCTGCATTTTCTTTGCAAGTTCTTTTGCATACCCTATATCTTCAACTCCGGAAATTGTCTTTATCTGATTAAACACTTCGCCGATATTTTCTGGCTTATCGACTTTTACTCTGAGCGTGTCTGGGAGCGGATTTGTAATATCATGCAGCCCTAATTCCTGTTTTAAACTGTTCCAGGACTCTTCTTTTGTTTTAAGCGTAACTGATTTTACATGTTTAATCTCATTTATTCTGTCTTTGACAATTGAAGGTGCCGTATTTTGTTTAAGATACACAGAAATCTCAAGTACATTGCCTAGTTCATTTGCAAATGTCGATAAAGACAGTGTAAATCTGAAAAGTACGCCAAACAGTGTTAATATAGCAGCCATTGTTGTTATAATGACAAGATTTATTATGCCGGTACGCTTGATGTCGTTAACAGCTTCCATAACAATTCTGTAAGCAATACGCAGTTCACATAGCCAATCTTTAGGAATATGTTTTTTTACTTGGGATTTTAACAGCTGTTTACTATTGTCCATAGGTACCTGCCTGAATATCTCTAACTATTTCACCTTTTTCCAGCGTTAACACACGTTTCCGGAAGCGGTCTACAAGAGTGTAGTCATGAGTAGACACAATAACCGTAATTCCCCGCTGATTAATCTGTTCGAGTATTTGCATGACTTCAAGGGAATTTTTAGGGTCTAAATTCCCGGTAGGTTCGTCAGCAATCAACAATGGCGGACCGTTTACAAGCGCTCTTGCAATACTAACCCGCTGTTGTTCACCACCGGAAAGCTCTGAAGGTTTTGCTTTTGCTTTATCCAGAAGTCCTACGACTTTTAAGGCGCCTGTAACGCGGGTTCTTATATCGGAAGAACTTATGCCGAGAGTCCTGATAACATAGGCAATATTGTCATACACTGTCTGATTTTGCAGCAATTTGTAATCCTGAAAAACAATACCCATACATCTTCTAAGATTTGGGACTTTTTCCGGCGGCAAATTTGCGATATTTATACCGCCGATTAGAACAGTACCTGTAGTAGGAGTTTCTTCTTTATACAGCATTTTCATTAATGTTGATTTACCTGCGCCTGATGCACCGGTTATAAATACAAATTCGCCTGACAAAATATCGAGATTGATATTTTTAAGCGCATAATTATTTTTGTATTTTTTTGTAACAGATCTTAGTTGTATCATTTTTTTAACTCTATAATTCTACTAGCAATACTTTTAGCATCTAATCCGTAATAATGCATAAGTTCCTCAGGTTTGCCGCTTTGTCCGAAACAATCGTTTACCCCTATACGTACAACTCTGCAAGGTGCTTTTTCTGAAACGCATTCACAAACAGCAGCCCCTAAACCGCCTGTTATTGAATGGTTTTCGACTGTAACGGCCAATTTTGTTTTAGTTATACTTTTTATTATAGTAGCACAATCCAGAGGTTTTATAACAGGTATGTTTATAATTTCTGCAAATATTCCGTATTCTTCCAAAATTTCTGCGGCTTTTATTACTTCTGTCAGAATGTCGCCTGCAGCAATTAAACTTACATCTTTGCCTTCTTGTAATACAACGGCACGGTTTATATCAAAAGAATAATTTTTATCAAACACATCAGGAACATTCATTCTGGAAAGTCTTATGTATACAGGTCCCTCATATTCCGAAGCAAAACGAACAGCCTGACGGGTTTGTTCATAATCAGCAGGTACAATAACCGTCATATTAGGAATTGTTCTCATAAGTGAAATATCTTCCAACGCCTGATGACTTGCCCCGTCCTCGCCTACTGTAATACCACCATGAGCACCTATAATCTTTATGTTTGCCTTCTGGTAACACACCGAATTCCTAATTTGATCGTAAGCACGGCCTGTTGCAAATACAGCAAATGTTGCTGCAAACGGAATAAACCCTTCAAGAGAGAGTCCAAGCGCAGTTGTAATCAAATCCTGTTCAGCAATTCCCACGTCAAAAAATCTGTCAGGAAATGCTTTTGCAAACAGAGAAGTCTGAGTTGAACCTGACAAATCAGCATCTAATGCAACTATTTTCAGATTTTCCTCTCCCAGTTTTAAAAGTTCTTCGCCGAAAGCTTTTCTTATAGATTTTTTTGAACCATAGTCTATAGTATACATTTTATCCTCTTACAAAATTATACCATAAACTATAACAACGGTAAAATAATTTTATTTCAAAAAATCCAAACCTTCATTTATTCCAATAATCGCATATAAGCTTTTTTTTAGGTGCAAAAGTTTTTTTTATAATCTCTGCAAACGGATTTTTTTCAAGTTCCTCAAGTTCTTTCTTTAACACTGCTTTTTCCAGTATTAAAGAATTATAAAGCTGATTACAAAAATCCGTTGAGGACTGGTGTAAATGTAGTTTTTTCATTTGTAATTCTTTATGATGAATTTGTTTCTTCAATTCATGTTTATTCACGAACAACCTCACTGAATAAAGAATATAATTTTTTATATAAATTTTCAATCAATCTTTTAGAGTATTTTGTCGTTATAAATCGTTTTATGTAACAAATTGTTTACATTCAGTCAATTTTTACAGAAAGAAAAACTTTTATAATTCATATAGAACACGAGGGAATTAAGAGATAATCGGCATTTTACATACCGATTATTAAAATTTGTAACAATTACATGAAATTTGCTAAAGTTTGAAAAAAATATGCCGTTAACTATAGCAAAGTAGGATTGTATTGTTATGAAAATTTAGAAAGGAGTTACAATCTATGAATGTGAAACTACAACAAGCAATTAGTGCTGTTCAAAACGGACTTAATCCGGAAGCTGCAGCTGCAAAATACGGGGTTAAACTTGAGGATTTAAGTGAAGCCCTGAACCCGAACGGCGGCGGTGCACCTGTTGACGGTCTGGAAAGAAAACCGGTACATGAATTTACACTAAAATCCGGCAGAAGAGTTGAAGTTTATCAGGATGCTTCCGGCAAAAATACTTTTAAATATTTTTCTGCAGACGGTACACAGTTGCAGGAAGCCTATTTCTTGAAACAAGAAGGCATGACCGGCAGTCATTTTGCTGTAAATGAAGATGGAAAACTTGTTTCTGTAAAAGATGAAACAGAAAATGAGGAAAAAGCGGAAGAACAAGGATTCTTTGCAAAAGCCTGGAATAAAATCAAGAACGACTTTGCAGGTTACGGGCAAAATTTTGCAAAAGCCTGGAATAACAGTGATGGATTTCTGGAAACTACAGGAGCATTAATTGGTGCTACAACACGTACTGCTACTGATATGATTGCTGATTCAGCGGAAAATGTTGAAAAAGGCGTGACTGAAATTACAGGTTCAGAAACAGCCGGTAAAGTTGCAAAATATGCAACAGTCGGTATTGCTGCTGATGCAGTAAAAGCTGTAGATCAAGTCGGTGACTGGGGTGCTGATAAAATAAGAGCTGCTGCCGCAAATTACACAGGTTCCGAAAGAGCTTTGCTTGAAGGATTTGCAGATTTTGTCGATGATATGAATGCTGCTGATATTGCCCTGATGTTTGTTGGCGGTATCGGAGCAGCCAAATATGCAAAGGAGCTGCCTAAAATAATGAATTTATTAAAAATTTCACCTGCAGCCGCAAAAGCTACCGGAACAGCTGCTGCAGTAGCAGGTGCTGCCACATTGACAAGTTGTACTGATGATGATGAGCCGGTTTTACCGGAAAATATAAATAATGAAAACAATGCAACTGTAAATGTTACTATACCTCCGCAAGACCAGAGTGCACTTATTAATGCATTTAAGGAAGGTATAGATGCTCTGCTTAAAAAAATAGAAGAACTTCAGGGTAAGCTCAATGAAATGGGACTTACTTTAGAAGAGTTTAAAGATCAGGTTATACAGTTGCTTGTTAACAACAACACTTATCTGAAAACAATTTCAGAGCAGCTTAAACAATCCAATTTTAAACAGGATGAAATTATTGAAATTCTGACAAATATAAATTCTACTGTTCAAACAATTGAAGCTCTTGCGGCAGCAACTAATGAAAATATTACAGTTAACGGTGAAAGCATTAAAGCTCAGCTTACTGAAATTCTTAATGAAATTAAGAACGGTAATATAAATTCTACCCAACAGCTTGAAGCCTATATGGAAAAACTAACGGCTATGCTCCAGACAATCATTGAACAGCAAGGTGAAAATATTGAAATCAATCAGGATAGTAATTTGACACTTGACGCTATTCTTGCAAAGCTTGATGAAATTGAAGCTTATGCTCCTGAAGACAAATTGGAAGCAATTCTTGAATTATTAAAATCAATCGAGTCAATCGGAAAAGATATTAGCGGCAAACTTGATGTCATTTTAGGTAAATTTGATGAAGCGTTCCCTGACAATGATGCAATCAAGGAGGCACTGGCAAGAATTGAAGCATATATTAAAGAAAACAACGACAAAACAGATGTTACTAATAAATTGTTAGAGCAATTGTTGAACCAGTATAATAGCGGCGGCATTTCACAGGAAGATTTACAGAAACTGCTTGATGCAATAGCTGCAAACGGCGACAAGATTGACGCAACAAATCAATTACTTGCAAAAATACAGAATGAAAATGCTGAATTCCGGAAACAGGTACTTGAACTTCTTTCTAAGGTTGGACCTGATTACAGCGAAGTCCTCAACAAACTTCTGGACGCAGTCAGCGGAAACAGTGAAAAGCTTGATGCAATTGCACAATTACTTGCAAAAATGCAGGATCAGGATGAAAAATTCCAGAAGAACGTTCTTGATGCAATTAATAAATACGGCGCTGAATTTGCAGTACAATTAAATGCATTGATGGATGCTATAAAAAATATCTCTGTTGGCGGCGGCGGTATTTCAGAAGCAGATTTAGAAAAACTTCTTAATGCTATCATTGCTAACGGCGACAAGATTGACGCAACAAACGAATTACTTGCAAAAATACAGAATGAAAATGCTGAATTCCAGAAACAGGTACTTGAACTTCTTTCTAAGGTTGGACCTGATTACAGCGAAGTCCTCAACAAACTTCTGGACGCAGTCAGCGTAAACAGTGAAAAGCTTGATGCAATTGCACAATTACTTGCAAAAATGCAGGATCAAGATGAAAAATTCCAGAAGAAAGTTCTTGATGCAATTAACAAATATGGAGCAGAATTTGCAGTACAATTAAATGCATTGATGGATGCTATAAAGAATATCTCTGTAAGCTGCGGAGGTATTTCAGAAGAAGATATGCAAAAGCTGCTTGATGCAATCATTGCAAACGGTGACAAGATTGACGCGACAAACGAATTACTTGCAAAAATACAGAATGAAAATGCTGAATTCCAGAAGAAAGTTCTTGAAGCAATCGGCAAGTACGGCGCTGAATTTGCAGAAAAATTGAATGCCATTATGGATGCTATAAAGAATATCTCTGTTGGCGGCGGCGGTCTTTCAGAAGCAGATTTAGAAAAATTGCTTAACGCTATCGTTGCAAACGGCGATAAGATAGATGCAGTTGCTCAGTTGCTTGCAAAAATGCAGGATCAGGATGAAAAATTCCAGCAGAATGTACTTAAGGCAATCAGTGAACTTGGTATTAATATTGCCGAAAAATTAGATAAGATTATGACAGCAATTAAGAATGTATCAGTAAGCGGCGGCGACACTTCAAATCTCGAAGCTTTACTTGAAAAAGTACTTGCTAAGATGGATGAAAATACAGCAGCAATTATTGATGCTATGAGTAATATTAAACCTGGTGAAGGCGGAACCGTTGACCTGTCATCAATTGAAAAGATGTTGAGCGAATTACTGCAATTAACTTCTAAGAACAATAGCTTGCTTGAAAGCATTGACGGCAAAATGGATGTTATTAAACTTACAATTGAGGCTGCAAAAGATGAAATCATTGCACATCTTGGCAACGGCGGCAGCAATGTAGATGTTGATGCAATACTCAATAAACTTGATGAGTTCATGAGCTTATCAAATGCTAACAGTGAGGCTATCTTGAAGAAAATGGATACAATCATAAATCTTATTAACAATATCAAAGATTCAGCCTATGATGATTCCGCATTAATGGCTAAATTAGATGATATACTTGCAGCTATTAAAGACCACAATATTACAGTTGATATTACTGGTAAGGTTGAATGTAACTGTAACTGCGGCGGAAACCACGAAGGTATCTTGGGTGATCTGGATGACATACTGGGATAATTGATTCTATATCAATAAATAGAAAGGGGCGGCGATTGAAAATCGCCGCCCCTTTTCTTATACCCTTTTTACAATCGTTTTCTTGATTTTGGATCAAGGATATCTCTTATTACATCCCCCAGAACATTAAATGCAAGAACAGCAATAAATATCAGCCCGCCCGGCGCCAGAAGCCACGGACGATAGAGAATATTCGTAAACTCCTGCGCTTCTTTAAGCATATTGCCCCAGCTTGCGTCCGGCTGTTGAATACCCAAGCCTAAAAAGCTTAAGCCTGATTCTGCGAGAATATAGGAAGGAACGCTCAAGGTCATTGCAATAATTACATAGCTTGTTGTCTGCGGAAGAATGTGTTTCAAAATTATCCTGAGATTTGAAGCTCCGATTGTTTTTTCAGCAAGAACAAAATCTTCATTCTTGATAGACAGAACCATTCCTCTCACAACTCTTGCAAACCCTGCCCAGCCGATTAGAGCAAGAATCACGACAATCAAGGCAAATCGTTCCACACTTGTCATACCGGCAGGAAGAATGGCTGCAAGTATTATAAGCAGATAAAAACTTGGAATAGCCATTACTGCTTCTGCAAACCTCATCATCAGAGTATCAACAATTCCGCCAAAATAACCTGAAATACCGCCGTATATCAGCCCTATCGGGAAAACGATCAAAAGAGCAAGAAACCCTACAGTCATAGAAATTCTTCCGCCGAACAGAAGTCTTGAAAAAACATCTCTGCCGTTTATATCAGTTCCTAAGAGGTACAACTCACCGCCGTTTTCCACACCGAATAAATGCCTTTGAGTCTTAAATAAGCCTAAAAATTTGTATTCTTCTGCCTTCGGAAAAAGCTTTATGTAATATTTTTGGCTCCTGTCCTGCTTGAATACTGTCTGCATAAGGACAGGTTCATATTCTCGAATATAATTATAAGTATAAGGAAGCGACCATTTTCCGTTTTCATCTATTGTATACACTTTAGATGGCGGCGCGTAAGACATAGCTCTGTTTGAATACATATTGGAATACGGGGCTATAAAATCCGCAAACAGAATAATCACATACATAATTGCCAGTATTATGAATGCCGCTTTAGCAAATTTATCCTCAAATATTTTTTTTATTATTTCCATTAAATTCCTCTTATATATTTACCCTCATCCCTTGTTGGAGAGGAATAGTTAGAATTAGTTTATCCTTCATTCTGAAGGTGTCTGTCCGAAGAATCTCTTTTAAGTTTTAGGGATTCTTCACCCCTGAATTTTTATCGGGTTCAGAATTACATGGGACTTGTAAGTTTACTTGCCGGAGTGCTGTCATTGCGAGGCGCGTGAGCGCCGTGGCAATCTATTCAGTTTTAGATGCGGTAAATCAAAGCTTTACCACATCCTACATCCTACATCCTAAGGCTCAGAAGTAAGAGCACCGTCATTGCAAGGCGCGCGAGCGCCGTGGCAATCCATTAACCGTCATTGCGAGAAAATCTTTGATTTTCGTGGCAATCTATTTTTTATTAAATTGTCAAATATGTTCCGGATTGCTTCGGGCTGTTCTGACGGCTCCCTCGCAATGACACCAAACTTATAAGTTTACTTCATAATTGAAATTATTTACCCCCATGACATGAGATTTATAGGTTTTGTATTATATTTATAACATTGCTCAATTCCCCCTCTACCCCTTTACCCCGTCTTTTGCCGTACGTACCCGCGGGTCTGTAATCATAAGCAGAATATCTGCTATAAGATTCCCGAGAATAAGCATTATTGTTCCCATCATCAAGGACGCCATTACAAGATTAATATCCGATTTCAAGACCGCTTCCAGAATAAGTCTTCCGAGCCCCGGATACTGGAACACGTATTCAGTCAAAGCGGCACCGCTCAAAAGTCCTGCAAATTCAAACCCCAGAAGTGTAATCATGGGATTTATGGCATTGCGCAATGCGTGTTTAAATAATACTTTGCCCTCACTCAAACCTTTAGCACGGGCAAACTTCACATAATCACTATCCAGAACTTCAAGCATATTCGCCCTCATTTGTCTTTGAAGCCCGGAGAGAGATATTGTAAACAGTACAATCGTCGGTAAAAACAGATGTTTTGCTATATCTGTAATTTTCCCGAAGAAAGAAAGCTCGTTAAAATCATAACTTGTAAGCCCGCCCACCGGAAACCACCCTGTTTTTACCGCAAAAATAAGCATTAGTATTGCAAAGAAGAAGGAGGGAATTGCCATTCCTACACTCGCAAGTACAGTCAGAGTCCTGTCAAGAATCGTCTCTTTTTTTACGGCAGCAAGAATCCCGAGCGGAATCCCGACTGCCCATGTCATAAAAATTACAACAAGCGTCAAAAGAAGAGTATTAGGAATCCGCTCTTTTAATTTTACAGATACTTTCTCTCCTGCTGAAGTATACCCGAGATCTCCTTTTATAAATGATTTTGCCCAGGAAAAATACTGAATATAAATCGGCTTATCCAGATTAAGCCTTTTTATCTCTTTATCCAGAGTTTCCTGTGAAATAGACGGGTTTAACCGGAGTTCAGCAAGCGGATCCACCGGAGATAACCTTATTATAAAAAAGCTTATCAATGAAACAATTATAAGAAGCGGTATTACCTGCAATATTCGTTTTGTTATAAACTTTAATAGTTCCATATTATTTCCTTCAATCAATATAAATCTCATCCAGATTGTAAATTAGCCCGCCAAGCGAAGTCGGAAAGACATTCTTAAATTTTTTCCTTATTGCAATTATTCTTAAAGGAGAATACAGATAAATTATAGGTTTCTGATTGTAAATAATCGTTTGATATCTGTCATACAAAGGTTTTCTTTCTTCAAATGAGAGCTTCAAAGCCCCTTCTTTAAATATTTCATCAAGTTCTTTCTCCCAGCTTAACCTGTCATCGTATTTATAATTCTGCGGTCTCTGGTTAAACATATGCAGACTTCCTCCCGATGTCCAGACATTCTTACCGTCATGAGGTTCCAGAGGAGAGCCGGTTAAGCCCATAATTGCCATATCCCAATCATGCGTATTTGTTAATTTATTTACAAGAGAATTAAACTCCAGAGGTCTAAAGTTAACTTTCATTCCGAGAGTTTCCAAATCCTGCTTTATCATAACACCCAGTGCTTCACGCTCAAGATTTCCGGCATTTGTATACAGATCAAATTCAACTTTGTTACCGTACATATCACGCAATACTCCGTTGTGTTCAAGAAAACCGGCTTTAAAAAGAGTTTTTCTTGCAACATCTAAATCCCTCGGATGACCTTTTATGTATTTATTTAAATATATAGAATTCAGACTCTCTGCCGTAAAAAGTGGATCAGCAACCCCTGAGGCTATATTTTCTACCATACTCTTTCTGTCAATTGCCCAGTCAATTGCCGCCCTAAAGTCTCTATTTGCAAACCAGCTGTGTTTTACTGGATCTACATAAGGTTTGCCGTTTTTATCTTTTCGGTTGTTTAAATTTATTACAAGAAACATTGTCCCTGTATTTGGTCCTATATTATATATAATGTAATCTGATTCCGGCTCTCTAATCTTGTATCTTGCGACATCTGAGCCTCTCAAACCCAATACATCAATCTCTTTTGCTTCAAATTTCAAAATCTCGTTGTTCATATCACCGACTATCATATAAACAACTTTATTCAAATAAGGTAACTTTTGGTTATTGGTATTAATTTTATAATAATCAGGATTTCTCTCGTATACGACTCTTTGCGCCGCCACATATTCCTTTAATTTAAAAGCTCCGTTTGATACTATTTCCCGAGGCGGTGTATTCGGACTTAAAAAGGCATTAAAAACAGATTCGCCCTGATCAGAATATTTTTTAAAATAATGCTTTGGAACAATTGAATATGAAAGCTGCCGCAAAAAAGGAGCAAAAGGCTTAGGGGTCGTAAATTTTACTGTATAATCGTCAATCTTTACTAACTCAGGAAGCTTGCCGTCGACTTTCATAGCATCCATTGTCGAAGGATTCCCAAGTCCTTTAAACACAATCTCCTCATAAGTGTACATAACATCATCAGCAGTAATCGGTTTTCCGTCAGTCCATTTTATACCCTTTCGTAAGTGTATAAAATAATCATTCCCTTTTATTTCAAATGACTTAGCCAGAAGCGGCTCAACTTCACCTGTTCTCGGATTTGTCTTTACAAGCCCGTCATACATTAATCCCGCCATCTCCTGGGAAGTTGCATCCTTTGTATTACAAGGATTAAATGTCTTAGGGCCTTCTCCTATTGTAGATACTATAAGTTCTCCGCCAAATTTTCCAACAGGAGTCTGAGATTGCAGGTAATCCACACCGTTAATTGTCACATTTTTTTCATTCGGCGGATAATTTATTTCCTTCAAATCGTGCTTCTCAATTCTTTTTGGAAATGTATATGGAATATCCTGCCTGATACACGCTTTTGCCAGAATCCCTAAAAATATAAGAATAATTATTAAAGTTATAACTCTCTTCATAAAAATAAGGATATCATATTAAAAAAAATATTTCTTAATCCAGAAGGGTAAAATAATATTACGAAATGTAACAATTTTATACAGGCAGGGCAAAAATATTAAAGTTTTTTGGGAAAAATGCCGTAAACCATGTA